>SXMN01000276.1 GCA_005777315.1 Verrucomicrobiales bacterium
AATCCGCCAAGCAATCCTCGGTCTTGGGTGGTTGGTTAGACCTTTCCATTCATTGTTTTCACGTTGAATTCCGAGCGGACCATCCGCCCAGACTCAGGGGACTTTCACCCCCGGACTCACACAGCTTCACGAAGCGCACCTCAACGCCGATCTTGAGTTGCGAGTTCGTCAGAATGAAACTGGCGTCACGCTCTTCGGTGATTATATCGAGGCCGCTGGCGGTGATGACGTCGTCGCCGGAGCCGCCGGTCAGGAAGTTCTTGCCAGTGCCCCCCACGATGGTGTCCTTCCCGCCCCGCCCGTCGAGGCGAACTTCCCCGCTGAAAGTCGAGGCGTTCAGCGTGTTGTCGTTGTCGTCACCCGCAAGGCTGACATTTTCGAATTCCGAGTAGGTATCCACCTCACCAGCACTCAGGAGCGTGAGTGTGGCGTTGGTGAGATTGAACCCGCCACCGCGTTCTTCAACAAGCGTGTCGCTGCTCGTATCGCCTGGCGGGCCGCCATCCAGCACATCGTTGCCCTCGCCACCCTTGATGCGGTTGTTGTTCAGATTGCCAACCAACCAATCATTCTTGGCACCACCGTAGAGATCCTCGATGCCCTTGGCGTTGGAGATGGTGAGGCTGAAGTTGGCGTTCACCGTTTGCGATACGTTCTTTCCAATGTCCACCGCAACGCCTTGAAGCTTGGTCGCTGAGAAGTCGAACAGATCGTGATCCAGGCTGGCGCCGGACAAGGCTGCTGACTCGAAGATGTTGTCGTGGCCAAGCGGTGCATCCGCGTCGAAAAGATACGTGTCCGAGCCGCGTCCGCCGCGGATTTCGTCATTGCCACCCTTGCCCTCGAAGTCGTCATCGCCCGCACCGCCGAGGATTCGGTTGTCCAGCGCGTTGCCGGTAAGAATGTCATCCTGATCGCCGCCAATGACGTTCTCGATGACATTGCCCGCAGGAAGGGTGAGAGACAGCGATGCGGTCACCGCCTGTAGTGCCACACTTCCCAAATCAAGCGTTATGGCGCGGCTGCTTGTCTGTGACAGATCGATGGTGTCATTGCCCCCAAACGGCGAGGCAACCTCGATGATGCTGTCGGTGCCGAGGTTCTTGTCGCCGTCGAAACGGAAGATGTCGTTCTCTCCACCACCATCCAGCTTGTCGTTGTCCGGTCCGCCCTCGATCAAGTCGTTGCCGCCTTCACCGTAGATTTCATCGGCGCCCTTCGCTCCAATGATCTGGTCATTTCCGACACCGCCAAGCAGCTCTGCCTTGCCCAGGTTCGTGAAGTAGCCGAAGTCGCCGAGCATCACGTCGTTTCCATCCTGGCCGAACACTTTGTCATCGTCCGGGCACGGGTTGTCAAAGATCAGGACGATGGCTTCAGGAAGATTTCCATAAACCGGACCGCCTGTCGGATTGCCCAGCCGGACGCGGAAGAGTTCCGGTGCTTCTGTGAGGTTGTCCTTCTTGATCGGAATCACGAACGATTTCTCGTTCTCATCGACTCCAAAGCTGATGGTCCGCCGGCCTGTCGCTCCTGCCGCGCCATTTTCCCAGATGCCGATGTAGTCGAGGCTGTGGAGAGCGGTCCATTGCTCGGTCCAGTAGGTTCCGACTGGCTGGAAGCTGTTTGGTGTCCGGAGAATCCCAATGGTCGCGAAGCTGTCCGTCTCCCGCACACTATAGACGACGTGATCAAATTGAAGACTCCATGGACCGGCAGAACCCGGCGGGACTGCCTGGAATCCTGCGTCGATGTTCGACACGGTCTGACCGGCGTTGACGTGGAACGAGGCAGTCAGGCCTGTAACGTCGCTCGCATCACTGTCGCGGTCGTCACTCCCAACGTCCTGGAACGCGAGGCTGTAACCTGCCGGCGGGAGAAACTGGACGGTGTAATCACAGGCGGCAAGTTTTGAGAATTTGTAATTTCCAGACGCGTCAGTGTAGGTGATCCCGACTAGCACCCAGTCCGAATCAAAGAGGTTCACTTGAACGTCTTTCACGCCCGGCTCGTTGTTTTCTTCCCGATCGTTGACCGGGCTGCTGTCGAGCCAGACGCGGCCTTGAACCGTGCCCGGCGCGGGAATCGTGGCTGGATTCACATAAATGCGCTTCCCACCGTCGGCCGGATCAGCATTCGCCGGCTGCTGGATCAATTGAGCGTCATAGGCGTCGCCCTCACACGCGCAGCCAGGGCCAAGCCAGTGGCCTCCGATGAGCCAATCATTGCCAGGACCGCCGTCCAGAACATCGTTGCCCGTTCCACCATAAGCCATGTCATTGAAGAAGGCGAGACCAGTGCCAGTGGAGGTGTCCGGTTTGGTTTTCTTGGGAGCCGTGTAAAATCCGATGTTGTCCAGCGTCGCTACAGAGGTGCTGACGGTGGTCAGGAGTGGGTTGTTGTCCGTGGTGACCGAGCTATCGACCGGTGTGGTCCCTTCATCCACGGTGATGGTCAATGGTCCGAGCAGCACGTTCCTGGTGAACTGGCCAATGGTTCCCACCGAGCTGGTCGTGACAGTGTATTCACTCTTGAAATCCTTGATCCTGACTGTGACATCACCCAATCCCCAATCGATGCTCTGGTCGAAGAAGCCGTTGTTGTTGGCATCGTAGAAGACAAATCCAGTCACAGCGGAGAAATCATCGTCGTAGATGTAGCCGAAATCCTCATAGCCGGTGATTTCACAATCCACCGGATTGGTGATACGGGCATAAACCGATTCCCAGTCCTCGGAGATTGCATCGTCGATCAGCGTCACTTCCACCTGGATAATCTTGGTGCCGGAGAATGGCGCGAAGGTCTTTGTGACGGGGCCGACCGGCAGGAAATCGACACCGGCGATGGCGGTGCCGTTGTAGGCGGCCCAATCGACCGAGATGGGCACTTCCGTCTTCCCCTCGGCCACAATGTCGAAGAGCATCCTGATCGGCGTCACATCCATGCCCGGCCCATTCCCGTTGGGCAATGCATCCTCACTCACCCCATCGGGCAGGTCAGGACCAATCAGGTTGAGGGCGAAAATGTAAACCTTCGGCTTCTCATCATCCTCAAGGATCGTGATCACAGACGTGTCATTCGGCGCTCGAACTTCTCCGCCGGTGGGATTGAGCAGGTGAAGAACAATGGTCTCGTCGCCTTCGTAGGAGTCATTGTTCACGATGGGGATCGTGATTTCTTTGACGGTCTCGCCGGGGGCGAATTGGGCGACACCGCGCGGACCACTCACTCCATTCTCCCAGATGCCTGTGTAATCGAGCCCCGCGGTCGCCGTACCACCAACACTCCAGTAAACTGCGAGCGGTTGAGTGCTGCCTTCGGCGCGGACCAGGTGGACGGTCACTGATTTCTCGGATTCCTTCACTTCGTAATGCGTGCGCGCCCATTCGACATACCACGGGCCGGGATCGGGCACTTCATCGTTGGTGATCCTGACGGTGGCATGATTCAGATCATCATCCAGGACGTTGAGACGTCCGTTCGAGGCCTGAAGAAGGTTGACGAAGAATTCCTCGTTCGGTTCGAGGCGTGTGTCACCGATCACCTCGACCTCGATCTGCTTCAAGGTCTCGGTTTCACGGAAGGTGACTGTCTCGAACTTGTAAACAAAGTCAGGACGTTCTCCCGGCGGCGCGGCGTTCACGGCGGTGCCGCGCGTCGTGTTCCAATCGAAAGTGACATCGCGTCCGCTGACGGCGCTCAGATGCACCTTGAGTTTCACGATGGTATTGCCCGCATGGCCCTCTGGAGTCGAGTAGCTGGTCGGCAGGAACTCGATGAACGGCATCGCATCGTCGTCCAGAATTCTTCCTGTCGCCACCGGGCGTCCCACCACCGCTGCGTCGGACGGCATCAACAAATCCATGCGGATGGCGAGCTGGAGTTGTTCGTCGTACTCGTCGAGCGCGTCGTTGAACACCGGGATGACAACCGTCTTTTCCGTTTCTCCGGTCGCAAAACTGACCAGACCCGGCGCGGTCTCGAATGCAGCCGAGTAATCGAATCCAACACCAGCCCTGGCTCCATCGAAGACCCGCAAGCCGCTCGAATCGACAACCTGCCGGGTCATGTATTCCACATCGATGGATTGGTAACTGGGATTGCTCAACCGGATCACGAAGGTTATGCCGGTGCCTTCAGGCGCGGCCAGGTTGTCGTTCGGATTCGGGTCAACCTGGAATCCGTCTTCAACCGTGATCACCGGAGCATCATCGTCGTCGATGATCGTGCCGGTGCCGATCTGGTTCGCCACGTCTATCCCGGCATTCCAAGCGTCGCACAACTCAACCGTGAACGTTTCATCCAGCTCGTCCATCGTGTCACCAATGACCGGCACAACGATGGTTTTCAAGGTTTCGCCCGGCTGGAAAACCAGTGTGTAGGCGACACTCGAGTAGTCGGCAATCCTCTGCGCGCCACCCAGTCCAACGCCGGGCAAGGACTCATAGCAGACCACGACCACCTGGTCACTGACGCTCGACATCGTGACAGTAAACGTGAGGTTTGTGATCCCAGAATCCCCTTCCACCACCGACGGGTTGTCGATGACCAGCAACGGCGTCGTGCCATGAACACCAGCATCACGTGTGTAATCCACCTGGCCATCGGCGACGGTGAACAGGTCCGTAACGCCTGTGCCGGGGTTTACATCACTGTCCACTTCCTCATCACCCCCGGATTGTTTGGCGACAAAGGCGAGCCCAATGGGAAGCGTGAAGCGCAGCTTGTAATCGCCGCCTTGAAGTCCGGTAAATTTGAAGGCTCCATCCTTGTCGGTCGTGGTCTTTGCAATGATCGCACTGGCCGAGTCGAGCAACTCGACCTTGATGCCCGCCACGCCTTTCTCATTCGGGTCGCGCACATCATTACGAACGCCATGCTCATCGAGCGCATCAAGCCAGATGACATCACCAATGTTCGCGCCTGGGAATGTGGTCACGGCGGCGCTGTGCGCATCGTCCGCGAAAACGAGATCATTCCCAAGGCCACCATCGAGGAAATCCTCGGTGTCCGTATCCTGGTCACCCGGCGTTACCACGCCGCTTACCAAAAGTGTTCCACCAAATAATCCATCATTGCCTCCCGCCCCGAACAACACGTCGCTTCCTGGCCCGCCAGCGAGCAGGTCGTTTCCGGAGCCTTCAACGTCCTGCACATTGAAAATCGTGAGGATGATCCCGTCATCGCCGAGCAAAACGTCATTGCCCAAACCGCCGTCAACCGTGTCGTTGCCGTGGCTGCCACCCGGCAGGTTGTCGTCACCCGTCAATTTATCGTCGCCCAAACCACCGTTGATCGTGTCGTCTCCTTCCCCGCCCATGACGATGTCGGCTCCTTCGTCTGCTTCGATGATGTCCGCCCCGTCATTGCCTTCGACAGTGTCATCACCGCCGGCTCCAAAGATCTTATCATTGCCCGCGCCTCCGTAGAGCATGTCGTTGCCATCGCCTCCGTACAAAATGTCGTCCCCGTCATCGCCGTACAAGTGATCGATGCCTTCCAGTCCAGTCAGCACGTCATTGCCGGAACCCCCGTGGAATTCATCCTCGCGGCCAGTGTAGCTGTCGTCAGTTTCCTGAGCCGTGATCGTATCATTGCCATTGTCACCGTCGTAACGCCCGCCACCGGGTCCGGCGTAGATGGTGTCGTTTCCATCATCGCCATGGACGCCTCGATCCCCCGAAGAATTGTCCACAGGCGAAGTGACCCCTCGAAGATCTATGATGTCGCTGCCCGCACCAGCCCGCGCCCAGATTTTCTTCACACCGTAATATGTCTGCTTGATCCCGCCAAAGGCTACTTCCACCGTTTCGCCCTGTGCCGTGTCCTCGACGTGGGTGACCGTGTAACTCTCATCCGCGTCAGTGGTGTCGCCGATTTCCCTTTCGGCGGCGTATTTTCCGATGTTCAGGCGGAGGCTGCCTGAACCGTCGGCGGCCTCGAGTTCGCCGCCGCCTGCGTTGACATAATTGGCGAGCACCGGCACGGGGCAGGTCACGTCGAATTCAAGCAGCGTCAGTTCGGCGAAGCGCCAGGTCGCATCGATCTGGAGGATGAACAAGTCGATGATCAGATAGGCTTCGAGGAAAAGGTTCATCTCGCCGTGGATGTCAAAGATGCACCGCACATCCTGCCTGGCATTGGCGATGATCTCGGAGATGCGGACACGACCGTCATCATCCGGATCATTCAGATTGAAATCCACCAACACCTCGATGCCCCCACGCACCCCCGCCTCTGCGATGACGATGTCGATCGAGCCCGCGGCGTAGAGCGATCCACCCAGGGTCAACTCCGGCACGTCATTACCATCCTTGTCCACATCCTTGATGTAAAAGCCGTCGAAAATATCCAGAACGTTCTTGTCCTCGCTGTTGAAGAATTTTTGGATGCCGAATGTGTCGAAGCCTATGGTCAGGTCGGCGTAGGCGCTGACTTTCCCGCCGAACTTCACATAGAGCGGCCCAATGATCGGAATGGACAACTCGAATCCAGCCTCGAAATCAAGGGTGGGGATATGGTACTCGAAGAGGCTGATCGGCTTTCCGAGGAAGAGTTTCGAAATCTCGCCAATCGAGAGAAACGGCAGCTCGATGCCGATCTTCTTCAAGTCATCGAGGAAGCCCAGAATCGGGCCGGGCACGTTGGCCTTGCCGATGGCCTGGCCCGGTTTGAGACCGTATTGTTTGGCGATCTTGGAGCCGCCGGCCCAATCTGGCGTGGCAAAGAACTTTCCGACGTCACCAAAGTCCACCGGCGGGCCATCCACCTGTCCTTCGAGGCGCTGGACCTTGCCATACTTGTCGGTCTGCAAATCAAAACTGCCAAGCGGGAGCAGGATCGAGCCATCGTTAACCACGGTCGAGTTCGCCATCCGGATGACGACCACCAGCACGTCGATGAACTCACGCGTGCTCGGGCTGATGAGTCCGAACGCTTCCGCCATGTCGAGCAGGCTGTAGGGCTTCCCTGCAAGATCTGAGATGAGCGGCAGCGGTGCCGTGATAACGTCCACGACCGGCCCAAGCGGCTCTGTAATCTTGTTCAGCTCCTTGAGGATCGGCCCCATGAACTCGGCGATGAACGAGCCAACGTCCAGCGACACGTTGTGGAATCCGAATTGGAGATCGCCATCCGAATTCCCCCCGAACACCCACTTCCAATCCAGGTCGAACTCAGCCAGCAACCTCGGAAACCGGGCGTCGCCTCCAAAGCTCAAGATGAGGTCCAGCGCAAGCTTCGCCTCGGCGCCGAGTTCCGCCTTGATGAACTTGTCAAAGCTGAACGCGCTGCTGGTCATGTCAGCGATGGTCAGCTTGTTGCCGCTGCCAACCGGATCCTTCAAGTCCACGGAGAAGTAACCGGTGAAGTGCGACGACTCGCGCGGGTCGCCGACAAGGCTGACACCATCGGATTCATCGAGAACCTCGAGTTGCAGGAAGAGCAACTGGCCCTTTGCCTTCATGCCCGGAATCGTCAGGCTGAAATCCACCTTGAGTTCCTCGGGATCAGAGGTGTCGAAGTAGAATCCATCGGTCGCGGTGATGGCGAACTTCAACTTCAGATCGAAACCAACCTCGATCTTCACGTTTCCATCGACGCTCAGGCCAAGGCCGGGAATTCCGATGTCGAAATCAATCGGATCGCTGCTTGTATCAAGAAGCGCGGCGGATTTCTTGAGGCGGATGTTGAACTTGATTCCGTTGCCTTCGCACTTGATGTCGATGTCCTCGGCGCTGGTGACGGGCGAACCATCGCTCTGTGCAAGTATGTCAAGGCCGGGCGTCCCAAGCGCCTCGAAGATAGCCTTCTTCGCGAGCGTGATCGGATCGCCTCCTTCGGCGAGCACCTGCCGGAGCTGGGCGAGCAGTCCGTTGCGGAATTCCATGATCGAATCTGCAGCCTTGCCGAATTGATCGCCCACCAGCGGAAGGTTCCTCGAAAGCTTGTTCCCCAATCCGTCCTGGATGACTCCCAGCAAGGCATCGAGGCCATCGACCAGGATCTCCGGGTTGTTGACGATGTCGCAGGCGTCAATGTTGTCGAACAGGCTGGAAATGTCGGGTGCCCGCAAGACCACTGCGCTGGTATCCCCGGTGAACAATTGCGAGAGCGGTCCGGATTGAAAGACCAGCCAGTTGTCTGGCTCGGTCCCGGCATCAGGTCCGTCGCTGGTGCTGCCAATAGGCAGGCTGTCCAAAGCAAACAACGGAAGATTCGCACTCGCGGCGGCAGTAAGCGTGACGCCAATGTTGTCCGAATTGAAAAATGTTTCTCCGCTGCGGAAGTAGTGCCTGCCGTCGCCGTTATTGTCCTTGAACGTGACGCCGAATGCAGCGCTGTCGGTCGTCGTCGTTGGGTCGCCATCACCGTCCAGAGTGACGGTGCCGTTCTTGATCGAGACCTTGAGGCTGCCTATCCCGGCGGAGAGGTTAACGCCGGTGGCACGTACCGCGGCTTTCAGGGTGATGCCGCTCGTGTCGTACAGGAACGGAATCAGATTGCAGCCGCCGCTCACATCGAGGCCGAACTCCAGTGTGAGATTCGCGCTGGCGGTGACGTTGAGATTTGCCGAGCCTTCGATCTGGATGATGTCCGCGACTCCCTCCAAAACCGATCGCGCCGGGTGACCGGGCGGCAGGAGGCCCACGATTTTTCCAAGGTCGAATGCAAACGGCAGGTGGTTGCCGTAGGAAAGCCCATACTCGAGATGGAACTTGATCGCCGTCTCGGTGATCGTGTTCAAGCCGTCATTGCTCGCGCCGTCACCCGGCAAGGCTGAGGTATCAAGCGCGGCCGAGAAGGGACTTGCCGCACTCGCGTTCAACTTGTCGCGAACCTTCGCCGCCGTGGTGTAAGTCGCGTTATAGACGATCTTGACGGTCTTGTTTGCGTTATCGACCACGATGGCTGCGTCGTTCACTCCATCCGCAAACGAATCGTCGTCATCGAAGTCGATCTTCCAATCATTGAATGCCGCGCCATTGCTCTTGGCTGTGAATACCAGCGCGTTCTTCTGGCCGGATGGATTAAAGCGCGCAACTGCTGGCGATCCGGGTGAACCGCCCGACGGTCCGGAAGTTTTGGCATCATCCAGCTTGATCCAGAACTTGGACGGATCCACCCCGAAGAGTTTTTCGAGATCGCCCTCCAGCTTGGTGATGGCGGAACTGTCACCCGAGGAGAGGCTCTTGAAGGCGCGGGAAATGTCGCCGGCGAAATCGAGCACGTCACTGACGCTGACGTTGATGAGCGGAAGCGGTTCGTTCAGGAATGAGAAGGCCTTTAATCCCTCGAGTTCGTCACTCAACGAATCAAGAACTGCGACAACATCCAGGAAGCTGGCGCATCGAAAATCTCCAAGCGCTCCAAGCTTCGGATACGTGACGAAGGTGCCCTTGTTGTTCGTCGCGACATCGTACGGGGCATCGTTGTAATGAACATCCTTGATGTCCGGAATGAAGATCCGGAACTGCGAGCCGGGTGGGATGAGCGGATTTCCAGAGAGTGTCGGCAGGTTTGGCAGCACCGTGATGTTGTTCAACTGGATGTCCACCGAGCCCGTGATGCTGGTGTCGGGCGTGACGTAGCTGCCGATGTCGGAGATGTGCTTCAGGATCAAGTCCAGATCCAGGCGGGTCGGATGCAGCGAGCCGGGCGGCTCATGCGGGTTCTTCAGCTTCAACGTCGCGGCAAGGTTGCCGGTGGCGCTGCCGCCGCTCGTGGAGAGTTCAAAAATTGCGAAGCGCGCCTTGGCAGCAAGATTGTTGGCGGAGACTGTCAACGTTCCACCGAGCTGCACGTCCTCAAGAAACACGCCGCGGTTGGCAGACTTGGCCGGCACGACGTTGTTCATGCCGATCTCCGTGACGATGGGATCGTTGTTCGCCGCCTCGATGGCGATCGACGTGATCACGCCGAGGTAGCTGTCGAGGGCGCCGTTGTGGAAGAATGGATCGCCTGTCACCGAATCCTCGTCCACATCCAATTGTCCGTCGTTGTCCGCGTCTTCCCCGGCGTCAAGAAGGTGGTTCCCGTTGGCATCCTCGTCCGCCAAATCACGCTTGCCGTCGGCATCCACGTCCTCGTTGATCGCTTCGAGGAAAATTCCGGGACTGAGCGTGGTTGAGACAAAGCGGATGACGCGGTTGAGAGGCTTGCCGTGATACGCCGGGCCGGTGCCGAGGAGGCCGTTCAAATCCGCGGCAAGATCCGCCACACTCGTGTTGTTGTCCGTTCTGAATGCCCCGAGCGATTTCCGAAGTGTGAAGGTCTGGCGATACTCCCCATCGTTGAGGTTGATTGTGAAAGTCGAATCAGCCGTGGTCTGGCCGCTGGAAGGTGGCGGCAGTGTTGGTGAACTGATGAGCTTCGGAACCGTCAGATCGTCCAGGTTCATTCCCAGAGTGAACGAGATGCCCGGCGTGCCGCTGATGCTGAAATCGCCGCTGGCGGAGACGTCCACAAGATCTCCGAGCCCGATGTCCGGATCGTATTTGAACTTTGTGGACTTGGTGACCGGGTAGCTGAAACCCATGGCGATGGAGAAGGTCTTATTCGCAAGGTCAGCCTGGGGATTGATGTTGAACGTAGCCGGGCCGGGAGGATCGAGAATCCTGTTCAATTCCGACAGCAGACTTTGAAGAGTTGGAAGCTTGGGTAAGGAAACACCGGATGAGTCGTGAGGGAACCCAATTTCAGTGAACGCAGGGTTGGAAGCATCGCCCGTGATCTTGAGGCTGGCACCGGCGGCCAGTTTCATAGCGATCTGCGGCCCTTTCAGCAGCGCTTGAACCTTTCCGCCGAATCCTTTCGAGGCGAGAGCCACGTTGATGTCGGCCACCAGGTCGCTCAGGGAGGTATTCGCGTTTGTGCTCGCCTTGGTAACAGTGACTTGAACAGGGGTTGCCGAATCAATACTGAGTGCGAAGACTGCATCTCCTGTGAGCTGTCCTTTGGCCAGCAATCCTGTCGGCTTGCCGTTGCCGGTGCTAGCGACCAATTCAACGTCCACGAGCTTCGCAAACACCTTGTCAAGGAATGCGGTCCCAAAGTCCAGCGAGCCTCCGATGCTGAGTCCGGCCCCGAACGGCAGGTCCAGATCGAGAAACGCGCTGCCGCTGATTCCGCCAAGCCCGTTCAACGTGCGCTTCAATTCTCCATAAAAATCTTCGATCCTGAAATTAAGGAATCGATACAGGAATTCAGCCGGGCCACCGACTGGTTTCACGTTGACTTGAAGTGGGTTCGTGATTTCCGGCCAGATGATTTGAATCGTCGCAACAGGGAGGTCGAACAAGGGAGGGCCGCCAGGCTCAATGGCTGCCACCCTTATTGAGGCTTCGAGGACCAGGTCATCCAGCATCGAATCCGTGATGACGCTGACATCGAATAAAGCGGCGGGGTTGTTGAGAAATTCGTACAGGCGGATTTTGTCGTCTGGCGCATGCCCGTATGGATCGACCGGCTCCTTGATATTGACAGCAACGCCGACACCTTCCGCCAGGGTGATATTGACATTTTCCAAGGCGACTTCGAGCGGACCAAAGGTTCCCTTCGCATTCACAAAGCCATTGACGGCCAGGTTGCGAACCCGAAATTCAGGCTGGGCAGATGCTTTTGTAGCCAGGTAGAAACCACGATCATCCACCCCCATCTCCAGCATCAGTTCGATGTCGGCAAGTATCCGCAATCCGCCATGAATGCTGATGAGCCCTCCCATCAAATCGAGATCGATGGGGGCTTCGAACGCTATGGTCCTCCGGAATGGCTTGGTGATGTCCGACAGTTTTCCGAGGATGAGTTGTTTGGTCACGGGATCAACCGTGACATTACCAGGAATCCCATCCAACGAATCGAGCGCAGTTTGAAAACCAGCAGCAGTGGTGATGGCAGTGCCGAGATCCTCAGGTCGAAATTGGCCTCCTGATTCAAAAAGACGCCGCCAAAGCGCGTCGAACCCTCCTCCATTGCCTGGGAGAGGAGCCCCAGCCACCGGCATGCCTCCATTGGGGAATCCGATGGGTGGCTTTCCAACGTAGTCACCGCCGCTCAAACCTCTCCCCAACGAGTCCCCCACCACAGGCAGATCAGGCGTCAAGGCATCTCCGATCATGCTGAAGAAATCAGTGATGGAATTCCAGACTCCCTTCCAAAACGCGACAAAATCCTCAAAAGCGGTGGTGTCCTTGAACGTTTCCACGTTGAGATTGAAAACCTTCTGCTGGCCCATCTGCCTGATTTCAAAATCCCCTTCCGTATCGGTTTCCAGATCACTGGTTGTCGAACCCTGGAATTCCAATCGGTCCCCTGGATCAGCCGTTGTATTGGCCCCTCCTTCAAAATAGATGCCTCCCAGGATCACCAGCTCGCCATTCGAACTGTCGATGATCAACTTGTCATCCCCAGCCCCAGTATGCACAACGACATGACTGATCGTTGCCATATCGAATGTACCGACAAGGACTTCATTGATCAGCACTTCCAACGTGGGCGGCATCACACTGGGAACTCCCATTCTAAGCCGAACCACATCATTCCCTGCCCCCGTATCGATGTAGAGGCCCTGTCCATCATGCATGCGGCGGGTCACTTTGGATAATGTCCAGGCACCACGCCCTTGAGTACCGGCGATCAGGAGATCATCCACAGGATCATACACGAGGTCTGAAACAACCACGTTCGGGAGATCATCCCCAAGTCGCGACCACGTTGACAACGTCTCACCGGTGAGATGCGCGAATGCAAGGTCGAGGCTGTCCATGCTCATCGAATAAACTCCGTCGCGGGCACCAACCGCCACGAACAGGGTCTCGCCGTTGCGCCAGGTTTCTACAGCCCGAAATCCACCCGTCATGGTTCCCAAACCAGTGGTGATATCCTGCGCGGTGACCGCTCCATCCCCATTTACGTGAACCAACCAGATATGCGCCTTATCAACCACGAACGCCGTCCGCCAATCTGTCGGGTCAAGGGCGATGTGTTCGATTCTCAGCGAGCCAGGGAGTGTGAGGCTTTTGAATTGGGCTCCGTTATTCGAACTGACTGATATTGTAGCCCCGCGAGCCACGTACATCACGTCAGGCGCATCCGTAAAACCATCTCGCCCCCCATAAACCAATGCACTTATGATCGCGGACCCAGCCGGCACCGCTGAAATGGTGGAAATCGTATTCCCTCCGTCATCGCTGGCATAAACCATCAGACGCCCCATCAGCAGGCGTTTCGGGTCGAGCGAATTCACCGCGAACGGAATCGTCTGGTAGCCCGCAAAAGAGCGATCGTCATCAGGGGCCGAATTGTCCAATCCCGTGAGCTTTCCCAAGTTCAACACAGTGTCCAAAGCCAGTGTGATGGCAGCATTTTGTTGGTCTGGGTTGGCTGGATTTGGAAAGTCGCTCCGGTAAAAAGAACTAAAATTGTTCGACATGTAATAACGGGTGCTCACGTTCCCGTTATACCCAATTCCAACAAAGTTGCCGTCACCGCCCGTCAGTGAATCCCATGTTTGTGGATCTGACTTCTGCCGGATTACTCCAACATCCTGCGTGCCGCCGAATATGGAGTTGGTATTGTGATCATAGGCGATCGATCCAAATTCCGCGATCCGCAGGCTCCTGCCCATGAATTTCCATTCTGGAGTCGGATTGTCCGCGCGAGGGTTTGGTAACCGATACGGACCACCATCGCTCACCAGCAACAAGTCGTTGCCATTCTGGGAGAAAATCAGACTGCGCACATCACCATGCGGTGCCGAGTTGACACTGCCTGGGCCGCTCCCATCGTCCGACGTGATCGCAGTCCATGTCTTGGGCCCGCCATCCCACCGGAAATTTGTCGCGACATAAGGTGAAGTCCCGTAGATGGCCCCCGCAATATAGATCACACCATCGTTGAGCGGGTCCGCAACGATCGTAAAATGCTTCTCGCCCTGACCAGTCGGGTTTGTCTGAGGAAGGTTGGCGGGAGCATTTCCACCAAAATTGCCTAACGGAGTCCAAGCCCCACCCTGGTTGGCGGATCGGAAAACACCGCTCAACATGAGCTTGTTGGATTGTGCCGGATTGTAGCCCAGGACTGCGGCATAAACCGGCTTTGTTCCCGCCTTGCTGACGGCGAGGACAATCCGTTTGACCTTGTCCAGATTCTCACCTGCCTCGTTGGCGGTGCCGTTGTTATTAAAATCCGGGTTGATGCCAGCGGAGACGTTCTGCCACGCAATTAGATTAGGAGCAGCCGTATCAAGATTATCGGCCCGGTAAACCCCCTGGTCTCCCGGGTCGGCATTCCAATCGTAAGCGCTTACCGCGACGTAGAATCTACCAGGGTTGCCTGGCTCCTGAACCACATCAGACACTTCCCACTCGGGCAACTTTTGCAAAACCGCTCCTTCTCCAGAAAGCCTGGCCCACTGTTCGCCACCATTCAGACTGCGGTAAAGCCCCCCACGTCCTTCGGTTCCATCCGGCTTGTTGAGAGTTACGTCGTACGTGGAAATCAGGACAAGTCCGGCAGTTGTCGAAGAAGGGACGATTCGAGTGACGCGCAATCCGGCAAAGTTTCCTACTTGCTTCCAACTGACTCCAGCGTCCTCCGATTTGAATACCCCGGCGGATTCACCGCCCCTGCCGGCGCTGCTGAAGGTTCCTGTGCCTACGTAGATGTTGTCGGGGGAAAGCGGATCGATGGCGAGAGCGCCAATCGACATTGAGGGGAGCCGATCACTTATGGGCTGCCAGGCTGGGTCGGGTGTGTCAAAATTCGTTGTCTTCCAAACTCCCCCACCGACCGACCCGAGGTAGGCGATGGCGGGATTGGTCGGATGTGGAACAATCGCCTGGACTGCGCCGACGACCGGGTTGTTCGGAGCAACGATCGTATTTGCATTGTTGACGATTGTGAACGGCCCCTGCTCCTGCCAAGAAACCGTGCCTTCGAGCAAAGCCACCGATGGCAAACTGGGGATGAGTCGCAACAACAGGTCTCGGCCGTTGGTGGAAAGTTCCAAGGCGAACGTCGCAGTCCCCAAATCATTAAAGAAACCCGAGGTATCAAGGACAAACTTGGAGCGGTCAAATCCTTCAATCCCATCCTTGGTATGGAGAATCCTCCATGAGAATGGAAGTGAAGCATCAAAATTGGAGGCATCTGCGAAAGCACCGGCAGCGGTCACCGAGTTGATCTGAATCTTGAATCGATTGGCCTCCGTGGCGGCAATGGTCAATTTTCCACCGATATCGATCGAATCCCACCCGACATTCGCGCCTTCCTTGCCCTGCGCATCACTGATATCCCAGACATAAGTTTCAGTCCCGCTCCATGCTTCATCAACTGCAAGACTGGTCTTTTCCGGAACATGCCCGGTGGAAGAGTCCGTGTGCTTGCCCACAGACCCGCCATGCAATCCAACATGCCGATCATTGGAGGAATCCTCAGGTGGCCCATTCGCCGCGCGCAATGTCTCCACCAGTTGCTCGCTGATAGCATCGAGCGTTGGATTACCCGCCCCGAAACTGGCGACCGATCCAGGGTCGGCTGAAGCGATCGAGGTCTGAGCTTCGATTCCGGCCGCTCCATGAATTGATGGCGAGGAATCAATCTCCCCGCCGACACCGCCCATGTCGTCCAAATCTGCCGTTTCTATCTCGCCGACGTCTATGTTGGACGATGACTCTGCCAATTCGAGCAGAGTCGCATTCTGAAAAAGATCCATCACCGGCGCAGTCGCGGGATTAGCGGGCGTGGTGGCAATCGGGTTTCCAAGAACAACGACTTCGGCCACCGCTTCCGCCGAACTGGAGATTGGGAAGGTCGAAGTGGATGCCGATAACAATTCCGCTGAAAGCAACAGGCGCGCTTCCAAAGATTCGACCTCAAATTGTCGTTGAGAGGACATGCTTCATTCCACAGAACTCTCGGGAGCGGCAGATCTCATGTTCGGTAATACCAAGTTTCCACATTCGAGGGTTGGGAATCAGATCCAATAATCAGGTGACGGACTGGTGATTAGCAGCGCATTCTTGAGCCGTCAAATTCTTTGATCACAATTTGATGAACATAACATGTAGCGGTGCGAACAAGAATGAACCATTCACCCCGGCTCTGGATGTTTGACCCATGTTTGGACGTTGGCTAATATCTTTCATCACTAGAGAATTAGACGAGCCGCCAACGACATCAACCACAGATGGGTGAATCGCCCGCAAGGTGCTGACGTCAGTTCGCGGGGCGCGAACAGCAGCCAGTCATGCAACATCACAAGCCAAAATTAGAAGATGCATTCCTTTCACGCCGTGATTTCCTGCATCGTTGTGGCATGGGTATGGGTGCCCTGAGTCTGGCGTCGGTCATGAATTCCGCGGGGCTTCTTGCTTCACAGGCCGTTGCCGGCCCTGGCGCGGTTTCCCCGATGGCACCGAAGGCGCCTCATTTTTCCGGGAAAGCGAAGCGAGTCATCCACCTCTTCATGAACGGCGGTCCGTCGCAGGTGGACACGTTTGATCCGAAACCCGCCCTCAACCACCTCGCTGGCAAACCGCTCCCGAAGGAGAATCTCCGCACCGAACGCAAGACCGGTGCGGCATTCGCATCCCCGTTCAAGTTCAAGAAGTATGGCCAGAGCGGCATCGAAGTCAGCGAGATCTTTGCGAAGACGGCCGAAAGCATCGACGATATCTGCGTCATCCGTTCCATGCACGCGGATGTGCCGAACCATGAACCTTCGTTGATGTTGATGAATTGTGGCGATGCGCGGTCAATCCGCCCCAGCATGGGATCGTGGGTCACTTACGGCCTCGGCACGCAAAACCAGAATCTGCCTGGTTTCATCTCGATGTGCCCCGGCGGCTACCCGATTCAGGAATCGCAAAACTGGCAGTCAGCTTTCCTTCCCGGCATTTTTCAGGGCACCTACATCGACACTCAACACACACAGATGGAGCGTCTGATCGAGCATATCCGGAACAATTACACCTCGATGGCGGAGCAGCGTTCGCAGCTCGACCTTCTTCACGAGTTGAACGCCCGCCACGCCAGGAAACGCCAGAACGACGCTCAGCTTGAAGCGCGCATCCAGTCCTTCGAACTCGCTTACCGGATGCAGATGGATGCCACGGATGCGTTCGACATCAGCCGCGAACCCGAATACATCCGCAAAATGTACGGCGAAGGCACTCAAGCAAGGCAGATCCTCATCGCCCGGCGGTTGGTCGAACGCGGCGTTCGCTTCGTTCAAATCTGGCATGGCTCCGGGCAACCTTGGGACAGCCATGACGACCTGGAGGAAAATCATCGACGCCTTGCGCAACAGTGCGATCAGGCGATTGGCGCGCTGCTGAAGGATCTGAAGCAACGCGGGATGCTTGAAGACACACTGGTGATCTGGGGAGGCGAATTCGGAAGAACGCCAACCGTGGAATTGCCGACGCCCGGTTCAAACGCGGGCAAGATCAACGGCCGCGACCATAATCATTACGGTTTCACCATGTGGCTGGCGGGAGGAGGAGCGCGCGGAGGGCACGTTCACGGAGCCACGGACGAATTTGGCTACCAGGCCGTCGAAAACAAGGTGCACGTGTACGATCTGCAGGCCACCATTCTCGCGCTGCTCGGATTCGATCATGAGAAACTCACGTTTCGCTCGGCGGGACGGGATTACCGCCTGACGGATGTTCACGGGAATGTCGTAAGTGACTTGATCGCCTGACTCGAAGGCGTGAGGCCTGCACGGCCTCCGGAGCCTGCGTGCATGACCGTTAACTAAGTTAGCTCATCCAACCCCACGGCGACCTCATGGCAGCAAACCTGCCTCAATTTCAAAGTCCGCCAACATCCGGAGCTCGAACGTCGTAATAGCGATTTGCCTGAAGCTTGGAGAGCCGGATTTTCTTCCCTCCAATCCAAGCGACTTCCAGACTCTCCACTTCTTGCGCCGCACCGAGTCCAAAGTGAACGGTGTTGGCGTGTTGCGAGCGGTAGGAATCGCCAGTGACGATCTGCCGCACGAGCACACCCCCTGCAAACTGGACGGTCACCTTGGCGCCGACCGGAGAGACGCCAGCTCCCTGCTCACGCAACCGGACTCCGATCCAGTTCCCGGTATTTGGAAGATCATTACGAAAAATCTTAATGGTCTGCTTTTTTTCCGGCCATGTCTCAAAAGTTGCCAAAAGGAGGTCGGGACGGCCGTCGCCATCCAGATCGTCCGCCACCACATTCCGGGAGTCCTGTTGAAGGCCCAACTCGAATAGGTGCCCAGCCTCCAGAAATCCCCGGCCACTCTGACTCAGAAAAAGTCGATTTCGTTCCCAGCCACCGAAAGAGTGTCCGCGGCCTCGGGTGCGGGCAGACTTTGCGGCAAAGTAAGGGCGGGCGAAATAATAACTTGAGCAAATGTTAGTTAACGGGGTTCGATGACATAGTTCCATTCCCCGTGGAACTTCGCTGGCGTGATATGGACGCGAGCCAGTTCATCGTCCGAGACGCTCACTCCAGTTTCAT
>SXMN01000277.1 GCA_005777315.1 Verrucomicrobiales bacterium
CGCCGCGCAAGCCGCCATCGAGGAGAAGCGCAAGGCCGCCGCGCCGAAGGCAAAGAAGAAGTAACGTTTGCTCCGCAAGCAGACCCAGCCCGGACACTTCGTTGTCCGGCACACAGGGTCAGCTCGCGCTTGTGGGAAGCGACCATCTGGCCGCTCCGGGAAACCGGAGCGGCTTTTTGTTTTCCCGAGGTGTTTCACTCAGACGAGCAGGATAAACTGTCCCCGTTATGAAACGGCTTCAACTGACGGCACTGCTCGAACGCGATGGAGACGGTTACACCTCACTGTGTCCTGAACTGGACGTGGCCAGCCAGGGAACCACGGTGGAAGACGCCACCGCCAATCTTCGCGAAGCTGTCGAACTCTTTTTGGAATCCGCATCCCACGCCGAGATCGAGAGCCGGTATCATCCCGAGATTATCGCGAGCCGGTTTGAAGCCAGCTATGCCTAAACTGGGCATCTTCTCCGGGGCGGAAGTTTGCGACATCCTTCGCTCCCAAGGCTTCGAGCTGGTGCGCCAGCGCGGCAGCCACATGGTCATGCAGCGTCGCGTTGGGGATACGACCATCACCGTGCCCGTGCGTGCCCAATCACCGCGAGATCCGGGTTGGCACGTTGCAATCCATCATCCGGCAGACCCAGTTGTCCAAGGAACTCTTCATCCGCTGAGAATTCGCCTGCCGCCGATTGCGACCTTGGCAGCTTGCGCCGGGTCCGGAACGCCAAGCATCGCTTAGCCCCATCTTCAAGGGCCGACAGTCCTGGCTAACGAGATCGTGCATGCCATCGCCCCACATGGCGGAATCAGCTTCGGCACCACCGACCTGACGCCGACCGCGTCCGGCGTGTCGCGTGGCCAATCCGATAGCTTCCTGCCCGGCTAAGCTGAAATTGGAATCGTAAAGGAGGACTCCTTACGGACAGCCATCGTTCGCCTCGCTCAGACAGAACAACCTCGGCTTTTCTCAGGCCATGGTGGACCCAATCATTGAGACTGAACGGCTTGATGGTGGACGGAAGTGCTATTTCGATTCGGCTTTCGGCTGATCTTTTCGAGGAAAGAGTGGGGCCGGTTCACCAATCACGTGGCCGTGTTTGAGATGCCCCCATTCGACTCCTATCATCCTGCTTGAATCTTCCTTCAACTCCAGTTGAGCAAAGATCTTCCCGGAAGTCCCGGGGAGGAACGGCCACAAGAGCACCGCAAGAATCCGACACGTTTCGGCGAGGTTGTAGAGCACCTCATCCAGCCTCGCGGCCTGCGTTGGATCCTTGGCCAGCTTGAACGGAGCAGTCTGATCCACATATTGATTGGCTCGGGTGACCAGCGACCAGATGGACTGCAAGGCACTCTGCAATCGATACGCCCGGAGATTAGAGATGGTCTCCGCGATGAGGCGGTTCGCCTCGGGTGCCAGTTCATCGGAGCGGGATGGAACGACTCCGTTGCGATACCGCTTGAGCATCGAGAGCGAGCGGTTGACGAGGTTTCCGAGACCATTGGCCAGTTCTGAGGCGTATCGAGCCTGGAATCCCGCGTCGGTCCAGTTGCCGTCCGGTCCCAGATCCAGCTCACGGGTGACATAAAACCGGAAGGCATCCACCCCCCATTCATCGATCACAGCAACAGGGTCGACTATGTTGCCGGTGCTCTTGCTGATCTTCTGGCCGTCTTTTTGCCACCAGCCATGCACAAGGATTTGCTTCGGCAGCGGGAGGCCCATTGCCTTGAGCATGATTGGCCAGAAGACGGCGTGGAATTTAATGATGTCCTTGCCGATAACGTGAGCATCGGCAGGCCAGAGCGAAGGGCCTCCGCCCACGCCATCCTGCGGTGAGCCAAAATTCACGCCCAGCGCCGCGCTAACCACCGGATCACCGAGCGCCGCCGGCACCGTGAGATAATTCACCAGCGCATCGAACCACACGTAGGTGACGAATTTGTCATCAAACGGCACGGGAATCCCCCATTCGAGACGCGCTTTGGGCCGTGTGATGCAAAGGTCTTCCAAAGGCTGGCTTCTCAGAAAGCCCAGGATTTCGTTTCGCCGGTAGGACGGGTAAATGAACTCTGGATTGGCCTCGATGTAATCAATCAGCCACTGCTGATGTTCACGAAGGCGGAAATAATAGTTCTCCTCAACCAGTTCCACCACCTCCCCGTAGATAGGGTCAAAGGAGCCGTCTGGAAGGCGATCCTTGTCCGTCAGAAAAGTTTCCTGGCGTGTGGAGTAAAATCCCTGGTGCTCTTCCGGATAAAAATGTCCCTCGCGATGAAGTTTCGTGAGGATTGCCTGCACGACGCTCTTGTGGCGGACATCAGTTGTGCGAATGAAATCGTTGTTGGTCAATTGCAGCCGCACCCACAACGCCTTCCAACTCGCGGCAAGCTCATCGCAGTATGCCTGGGCACCCTTGCCTTCTGCGGCGGCGGCTTGCTGCACCTTCTGGCCGTGTTCGTCCAGCCCGGTCAGAAAGAAGACATCGTCTCCCAGGCTTCGGCGTGCTCGTGAAATGACATCCGTGATGAGCTTTTCATAAGCATGCCCAAGATGCGGTTGCCCGTTCACGTAATCGATGGCGGTCGTGATGTAATAGCTCTTGCTCATGTGCGCAGTGACAATGGCGGACCAGCGAGGTATTGGCAACTTCGTGAATCATTCAAAACAAACAGGCCAAAACTTCATCCCTTCCGCAGCTTCTGGTGTCCGCTCGCCTGGATCATCGGACTGCTCGCATCGACGCGCAACCAGGCCAGCGCTCCCAACAAATAGACCACACCAAACATGACGAAGGTGGCGTTCCATCCGTACGCGATCGACACCTTCGCCGCTGCCAGAGGGCTGATCATTCCGCCAACCGCGCCCGCCATGTTCATGCAACCTCCGACAGTCCCCGCGAACCGTCCGCCCACGTCCGTCGGAACAGACCACGTGGAAGGAACACCGAGATCCTGAAAAGCGAACGCCACGCAGATCAGCACGATCACCGCAGTCGCCGAGTGGAGTTGTGAAACAATGAGCGCGCAAATACCCGCGGCGCTCCAACCAACAATGGGCAAAATGCTACGACTCCAGCGTTTGCTGACGTTGCGGCGAATGAAGAAGTCAGAAAGCCGCCCGCCAATCAGGCAGGCAACTCCACCACAAAACAAGGGCAGTCCGGTGAGCAGTTGTGATTGGGCGTATTCGATCTGGAACGTTTCCTTGAGATATTTTGGGAGAAATGTGATGTAGAAATAGAAGCAGAAGCTGACGCAGAATTGAGCCAGATCCAGAGCGAGCAAATTTGGAGTCAACAGCGCGGACCACCGTAATGGAGATGGGTGAGCATCGTCGTAAATGCTGCCGGCCTCCGTCGAAGCCCCGCGAATCTCCCGACATTCGGCGGCACTCACCGATGGCTGGTCTTCAGGACGGTCGCGGAACCACCAGAAGAAGAGCAAGGCCCAGATCGCACCCGCGATTCCAAGAAGCCAGAACGCTTTTTCCCAATCACCGGCCACCGCCATCAACATGCCGATGATCATCGGGGCAAGCCCACCTCCCAGTCGGCTTGAGAACCAGATGAAACTCGTTGCCGTCGCTCTTTCAGCATGCGGAAACCACCGTCCCAGCGCTCGTGCGATGTTGGGATACGCGCCCGCTTCCCCCACCCCAAAGAGGAATCGGATCGCAACCATCACACCGAGGAACAAACCAGGCCCCGGCGCGGACGAGAACAAGCCTGCCATCCATTTCACTCCGCCTGTCAACCCGGTGAACAACGACCACCACAGCACGATGCGGAAGATCACAACTCGCGCTCCCATGACATCCCCAAGCCAGCCACCCGGCACTTCGAACAACACATATCCAGCAACGAACGCGGAGAAGACCCAGCTCATCCGTTGCGTGGCGCGATCCCGGCTCAGCTTTTCGCGGGCAGCGTCATCGTTCTCGAGACCCCGATCGCGAAGCGATTGCTCATCCGACGGGGTGAGTTGAGCGAAGCCCAAATCCCGCTCGATGTCGCCCTGCACCCGCATGATGCAAATCCGGTCGAGGTAGGTGAGAAAGGCCAGCGAGCAAAGCATGGCCAGAACAACAAAACGGAAACGAGTCGTGGAGCTGGGAGCTGGCATGACCTCTACTTTCATGAATCACATCGCAGGTCGTTTGGAGAAATTACGAAGATCCACCCTCCAGAGTCCAAACAATGGCAACCAGCCTTCAGCTCATCCGCGCCTGGCAGTCCTGGTTGATGGACAAATGCGATTTGCCCTGTGCTATCCATTGGAACTTGAAACCTGGTGCCGGGAGTTTCGGCGATGGTCATGAGGCCTTTGGTGATGGCCTTTGACCCCATGGCATCGGCATCGTCGGAGGCTTGCGATGCAGGTCACGGCGCGCATCAACCGGGCGATCCTTGAACCAAGTTACGAAGCGCGCGAGCTGCTTGACTGCTTCTCCGTAAGCCTGGCAACCCTTCTCGGCAGTTGCCAGTTCCGCCTCGCCGAGCACGCCCGTCTCGGAATAACTGCTCGTCCACGAAATCAGCGTGGCAGGTCCGGCTGCGAAAAGGTCCACCCAGTTGAACGCGCAGTTCTCTTCATTGAAACTGATGGCACCGCTCCGGATCAGATCCTGGCGAACGTTGTCGCCATCGAGATAGAGGTAGAGCGAAGTTTCCAGTTCGCACGCATGGGCGCAGCCACCGGGGAATTTGCTCTGGCGCCAGCGCGGGAGGAATTCCTTATCGACCGTTAGCAGATTCCACCACGCGGTCGGAATGCACTCGGCATCCGTTTCCAGATTGGTGCGGCGAGCGACCAGGTCAAGATTCGGCATGTTCGAACCGTGGCCGTTCAGCAGGACGATCTTCTTGAATCCGTGGTAGGCGAGCGATTTCGTGATATCGAGTACGTGGTCAATGAAGTGGGAATAGTGATTGTTAATCGTACCCGGAAAATCCATCACGTGCCCGGTGTAGCCATAGCAGACGGTCGGCAGCACAAGCAGCTTGTCCGGAACCAGCCGCCCAGCGCCGCGTGCGATTTCAGTGGGACAGACGATATCGACATCCAGTGGCAGGTGATGACCGTGCTGCTCGACTGCGCCACATGGCACAATGCAAACCTTGCCGAGATCAACGGCATCGTTGATCTCGGGCCAGGTCAATTTCTCGTAACGGAATTCAGTTGCGGCACGGGAGTTCATGGTCGGAGAGCGAGGTTCATGCGCAATATCTAAACACACCGCGCAATAGAGACAACGCAGAACAGATCGCCGAGGGCATGATTTCGCATGGAGATTTGTTGAGTGCAAGGGGGCAATTGAAGACCGCGATTCACTCTCCATGAGCCTTTCCCGGGAACGCCGACATCCCTGCCGACAAGCCTTGGCCTCCTGATCTCGCGACATGAATTGCACTCTTGCCTTTCGCGAATCGCATCACCGCTCACATCGAATGCTAAGCAGGCTTGCTCGCGTTCACTTACGGAGGTACCAGTGAGCACATGATGAATCTCATCTGTGCAACCTTACTCTTCCTTCATGCGGCACCACTGCTTGGTGCCGACCTGAAGGCCCCTATCAATGACAACATGCAGGCGACACTGGACCGCGCTGAAAGAGCTCTGCGCAGGGGGGCGTTTTCCGAAGCGCTCGTCGCGACATCCAGCGTGATCGAGGCGGATCCAAAGAATGTTCGCGCTCTGGTGCTTCGCGGACGGGCGCACGGGGAGACATTGCAACACGACAAGGCCGTTGCGGATTATGATGCGGCTCTCAAGCTGCAATCTCGGATGACAGGCATTCATCAGTATCGAGGAGTCGAACAGTTCAAGCTCGGCAAGATCAACGAAGCGGTTGCGGATTTCGACAAGGTTCTCGAACTTGATCCCAGACAGGCGGCGCAGCACTGGCAGCGAGGAATCGCACTTTACTACGCGGGACGCTTTGAGGACGGGCGCAAACAGTTTGAGTTGCACCAGACGGTCAACCAAAACGATGTCGAGAACGCCACGTGGCATTTTCTTTGCACCGCCCGCAGCCAGGGAATTGAGAAAGCACGGACAACTCTCATACCCATCGAGGGCGACACACGGGTGCCGATGAAGCAGATCCACGCGCTCTTTGCCGGCAAGGCAACCGCTCAGGAGGTTTTAGCCGCGGCCGAGGCGGGCTCACCCGCGTCCGAGGAGTTGAAAAACAGGCTCTTCTACGCGCATTTGTATCTCGGATTGTATTACGCCGCCGAGGGAAACCAGAAGTTGACCGAAGATCACATCACCAAGGCGGCCGGGCCATACGCCCAGAATCACTACATGGGGGATGTGGCACGAGTTCATGCCAAATTGTTGCGCAACAAGACGGCCCCAAAGTAAGGGAGTCAGGCAGCGGTGGCACCAAGCCCGTCGAAAAAGTCGCGGAAGCCATTGCCAGCCTCTCGCGGACAGACTAAAAGGAATCCCAGTTCACCGAGCACATATCATTATGAAAAGCCGAATCATCTCATTGACTCTTGTGGCATTTACCGCCCTGACGGGAAACCGTGCCTCGGCGCAGGCTAAAATCGATTTTGCCAAGGACATCCTGCCGATCTTCGACCAGAGCTGCGTCAAGTGCCACGGCCCTGAAAAGCAAAAGGGCAAGTTCCGCCTGGACAACAAGGAAGCCCTTTTCAAGAAGGACAGCACGGCGGTGATTCCTAATGACGCCGCAAAGAGCGACCTCTATCGACGCATCATCCTCCCGAAAGGGCACGAAGACATCATGCCCAATGAAGGCGAGCCATTGAGCAAGCCACAGACGGATCTGGTTCGCGACTGGATTAACCAAGGAGCGGTGTGGCCCGATGGCGTTGTCAGCAAGTCCGCCTCAAGCGTGGCGCCTTCGAAACCGAAGAACGAACCATTGTTGCCGAAGGATTTCAAACCCGGCGACGCGGAAGCCAAGGCGATTGCCAAGATCGGCCAGGCCGGTGTTGATGTACGACCTGTCGCCATGAGCGTACCCTGGCGTGAAGCGAATTTCCGCCTCCAGGGAAGCAATATCACCGATACGGTGATTGCGCCCGTCAAGGACGTCACCAGTCTGGTTGAATTGAATCTCGCGAACACAAAAGTGACCGACGCCGGGCTGCTGGCGATCAAAGCCCTGCCTTATCTCCAGCGCCTTCATCTCGAACTCACAGGAGTCACGGATGCCGGACTGGCGAATCTCAAAGGTTTGACCAATCTCGTTTATCTGAACCTCTACGGCACCGCCGTTTCGGATGCGGGTCTCGAACATCTCGCTGGACTTCGCTATCTACGCAACCTCTACGTGTGGCAGAGCAAGGTGACGGAGGAAGGCGCAGCGAAATTGAAGAAGGCGTTGCCGGAGCTGTCGATTTTGACCGGGTGGGATTTGAAGAGCCTCGAAAAGAAGGAAGAGAAGCCTGCCGAGAAGTCCGAGAAGAAAGAGGAGAAGAAGGAGGACAAAAAGTAAGCCAACGGTTTATATCAGTTGAAGTGCGTCGTTCGTCGCCGCCTTCTCCCACCACACATCCGGGAATTCATGGTCCTCATGGTGTGCGGATGCGGAAGAATCGGGCCTGAAGGTTCGGAGGAGTTTCCTGAACGACCCGAACGCGGTGCGAGGTGGCTGCTGAATCAATCTTCTGGATGCTGATCCATTCTCCTCCGATGACATCCGAGAATTCGACGCGATAGCTTCTTCCCTGCATCGCATCGAAAGCGAGTTCAATTTGCGCTGCTCCGACAAGAGTTGCTTCGACCTGCAGCCGGCTCTGAGTGTCTCGCGGGTTTGTTCCGCTCAGAAACTCGGTCAGATTTGAGCTGCCATCCCCGTCCTTGTCAGCCTTCGCATCCGATGGATCCGATGGATTCAAACCATTCACCAATTCCCAGGCGTCTGCGACTCCATCCCCATCTCGGTCCAGTGGTTCCTCACGACCAGGACTTGGTCGATCTGCGATCCAACTCGCAGGGTTATTCTCCGACCCCGACGGCGAGAGCAAATGCAGCGACTGATCCACCGCTCTGGAGATCACTGGCCAGGAATCTTCTCCATTTCTGTATTTCATGACAAATAACTCGGTACCGGCCGCAGCCGTCTTCATGACCACGGTCTCTCCACTGTCATCCAGTCGGCCATCGAAAGGCCCGACGATCGATACCTCAACTCCAAGTCCGTAGTGAGCCCGGAATCCGGCGAAGTTGTCGGCAGGCGTGCCGGGAGCAATCACGATGAACGAATGCGGCGCCAGCTTCGTTCCAGGCGCAAACGTGAAATCCATGCCTTGAGTGAAAGTGACCCCTCCAACATCCAGCACTTGTTCCGAAACATTCTGCAGCTCCACAAACTCGAATTCTCCCAGACCGTTGGATTGATACATGAATTCAGAAACTTTCAGCCCGGTTGCCAGGCTCACGATTGTGTCCGGCTCATCAACCACAAATTCCAGTGGGAGCGACCATCGACTCGTGCGACCGGTGACGTCCTTGAACTGTGCGCGGACTCGGTAAGTATGACCGACTTTGACGGCGGTCGATGGCACTTCAATGTCTGGCGCAAAACTTTTCAGATCAACGCTCTCCCAAGCGGCTTCAATTTCGTACTTCCTGGGCTTCGAAGCGGCGAACGGCGGCGCAGTCGCCGGAGTGACCTCCGCAAGACGCCAGCGCATCGAAGCAAACACATTCACACCTGCGTATGGGGCAACGTGGAATCGAAGTCGATTGACCGGAAATGTGCTTGTGCCGCTGGATGTCACCACCGGCTGAATCGGCACGGCGGAATCAAACGCCAGCTTGTCCAGTTTGTTCGTGGCGCGAAAACCGACGTAACTCTTCATTTTTTTCAACCATGCCGTTGAAATTTTTTGTAGTGGCAGCCTGATAAAAACGACCCGCTCCCGCCTTGCTCAAGTTCACGATAGATGCGTTTGTCATGAGCGGGTTGAAGTCCCACTGAGCGCGGTCCGCGTGGAGAAAGGATGCTCCCCCCGAAGGATCGCGAAGCACCGCAGCATATTCATCGATGAGGCGATACGTTTGATCTTCGTTGAACAAGAGATCACGCAGCTCGCGGATTCGGTTGGCGTATTCAATCCGGAAGGCCGGACGCGTCGAAGACAACACGCGCTCGCGGAAAGGTTCATTGCCGCCGCCGTACATCGAATCGGCCCAGGTAAGATCAAGATCCCAGGAATGAACCGACCAACGCTTCGAGTCGGGATTCAGGTAGTAAAAGTAATTCTTTCCCGCGCCCTCATCTATGTCGTAGTGGTGGATCGCCTCAACGATCGCCCGGTAATTATAATATCGATTCAAATCGAGATTCGTGCGCCACCAGTCATCGGTCGGTGAGTTGGCGCTGGTGTAAGTATCAATGAACAGATCGAGATCTGAACGATCGCTGACTGAGGTTGTGCCTTGGTTATTGAGCGAGCCGGTGCCGCCCTCCATTTTATAAAGATTGCCGTCCGGCAGTTCATGCTCATCCAGAAAGCGACCGTTTTCTTGCTCCACCGCAATGTACAGCCCCCAAAAATCTCCTTGGTATTGATTCGCCGGGTTCGCCTCTTCAGCTTCATCAATCACACGAAACTGAACGAAATGAGTTTTCGGCGATTCAATCCCTGCCAGGTTGAACAGCGCAAATCCCACGGACTCAAACATCCCCTGCTCCCCCCGATGCCCGTAGTCTCCCTGTTGGATGCAGGAACCAAGATTCAGTTTGGTCCAATCTGCTTTATATCGACGTCCGTAATTATCCCGTGGCTCGAAGTCATGGCCGCGATTGAAATCAAACTTCCACATGTTCTTGCCCATGGCGTAGCGCCAGACACCGCCACGCGCACGGAAGCCGATATGATCGTACACTTTCCCCTCATAGATCAGCGTTCCTTTCCATTTATAGAGATCGCCGCCGTATCTCTCCAGCCAAGTGGATCGCTCGACGGAGGATTTCTTGGAGATCAGGTGATACACCGGGAATCGCCGCATGATATTCGTCCCATACGTGACAATCTGCCGTCGTGCTGCATCCGAGCTTTCAGGTTGCAACGCCCCTTGCCACGCTGGCACGCCGTCATAAACGAAGTATGCGAAGTTTGGCGCCGGATCATCCGTATATGGCACTGTGATGCTTTCGCCGTCTGAATTCTTCGCAGAGATCCGGTATCGGATGAGACGCCGGTGAACCTGCACATTTGGAGGAAGCTGCGTTGTGAACATCCCATCGCCAGCCGTTGAATCACCGCCGTCGCCTGAATCGTTCATTGGCAAAAGCAGCCAGCTTGATTCATAGGCGACATCCGAGCGTTCCACGTAATTGCCCGGCTCCACCACCTGATAGGCGAGAGTCACTGCCTGCACCTCATCCAGATCTGTTACCTTGGCCATGATCCGAACAACCTCACCGGACCGTGGTTGTTCTGGCTGATGTTGCACCTGACGGATCTGAGGTGGAGCATTCGTCGCGAACACGGAGTTTCTGGCTCCGGGGGTTGGCCCTCGCCGCGCGGAGCCAATGTCCGCTCTCAACCGGACATCAATGAAACAGTCGCTGCTCCCGCCGATCGACACATTGTGGAGCTGAATGGCGAGAACGTTTACACCAGGTCGCAGGTAGGATCTGGGTGATGGAAGAATGCTTGTTTCCTCCGAAGTATCCTCGCGAGTGGAAGTGGCCATTGCGTCGAAAGCTGCTTCTCCCCCTGCCATCGTTCGGTTCAAAACGTTGACGCCATTAATCCATGCCTTGAAACCATCGTCATACACAGCCTCCAGAGTGAGACTTGAAATCTCCGCTGTGTCGGCAACCACAAAGGTCTTCCGCAGAAATATGGAGGTGTAGCCATTGCGCATGTCCGCGAGCGCGGTTCCCATCTGCACCGATGGATCATACCCGACAGGAGTCGGGCCGCTTTCCCAAACCGCATCATTAAATCCGACATCGCGCCAGGCTGTCGTCGGAAGTGACACCTCGCTTGTCCCTTTGCGGTACTTCCAAATAGAGCCTGCGGGGATAAGAGTCCTTGAGGCGTCGGTCACATCCCCGGGGACGGATGTCCGCCCTCCCGCCGAGCGAATTATCGAGTTTCGGATGAATCAGCTCGATCGAGTATCCCGGCGGGGTTCCGACGGTGGGCCATGGAAACCCGAGTTTGTACTCAACTTGATCCACGATCTCGCCTCCCGCGTCGCGCAGGGAAACTTTGTCCCCGGTATCACTCAATCGTCCGCCCCAAGGTCCTGTTCCATCGACTCCAAACTTCGCCTTCAATGCCTGCGGATTTTGCGCAACCACGACGTAACCCTCCGGAGCGATGCTCACGCCCGATGGAAAGCGATAATCGATTCCGCCAGTAATCGACCAGCTCGAGAGATCGACGGAAGAAGCAGAAGGATTGTGGAGTTCCACGAATTCGACCAGCTCTGTCTTCACATCGGGTGCATAGTGAATCTCGTTGGTGAGAACAGAAGGTGGAGCCGTCGCGCCGATCGCCCGTGGAAGAGTCAGAACCATCGAGAAGATCAGCAGCGCGAGAATGAAGTGATGGGGTCGCGAGGCTGACTCGCCACTAATCGGTGGCCTGCGTTTGCCTTGGATTGCACGGTCAACCACCCTCAAGCAACAGAAGGTAATGCACGCCTTCACGTTGAAACGGCGTGAACCGTTTGGGGCCAGGAGGAATTGGCTGCGGCAAACGCTATCGAAGTTTACTAGACTCATGACGTTTCAGGTCGCGTGATGGTTAAAGACTGGACACACTCCAGTCATTACTTCCAGCTCGCTGAAATCAGCACGAATCGCACCGAAGCCCTTGAGCTCCACTATGTCTTTGCGAAAGCGGGTCTGGCTGGAATGGCGCTTTTTTTCACCATTCCTTCCCTCCAAACCAACGGCTTGCGTCGTGAAGATTTTCAGAACCAAGGTCCAAACTGCGAAGTCGGGCTAAGTCAGACAGGCTGCCAGGCCGACATCTTGCGAAAGAATGGCGGAAGACTTGCATAATCATTGAGCAGAGGTCCAAGCCAGGGCTTTGCTTTATCGACGGTCAGTTCCGCACGCGGAATGAAATCCTCTGATCACGCCTTCAGAAAACCGAGGGGCTGGAATCCGGTTGGGTCTTTCGCAGCGGCCGCCGAGTAGCCGGGAATGATCTGGTCAAGCATCTGTGGCGAGTCACCGAAGTGGCGCGTGAATATTTCGCCGAACAAGGTGCGGAAATCGGTTCGCTTGGCAAGATAACGTCCGCTCTTGCTGCTGAAGATGTCAGCTGCTTTCCAGGTCGAAGCGTCGCAGTTGTACACGCCGCCCTTCACGCCGCCGCCAGCGATGAAGACGGCGCTCGATTCGGCGTGATCAGTGCCTTTGCTGCCGTTCTCCATCGATGTGCGCCCGAATTCGGTCATCGTCACGATCAGGACTTTGTCCCACTGGTCCTTGAGATCGCGGTAAAGAGCCTGAAAACCACGTGCGAGCTGACCCAGGAGGTTGGCGTGTCCGCCGGTGATCTGACCTTGATCCGTGTGCGTGTCCCAGCCTCCAATCGTCATACCGACAATCTTCACGGGCGTGCGCTTGAAAAGCATTGCAGCTTCCATCAATTTGCGTCCGAGACCGTCATTGGCGTAGACCGCGCCGTTGGACGGAGTATAGGTTCCCTGGGCCACGGCGGCCTGTAGTGTGCCGATGGTCGAGCCAAGCAACCCACCGGTCTGGTGAACCAACGGGCGATATACTTTGGTCGGATCGTCTTTCGGACCACCGTAGAGGCCGACCAGTCCTTTGCCGTCGGTTCCTCCATCAAAGGACGGAAGCGTGCCGAGAAATTTTTGCGATTTTGCAGCGTTGCCTCCGAATGAAAACTCAGCGGCGCGATTGAAATTTGGGAAGGGTCGCTCACCCTTGAGTCCCACCATCTGCGAATTGGAAATGGCCGCGGCAACAAGTGCGTTTCTACTGTCGTTGAGGTCGAGAGTCTTGCTCAAGTGGCGGTAGAACATGCCTTCTTCGAGCCCGGCTTTGCCTGGAACGCCGTTCTGCCAGTACTGCTGGCTGTCAAAATGCGACTGCGACTGGCCCGAATATCCAATACGGTGCAGCACCGCCAGGTTTCCGGGGCCGGCCTGGCCATTGAGCCCCGTGTTGTTGTAGATTTCCATCATCGGCTGCAACGCCGGATGCAGTTGAGCAAACCCGTTCCCTGTGTCGATTGCCTGGTTCTGCGGGATGTAAAGTGTCGGTCGTGTTTCGGTGTTGTACTTTGTATCCCCGGTCGGAATCACGGTGTTGATTCCGTCATTCCCTCCATTTTGAAAAATGAAGATCAGTTTCCTGTCGCTGGGCAGTTCCGCCGCCAGCAGCCGGCGCTGAAACAAGCCCGATGACATTAGGTCCAGGCCAAGTGCGCCCCATGTGAGCGAACCTACTTTGAGAAAATTGCGGCGATTGATGTTCATAGGCGTGTATTGATGCTTGGGTTCATCCGGCGGAATTCAGGATCAAGATGGTTCATTGATAGTGCCATTGGGGCATCGACAAGATCAGCCCGACCAGTTCCCGGACACGGGCTTCGTAATCGGTGCGTTGAGGGGTTAATGGCAGCGGATTTCCCATGTCATCTGTCGTGGCGAATCGGACCAGAAGTTCACGATTGGAGGCGGCCATTTGTCCGTGAAAGAGAAGCTGGTTGAAGTAGTCGATGATCGACTCGGCGCTGCTCAAGCCGTGCGCAGCACGCCAGGCGGCAAGGTTCCATCGAATGTTGTTCACTCGGTCGCCGGCGATGGATTGCACAAACTTGATGCGGGAGAGCATTGTGCCCGTATCGATCCAGTCGCCGCCCAATTCAGACCATCCATCCGGCTCATCGCGCGTAAATAAGTGCATGCCGAGCTGGTCGTTGTAACCAGGCAAACTCGTGCCGGAGACATCGGCCTTGAGCGCCCTCACGCTGCTGTTGATGAACTCGACGGCGGTCTTGACCTTTCCTCGATACGCTGCGCGCGACCAGAAGTGGCTGTTCTGCGTGGACGGCGTAAGGATGGTGGTCATGACAGTGCGGATATTTCCGGAAGGAGTGGTCGAGTCCCATGCGCGGATGGCGTCGTCCAACAGGCTCCGCAATTCCGCCGGCGCTGAACCATCCTTGTAGGTCGCCAGTGAAATCCCATCGGAGACGAACTTGTTGATCAACTTCAGACAAATGAACTCGCTGACAGAAGGATGCTTCACGAAGAAGTCCACAATCTCAATCGCATCACGCAGGCCATCGTCTCCCACGCGGCCCGCGGGAACCGTGATTTCATTGGGCGTCCCTTTGAAAAGGATCTTGGCGCTGGTGTCGTGCTGGTCAGGATTGAAACGAAACGTCCACTGTCCGTTCGGGTCGCCATTCTCAATGCTGCCCAGCAGGAGAGAACGCACTACGAGCCTCGGAATCATGGTAACGTCCGAGCTGTCCAACGTCACGTTGTGGACCTGGATGGCTAGGACGTTCTTCTCAGGCGCTGGCTTGAGAAGTGAACGATATTTGGTGAGACTGAAGGCATCGCTTGGACCGGCCTCACGACCTCCGTTGGCGGAGCGATTGAACGCCGGGGGCGTGCCGGCCCCTTTCATGGTTGTGCTGCGCGCCACTTCGGTTCCGTTCAGGTAGGCCACAAAGCCATCGTCGTAATTGACGGTGAGGAGCAGGTTTTCCAGTTCGGCGGGATTCGCGGTGGTGAACTCCCGGCGAAGGTAAATGGAGAGGTACTTGTTCCGCATGTCGTCCACCACCGTGGCGTCGTCGTCGTCGCCGTAGCCGATGCCAGTCGCGCCGGCAAGCCACGTCGAGTCGTTGAATCCAGGTTGAGCCCAGCCCGTCTCCGCCACGCCTCCCGCTCCGGGTGACGGCTCCTGAGTGCCTTTGAAATACTTCCAGCCAGGCCCCGCATCCAGCAACACGGCATCCTCGAACTGTATGCTGTCATCGGTGGGCGGGGTTCGGGAGGACCCGGGGAATGGCTTCTTCTCATCGGGCCACACCTTGCAGATGCTCCATCCAGTGAAGCATTTCGCAAGCTGTTCAATGTCCTGTTGCGTGTAACGGTTATCCACTCCAAACGCGAAAAGCTCCAGGATTTCGCGGGCGTAATTTTCATTGGCCGCGCCTTTCACGTTCAGCACGTTGTCCAGATAGATGAGCTGCGAGGGACTGGTTGCACTGAAGAGCAGCAGATCACCAAAGTTCCCGAGTGCATGATCTTGGAAGAATTGATACTCGAGAAATTCGACCTGAGCCGCCTCCGCCGCAGCCTGCTGCTCATTCATGGCGGGCTGGGCGTCGGAATTTTTGAGATTCTTGAAGTACTCCATCACCTTGTCGTAGTCGGTCGTGAAATGATTCTCCCAGAATTCGGCGAGCACGGTCTGCAGCTGGCGTTTGGAGTAAATGCCGCGGACATGGGCAAGTTCCTGTAGTGATCCGATGTCCTTGATCCGCTTCTCCGGTGGAACAGGTAGGAACTTCCGGCTGACGAGCGCGGGGATCATACTGGCGTCGCTGCTCGTCAGGCTGGTGTTGTGAAGTTCGATTGCGAGCACATTGTCACCCGCACGGAGCAAAGCCTTGTTCGCACTCAGATCGAAATCGACCGGCGTCCCTGCTTCGTGGTCACTCGAAGCCGGCTCTGTGTGAAGTGGTGGATTGCCGGCGACGTTCGTCCGTGCGATCTCCGTTCCATTCAGGTAGGCGACAAACCCATCGTCGAAATCCACGGTGAGAATCAGTGAATCCACATCCCCGGGCGAAGCGAGCACGAATGTTTTTCGCAAGTAAACGGTGAGATAACCCGGATTCGTGCCCGCCTGCCGCATGTCATCGAGAGTCGTCGCATCATCATCGTCGCCATAACCGAGACCCGTCGCGCCTTGCAGCCATGCGGCATCATTGAAGACAACATCCTTCCATGCGGCTGGCGGGGCTTGTGTGCCTTTGAAGTAGCGCCAATTGTCGCCAGCTTTGATCAACGCACTGTCTTCACCGGGGCGATGGATGACAAAGAGTTCAGCTTCACGCGTTGTGAGTGCCGTGTTGGCGGAATCATCTATGGTTTCAGGATTGAGTTGTTGCTCGATATACGGAGCCAGTCCCATCGCATACACCGTCTCCAGATCGTCTGTCTCAGGACCGTAGCCCAGTCGGCTAAGGACGTGCCCCACCTTCTCATGAATCGTCAGAGGTGCAGGGCCTGTCAAATACTCGACTGCGAAGTAGGGCGAGCCGGTGTGAGCGGCCGCCGGCGCGGCGTCCTCCGTTCCAACACGCACTCTCAGGAATTTGGTGGATCCCGAAGCGGGCAAACGGAACGTCACGATGGCTGCATTCCCATTGATACCGCCCGACACCAGGGATTCCTCCAACGGCTGATGCACGGCATTTCCCGCTTCGAGCACCGCATGCTTGTAACCGGCGGGCACCGTCGCAGAAATGATGAGTGAATCCCCCTGCTGAAATATGGAAGTGATCGTCGGCAATGACGCGGCGGCTCCATCTTCGGTGCTACATAAGATGCCTAGACAGGCCAGCGCGATTAGAAAGCTCCTGGATTCGCGATCACGACGAGTGAAGAAAGTGCCGAGCATAATGTTGAGTGGGTGTAGGCAAACCCCATGCCATGCCAAACAGCCTTGAGAACAAGTCATCCGTGACAACGGGAGCGACCTCCACCTTTCCCTTTGCTACCAAGGGTCGCGAAGGTGTGTGAATGGATCATCCTGCACCAACCGCTTGCAGCGCAATCTGTCCCACTTTTTCAAACATTGTCCTGCTTTGGTGAAATAGGTCACGTCTTCAGGCTCTCAAGTTAGGTGCCGGAAAACTCATGGCATCACGGGCATGCCAGCGCCTACTCCGTCGCCAGGACACGGTAAAACCGCCTCTCCACAACGTCCGACTGGTCCAAAAGCGATAGTTCTCCATCCGTTCCAGCCTGGACCAGCGCGGTCGCCGACTTCCACGGCGTGAGGATGAGATCATCAATGAACTCGAGGCGATACCTGACTCCCGAAGCGGCCATGAAGCGGACGGTAACCACGGAATTCGCCCCGATTGAAATCCCGGTGATCTTCGGTGCATTGATCGTGCGCTGTGAATTGAATTCAACAGTCAACCGCGGGCGCATCTCTGGATTGGCGTGTTCGCGTGACGCGAAACGGCGTGAGGTGAGAGGTTCGCTTTCCAACTGCGAAATGAGCATCCAACCAAAATTCGATTCCGGCTCGCGGAGCCACTGGGACATCTCCACCAATTGATCCGGGCCAAACTCAAACTCGTAATTTCCCGTCTGCAGGATGCGTTCGGAAGAACTGGACTCCACGGAGTAATCTATTCCCGGCTCACCACCCGGCTTGCCCCAAAGTTCATCGGGAAAAAATCGCGCATTCCAGGTTGCGTCGCCGGATGCCGCTTTCGCTCCACCCGGCGGGGTGCCCTTCCGTTGGCCTTCACCCCAGGCACGCAACACCCGGTGCAGGGCAAAGCGCGAGTTCACCCCTCCGCCGTCCGGACTTCGTGTCACCGTCATCCGCAGGGACGCCGAGCGAATCACAGCATTCGTCGGCAGGCTGCTGGCGAGGTCAAATCGCAGGAGCAAGCGGCTTCGAAGCGTCGCCGCCCCGGCGCCGAGTGTTCCGGAAGGCAAATCGTCCTGTGCGCCGAAGTTGAAGTCGTGCTGCGGTTCGAAGAGGGATGTATCCGCCGCAGGTGACAATGAACTGGTCTCGCTTTTGACAGGCTCCGCAACGAGCGCGATCGTCAAACACAGCCCTATCAACGCTCCTTTTCCATGCATGATGCGGCCTTGTAAATGGGTCATAAAGGTGTCCGTCCCGAATAGCGCTTAGATAAGGCCTAAAACTTTCTTGCCGAGCTCCTTGCGACGAGGCGGGTGAGGCAAGGTTTCAAAGAGAACGCAGCGAGAGAGACGCTGCATTTCTTTGATGGTTCGCTGCATCTCTCTCCAGCTGGAGATGGCGCTCTGGAGCCATTCGTACTGTTCCTTGGAGAGAGCGACACTGGCCGTCTTCCCCTTCACTTTGCGCGTCCATTGATAGCAAGGTCCTCCGGCGCCGGGTCCTCGATTCTGGGCGTAGCCCTCGCTGATCCACCCCACTTTTTCCAGACGCGTTTTGAGGCGCGCGTACTCGGCCTGCCACTGCTCCAGTTGCGGATTCATGAAGAAGAGAGTAGCACTGATGTCAATAGGGCGGTATAGGTGCCGCCTCTATATGACCACCCTCTGCTTCCCCGGCATCAGAGCGCAGCTCGCCGCCCTGGGACGGCGTTCGATTCAGAGTTTGCGCCAGGCCATACTCTTTCAGCTTGGGCAAAACCTCCGCGAACTCATCCCCGTCCACATCCTGGCCTGGATATTTCATACAATTTCGTCGCGAGACGCCGCGAGAGCCCGTCTGGCACGGCGGGCGAAGCGGTTCGGAGTCGGGCTGTATGGGAACATACTGTCCGTCGAGGAACGCGAGGCCAACGCAGCCAGGCGGGCTCGCAGCAAGTCGCAGCAGAAATGGTATGAAATATCCGGGCTAGCCAGCGAAGACGACGGACCCAATAGCCGGGACCGTGCGTTCCCCCTGCGTCTGACGTGCGAGTGCTTTATCTGGCAGATGCTCAATCCAGGGGCCTCCTGCCGTGAAGTCGTTCGCCACGTCCAGGCAGTGTGTCGCTTGCTGGGCCGCGCTCCAGTCGACGAAGGCACCTCGGCCTACGTGCAGGCACGCCAGCGCGTGCCGCAGGAGCGTCTGGAAAAAGTCATGCAACCCACCGCCACCGCC
>SXMN01000278.1 GCA_005777315.1 Verrucomicrobiales bacterium
AGGCTACAAATCTTGACGGCGGCACAGACGCATCTGCTTCGTTGCTCGCTTGGTCGGAGGCCGCTGCGGGCATCCTCCCGCGTTCGCGCCTCGCATCTGCATCTGTGGCGCTCGCCATCATTCGTAGCCTATCCCACGGTCTCATCAGTAGGTTTTCCCAAAACCGTTCCAGGTTCAGCATTCGTCCAGCCTTGAACCGGCAGTTGAAGCCTGGGCCGGGCTAGATTCCCAAGTGGATCAAAACATCAGCTCTCAGCCATTGAGTTCAGCCGAATCAAAAGCCCGCTCCCGCGACTCAGCGTTTGTGTTCGGCATCACTTCCACCGTCACCAGGCACACATCATCCGGCAGTTCCGTGCCTCCGGCGAATTCATGCACTCCATCGACGATTCTCTTTGGAAACTTCGCGCCATCCTCGTTCAGGTTGCGGGAAATCAGTTCCATCAATCGCTCCCTGCCGAATTCCTCGCCGTCGGCATTGGGCGCTTCAGTGATGCCGTCCGTGAATAGCACGAAGACATCACCTGGCCGAACATGGCGTGTCATGGAGGTATAGTGCGCCTGTGGGAACAGGCCGAGCGCCGGGTTGTTCTTCAATCGCTCAAAGAGCGGATCAACGCTTCCGGTGTTGCGATTTGCCACCAGAGGACTCGGATGCCCTGCCGATGCAAAGACCGCCTCGCTCGACTGCGTGTCGATCACAATGTACGACACGGAAACGTAGAGCACCTGCTTCGCGCGTCCGATGATGGCGTGAAAATGTTGATTCAACAGTTCCAGCATCCGGGCTGGATCACCCGCTTCGGCGGAGAGATCCTGCAGCAATGTCCGGAGGATGGCCGTCACCAGCGCGGATCGGGCGCCGTGTCCCATCACATCGGCGATCAACACCCCCGCCTTGTGGTCCGACACCTTGATCACGTCGAAGAAGTCACCACTCATAGCCAGTGTGGGCTGGTACACGTGGTTGAACTGAAGCCTTACCGGATCCGGTTCCCCTTCCGGCGGCACCCGTGGATAGGCGCGCGGCAGCAATGCCTCCTGAAACTCACGCGCCATCGCCAGGTCGCTCTGAATCTCGCGAGTCTTTGCTGCGATATCATCTTCAAGTTGATCTTGATAATGGAGAACCTTGGTCGCCATCCGGCCAAAGTCCCTCGCCATTGCTTCCAACTCGTCGCCTGTCCGGACGGATTGCAAACTCTGCGTTACCGAGGCAGCCGCGGAACTTCCACTGAATCTGCCGGCAGTCGTCCCGGGGTCTGCTGGCGTTTCGCCTGCAAGTCTCACACCGGCCGCGATCGTCCGCGCGGCGGACTTCACCACGTCGAGAGGTTCAAGGATATGTTTCCTGGCGATGAACAAACCCACGAACGCAAAGGCCATTGTCAACCCAATGCCCGCGAGTGTGATGAGCGCCACCTGCCCCCGCACGGGTGCCAGAACCACTCCAGCAGGCTGACGGACGGTGACATACATCTGAGCCGCGCTGGAGCCACTGACGTCTTTTGAGAACACGCCATTAAGCTTGAGGGGAGCGAAACCCACCATCTGAACACCAAGCGTCCCCAGATCGCCAATCAACCATCCGGTCCGATTGTCCCTGATTCGTTCGAGGGTCGCTCCGGCGAACTTCTCCGCACGAGGCTCGAATTTCCTGTCCAGCATCCGGAGCAGAACATGGCCATCACCCAGCACAACTTCCGTCACCATATCCTCGGACGCGCCGACAGTCACAACCTGGTCGAACAGCGCCGAGACGTTAAGGACAGCCTTGAGCACTCCGGAAATGGGGCCGTCCAGCTTCTCCGGTGGCCGGATCGGCACACAGATGTCGAGCGAGAACACCCCGGCGCTGTCATCAAAGTGCAGTTCATCCAGCCACGCCTGCCCAGTTTTCAATTTCGCCGCCTCCTGCCACCACTTCTCGTCGGACTGCACGAAATCGGACGTCTTGGCCGTGGTACCAGTCAGCCCGCCAAGGGCGTCGGTGACAAATAACTCCTTCAACACGGGATGCAGTGCTTGAAACTCCCGCAGACTCCGGGCAATGGGGCTTTCAAGGTAGCGACGAAATTCCGGATCGTGCGCCGCAAGCTTCGGCCAGCGTGCTTCCATCGCCTCCATTCGTGCCTGGACCGCTACAGACTCTTCCGCCGCGTGCGATTGGTTCACCTCCTCGGCCATGTGGTGCAGATCTGTCAGAGCGATCAAGTCGTTGATGTCCTCCACTTGTTTCTGACTTAACAATCGCAACGTCCGCGCACTGTAACTCGCCGCCGACGCGAACATCACGCCACGCTCCTTTCTCAGGTGGCTGTAACCCACCGTGAGCACGGCGACGATGGCGAACACCAAAGGCAACAACGACGCAATCGCGAGGATGCCGATAAATTTGGAGCGGATGCCAAGTTTCATGCACGGCGAGCCTTCCACGGCTGGATTGGCGAAGTGCTCGATGCAACGATAGATCAGGCAATACCGGCTAACAAGCGCCGACTGGAGCGCGACTCAAGCCGGATCGAGGGATTTGGGTTGCGACCGAGGCGGCATCCCTTAACGTTTCGACCCCGATGGATCGCCAACAGTTGGATTACATCTGCGAGAAGGGCATTCTTTGGCTGACCATTGCCATGGTCAGCCTGGCTGTCATCGCCTTTGGTGGTGTCGAGCCCTGGGCCTGGATCGGCGTCCAGTCACTGACCCTGGCGCTCGTTCTCCTGTGGTTGCCCCGATTCTGGTTGAGGTCTGGTTACCGTGTTCTCTGGCCGCCGATGGCGTGGGCGGTCGTGCTGTTCCTTGGCTATGCGGCGTGGCGCTACACCGAGGCGCCGGTGGATTACGCCGCGCGGCAGGAGCTGCTTCAGATTCTGGTGTACGCACTCATATTTTTCGCCATCGTGGACAACCTCCAGGGACAGGACGACCACCAAAAAATGGTGTTCGTGATGATGTTCCTCGGGATGTCGGTGGCGATGTATGGTGTTTATCAATTCATCACGGATTCACGTCGGGTGCTCTGGCTTTTCAAACCAGCGCAGTACGCCCATCGCGGATCGGGGACTTTTATCTGTCCCAACCACCTCGCGGGTTTTCTGGAAATGCTCCTTCCCGTAACCATCGCGTTCGTGCTGACCGGTAGGCTGAAGCACGTCACCAAGGTGTTTGTGGCTTACGCGGGGCTGGCGATGCTGGCGGGGATCGGCGTGAGCGTGTCACGAGGAGGCTGGCTGGCCACGGTCTTCTCCATCGCGCTGATGTTTCTGCTGATCTTGCGGAACCGTAACTACCGGCTGCCGGCGTTGATCGTCCTCGTGCTGCTCATCGGTGGCGGCGCATGGTTCTTCTCGAAAGCTGACAAGGCTCAACAGCGTTTCAATCAACTGGTTGAACAGGACAAGACGAAGGACATCCGTTACCGGCTCTGGCAGCCCACGGTGCAGATCTGGAAGGACAACTACTGGTGGGGAGTCGGCCCGAACCAGTTCGATCACGCTTTCCGGAAGTACCGTCCGCACGACATCCAGATGCGGCCTCTTTACGCGCACAATGATTACGTGAACACGCTGGCGGACTACGGACTTGCGGGAATGACCCTGATCGGCGGCGCGATGGCCCTCTTCTTCTTCACCGTCGCGCGGGTCTGGAAATTTGTTCAGCGCTCGAACGACATTGCATCGCGGCCCAGCAACCGGCTGGCAATCGTGATCGGCTGCACCTTCTCGGTGGTGGCGATTTTGATCCACTCCACATTTGATTTCAACATGCACATCCCGGCGAACGCGCTTGTTCTGGTGGTTCTCATGGCGTTGGTCGGCGTGCATGTGCGCTACGCCTCGGAGAGTTTTTGGTTTAATCCGAGGTTGATCGGCAAGCTCGTGGTGTCGTTGGTCCTGCTCGCGTCCGCCACGCTTCTTGCCGCATCCATCTGGAGCGGGACGCGCCAGGAAGCGGCGCTGGCAAGGGTTCGCCGGGCGACCGACGCAGCGGCGCAAGTCGAAGCATTGAAACAGGCGCATCTGACCGAGCCATCCAACTTTGAAACCGTGGCAAAGCTTGCGGAGACTCTGTGGAGCTGGAGCTGGGAGGGTGACACGAACTATGAGCAGCTTGCGCGCGAAGCCATGAAGTATTTCGAACTCGGCATGAAGCTCAACCCGCTCGATCCCCTGAATCATGCCCGCTATGGCATGTGTCTTCACTGGATAGGACAATCGGACAAGGCTGCTCCGCACTTCGAACGGGCACTGGCGTTGGACCCACAAAGCTACTTCATCGTGGGATTGCGCGGCTGGCACGAGTTTCAACTGGCGAACTACGAGGACTCGCGGAAGTGGTTCGAGAAATCCAGGGAACTGGCGCTTCGCCGGTTTGACGATCCTTTTCCCGACCGGATGTCCGCGATCTATCTCCCGTTGATAGAAAAGAAGCTTCAAGAGAAGGCCGGGGGAATCCGGTAAATACTGAGGAGACCGCAGGATAGCCTACAAATCTCGGAGGTGGCGCGGGCGCATCTGCTGCGTTGCTCGCTTGGTCAGAGGCCGCTGCGGGCGTCCTCCCTCGCTCACGCCTTGCATCTGTGCCCACGGCACTCTCCGGAATTCGTAGGCTATCCCACGGTCTCCTCAGTAACTGCTCCCCGTTCAAAATCTTCACAGCCTCATCGAGAGGCGTGCCTCCAGTTCGCCGGTAAAGCCGGTAGCTTGAAGTGGCGGAAATCGATTCCCCTTCCGTCAATCTTGTGAGAGGTCCGAGCAACTCAAGTTCGACATACGGCGTCGGATCAGGATTGGTGTAGATCTCGGCGCTGCATCCATTGTCGGGATACGCTCCACGAGGCAGCCCCTCGGCCCGTGGCGATTCAATGAGCAAGGCATTTCGTTCGCCGATCCAGAGCAGCGCGCCCGCATCATTCCCGATCTTTGCGCTGGAAGTTTTGTCACGTGTCATGGAAATCAGTCCATTGGTGACTGCAATGTCTGGCGGCACCGAACCGAGCGCTTGATAGCCGCTGGAATAGATGGAAGCTGGCGGCACAGGAAGGAAGAGGCGGACCGGGTTCTCCAGTTGCGTAATCACCCAGACGCCGACGCGGCTGACCCCGCCCCCCAGTTTCTCGAACGTGGTGGTGACACGAAGCAGCGGTTCCGCGGGATGAAGTTCCAAGCGGCGGACCACTCGAATGCCAAATACAGGATCGACGGGACCGGTCAGAGTGACTTGCCCATTGGTCACGGAACCGGTGAACACAGCTGAGTCGAAACCGCGTGGAGGCGGCCAGTTCCACGCCGATTGTGGTGATGGCCAGGCCTTGTCGCCCCCGAAGCTTCCGGAAACATCCCATGAGTTCTCGCCTGGCAATTGTCCCAGCGTCGTCGGGTTCTCCCAAAACGGACCGTGATCCTCGCCGGCGAAGCGGAACTGCATGATCCGACCGACCGTGGGAACAACTAGCGCTTCCACCGCGCCGTTGCTCAGAACGAAGCTGTCGGGCCAGCCGTGATAATTCGTGAGCGTGACAGTAACGGCCGCTGCATCTGAACGCAGCCGGTAGAAACGTGCCGCTCCGTGATCCGAGGCGGGGCCTGCAAAGCTCCATTCGTTGGAAGTGGTTTGCTGGAAATCAATCGTGCGCCATCCAATCAAGTCTCTTGAAACTTGTAGTGAAAGAACCGCGCCTGCCGGGCCCGTGCATCGAAACTCAACTCCGCCGTCCGGCACGGGCTGGGCCTTTGTTATGCGCAGCGGGGTATCGTCACTTCGGGCCTGAGGGGTGCTGATTGCGACAGCCAATGCAACAATCCCATTGGCGAAGAGTTTTCCCAAAGCGAACGGCATGCACTGCACGCCTCTGGCCAGGTTCTTCAGCACCGTGGCAGTCGGCTTTGAGAGCATCTGCCTGGTGGTAACTCCAATTCCTCCCGCCTGGGCCACCGGGGAGCTTTTCAAGCAAGTTGCCATCTTCACAGCATCCTCCAATAGAACCAAAGAATTGCGAGCACGATACCGATCACAAGGGTTCTTCGCTGTTTTCAGTGGAATAGCTGGTGGTCGTGGAACCAATTTCTGCATCCTTTGGAAGGCCTGTTCGTACCACAGGCCTTTTCCCCCTCGACCGAGTGCGCGCCGCAGATCATCCGGGAGGAGAAGAATTGCGGACGCCTGGAGATCCGCAGTCTGGACTGCCTGGAAGTGACGCCCAGCCAGGCGGGATTTCCGGGAGTTCAACTGGTGGCGCGGTTGCACACGCGAGTTTTTCGTGACGGCAAGCGGAGTGAGCAAACCGTCTATTTGATCAGCAGCCACTCGATCAAGGAATTGCAGGCGGAGGGATTGCTCCGGCTCAAGCGCGGCTACTGGGTCATTGAAAGCCGGCTCCATCACTGCCTGGATGTGAGTTTGCAGGAGGATC
>SXMN01000279.1 GCA_005777315.1 Verrucomicrobiales bacterium
GAAGCACACGAGCGCAGCCTGAACATTGATTTTCTCCTTGGCCATTTGAAGCTGCTTCTTCCTCGACGGCCCGAGCTCAAACTCATCATCACCAGCGCGACCATCAATACCCAGGCGTTCTCAGAAGCCTTCGGTGGCGCTCCGATCATCGAGGTCTCCGGTCGCATGTTTCCTGTCGAAGTCGCCTATGCACCCATCAACGAAGTGGACGAGGATTGTGGCGATCTGACATACATCGACGCGGCGGCAAATTGCGTGGAGAACATCCTGATCGAAACGGATTGCGGCGACATCTTGATCTTCATGCCGGGCGAGAGAGACATCCGGGAAACTCGAGATCTCATTCAAGGCCGAGTTGGCGGGGATGTTGAAGTTGTGCCACTATTCGGACGCCTTTCTGCGGGTGATCAACAGCGTGTCTTTGCACCGTGCATGCGCCGGAGAATTGTCATCGCCACAAACATCGCTGAAACTTCGCTGACTATTCCAGGCATCCGTTATGTCATTGATGCCGGTCTTGTTCGCCTGAGCCGTTACAATCCGCGCACGCGCACCAAACGCCTTCCCATCGAACCGATCTCACAAAGCAGTGCCAACCAGCGCAAGGGCCGCGCCGGCCGAGTTGAGAGCGGCATTTGCATCCGTCTTTACTCGGAGGAGGATTTCCTCGCTCGTCCGGAACACACGCAGCCAGAGATTCAGCGCGCAAATCTCGCCGAAGTCATACTCAAGATGAAGGCCTCCCGCCTGGGAGAAATCGAGACCTTCCCGTTTCTCAACCCTCCCACGCCCCTAGCCATCAGCAGCGGCTACCAACTACTCCAGGAGCTGGGAGCGCTGGACGCGGATCGCGATCTCACCCCGCTTGGCCGAGATCTCGCCCGGCTCCCAATCGACCCGACGGTTGGCCGGATGTTGATCGAGGCGAGGCGTGAGAATTGCGTTGAAGACATGCTGGTGATCGCCGCAGGTTTGAGCATCCAGGATCCTCGTGAAAGACCCATGGATGCTCGCGAAGCCGCTGATCAAGCTCACAGGAGATTCCAGCACGCGGGCTCCGACTTTTTGACATTGCTCAACATCTGGAACGCGTACCACGACCAGGTGGAGGCATTGAAGACTCAAGGCCAGGTGCGGAAGTTCTGCCGGGCGCATTTTCTGTCATACATGCGGATGCGCGAATGGATCGACCTGCATGCGCAGCTTGAAGATGCCCTCGGTCAAGTAGGGCAGGCACCCAGCCTGACGCTCGATCGTCCGCCCCGCACTATTTTGCATGGAGAGAATCCCGCAAACCTGCCCGGACGTTCCGTGCTTGAACCTGCGAACGCCAACAGCCCTGTCGGCGTGTTGCCCACGGAGAACTTTGCCAACAGGGATCCCAGCACTCCCAGGGAGGTTCAAGGGCGGGAGCGGCATCGTAACCGTACTCACGGACCAAACGCCGAGCGCCGCCGCCACGAAGCCATCCATCGTTCTATCCTCAGCGGGCTGCTCGGCCATGTCGCGCAGCGGCAGGAGCGTAACCTTTACAAAACAGGCGGTGACCGTGAACTCATGGTATTTCCCGGCTCGGCAATGTTTGACAGATCACCGCCTTCATCCAAAAAGGCAGCTCCAAACAAACAGGCTTCACCCGGACCCGCCGGAACGAAGCAGCCGGAGTGGATCGTCGCCGGGGAAATTGTCGAGACCTCCAGGCTTTACGCGCGCACCACCGCAGGTGTCGATGCGGCATGGATCGAGGAACTGGGCCGGCATGCCTGCAAGATCACTTACGACAATCCACATTGGGATCCACGCGCCGGCAAGGTTCTGGCTCGCGAACGGCTTTTTTTGCACGGCCTGGAAATCGCCAGTCACTCTGTCTTCTTTGGAAACGTGGACTCACGAGCGGCGACGGAGATATTCATCCGCTCCGCACTGACCGAGGACACCATCAATGCAAACCACCATTTTCTCGAACACAACCGCCAACTGCGGCATAAGATTGAGTCGTGGCTCACGCGTGTGCGTCACCGTGAACTACCTGACATCGACCAGGCATTTCATGACTTCTACGCGGAGCGGATTCAGAACATCTCTTCGGCTCACGAACTAAACCGGTTGGTGGGCGAGCGTGCGGAAAGCGCAGCCGATTTCCTTTGTGCCACCGAGCAGCAAATCGTTGGCAACCGCGATCTGAGCTTCGACACCGATGCGTTTCCAGATGTCGTGCAGGTCGGCCTGCAAAGCATTCCGATTCAATACGCGTATGCACCCGGTGAGGACCACGATGGCGTGACGGTCAAGTTGACGTCCGGCATGGCGCAAACAATCGCGCCCGAAAGGCTGCATTGGGTCGTGCCCGCGCTGCGCGAGGAACAGGCGGCCGAGTTGCTCCGCGGGCTCCCAAAAGCGCTGCGAATCCAGTTGATGCCGCTCGCTCCGAAAGCGGTGGAGATCGCGGCGGCGCTCGCCGGGTTGCCAGATCGCGGCGCATTGAGCCGCCTGGTGAGGGAAAAGTTCGGAGTGATGGTTCCACCGGAAACGTGGGACTTAAATGCGCTTCCGAATCATCTGCGTCCACGCTTCGAAATCACTGGAGGTCACAATCAGGTGCTCGCTGCCGGACGTGATCTGGATGAATTGCGCGACAAGCTGAAGCAGGACGAAACAAAAGCCGTGGCAATGGCCGGCGAGAGCGCGTGGGTGCGAGCAACGCAAAAATGGGAGCGCTATGGCCTCACAACCTGGAGCTTCGGCGATGTTCCGGATCGGGTGGAGATCACGACGGTGCAAGGCTTGCCAGTGTTCGCATATCCAGGTCTTCAGCCGGAGGACAACGAAGTCTCCCTCCGGATTTTCCGAACAAGCAACGAAGCGAAATCTGCAACGGATCGGGGTTTTGAACGCCTTTGCGAACTAGTTCTGCAAAAAGAACTGGCGTGGCTTCAAAAGGATCTTCGGGCGCTTGATCAATTTGCCGTGCTCTACGTCACGCTCGGCCCGGCGGTGGAGCTGCGCGAGACGGCGTATCGGCATTTGGTGCGACACCTCTTTCAGCCGAGCCCCCTTGGCGGTAAACCGGGAGAAACGCAGCCACCCCGACATCATTCTCCGGCCGAATCGCCGACGGAACCACGGCCAAGAAATGCTCCAACTTTGTTGAAGGATTTGAGTGCCCTAAACATTCCAAGCGAGAGGGAAAACGCGCTGCCAAAGTCTGGCGCGATCCCATCTTCCGCCAGGAGTTCTATAAACTTGCTACTGGAATCGACCTTCCATGCAACTGTGGCACAGGCAAAATCGCGATTACCCGGCCTGATTTCGCCATTCACGGACCGGGTCGGGCTCATTCTCAAAACACGTCAGGAAATCCTGCTCTGTCGCCAGCCTTACCCCGGAATGCGGGCTGATTTGGACACGCTGATTCCATCCCGAATTCTCGAACTCGTGCCCTTCGAGCAGCTCATGCACTTCCCGCGTTACCTCAAGGCGATGCTGATCCGCGCCGAGCGCGCCGCGTTGAACCCAACGAAAGATGAGGAGAAGGCGCTCCAGGCTGCACCGTTTGTTGAGCAGTGGAAGAAACTGTCGGCGATCCACGCCCCTTCCCCCTCGGTACGGCGAACGCTGGACGAGTTTCGATGGATGGTGGAGGAACTCAAAGTTTCCATCTTCGCCCAGGAGCTGGGAACCGCGCAACCCGTCTCCGCCAAGCGGCTCCAAAACCGGCTGGAAGCAGTGCGGGCGGAGGTTTTAGAAGGTTGATTGGGAGCTGGGCCGGCCTTGCTCGATCTTTGATCTGAAGAACTATTTGCAGAGGGACACCACGAAGCATGTCGGCGTGACGCTTCTTTTCAACGCTCTATCTTTCGATAGACCTCCAACTGGCAGTCGAAGCCGCCAAGATCCACGATCCTCCTGGACTGAAGCTTGAGCGAAGGTTGGGGGCTTTCCATACGGAACGGATTCGTGAAGACGAGCCGGCCACCAGGTTGGAGCATCCTGGCAGCGACGGAGAAAAGGTCGTCGAAGAGCCCACGGAGATTCGGGATGCGGACACGCCGGCCAAGCGGCGGGTTGGTGATGATGAGTGTCAGGCTATTCGGGGGCAATCCCTGCATCGTGGCGAAATCGCGAAAGTCGCAACAAATGAAATGCGTTTCCACGAAATCGAGCCGGGCGGCGGCAAAGTTTCGCCCGGTGATGCCGACCGCCGCCGCGCTGCGGTCAGTGCCATAGATGCGACTGACACCACCGAGCAAGGCGCGTTCAATCAACTCCAGGCCTGACCCACAAAAAGGATCCCATACGATTTCGTATTCCATGCGCCCACCTAGGCGAGCCATGCAGGCGGCAAGGGGCGGGTGGGACGCCGCGGGCACATCATCGAGGCGATAAACGTGGCGAGGGTCGGGCGTCACCCTCGGACGCAATTCAACCGAAGCTCCCCGCCTTGTGGTGTGGATATCAACCGCCCACGGAGCTTCCCGCGCGTCATTGAGAATTCGCGGGCACAGAGCATAGGCCCGATTTGCCACAAGTCGCACGGTCCCGCGTTGGTGCCCCTTCCCGATGAAGTCGAGGCGATAGCGGATAGAGCCCTCGGTGAGCGCTTCGAGCAGGCGCAACGCCAAAGGCGAAGCGATCCTCGACGCCAAAGCTTCGATGGACCCGGCTTCGCTGGCGGATTTCACGAGGCCGAGGTCAAAACCCACTGTACCGAAACACCGGAGGGCGAAGATGTCGGCAAGTTTGAATGGAGCCAGAGCCGTGATCACGACCAAGCCTCGGTCCACATCCTCGACGCGGAACATCCCCTGTTCCTCCACTTCATCACGCACGATGCCTTCCAGCCCCCCGCGACCACGCAGCTGAATCCGCAAATGTTTGAAGTCGGAGAGCACACGGTCAAGGCGAACGGCGCTGGGACTTTGAACCCGAGCGACGTTGGCTTTTACCCTCTGCACCGTTTGAGAAGAGAAACCACCCGCCGCTTCCAGGGTCACGGAAGTGGCTGCTCCTCCAATCTTACCCAACGTCTGTCCGAGGAATTTTTCCTCGCGCGCGCTTGTGGTCGTCCGCAGCAACGCCAGGAGTTCCGCTTCCTCACTTGCGCCCGCGCCAATCTTGGGCAGAGCTGCCATGGCATAGCGGCGGATCTTTTCCTCGGGATCATGCAACAGCCGGAGCAACCATTGCTTCACTTCCTCCTCCTGCTCCACGGGGCCCGATTCAGAAAAAACCACACTCACTGCACGAATGACGGATACTCTTTCGAACCGTGCCCTCGGAGTGGCCTGGTCGAACCGCGCCACTTCCTCGCCCCATAGCTGTGGCCAAGGCACGGTACGCAACCGTTTGTAAAGTTCCTTGCTGGTATTGTTTTTTTTCACACGGGAACAAGGTCAGGGGTCTTCATTGGGGCAATTCCTGAACATCGAAACGCCGACTTTCGAGCAAAAACACACCGATCATGTACAGCAATGGATATCCCCCGGAAGGACGGCCAAATGAGCGCCAACAGCGCCGAGCACAAAAAGCAAAGCGACCAGAACACAGACACGAGCGTAGGCGGACCGGACAACCCGGCCGCAGTTAATGGCCTTGCGGGCACCATGAATTCGGATGCTCTTCAATGAACCAGGTTTCAACTTTCCGGCGTGCCCAGGGTGTTTTACGCAGGAACGTGAGGCTGGACTTCACCGACGGGTTGATTTGAAAACAGCGGATTGGAATCCGACGCCCCATCTCGACCCAACCATGCTGCTCGACCAGGTGATTGACGATACTCTCCAGAGTGAGACCGTGCAATGGATCGCGAGGGTGACAGGTGGGTGATGGCATGCTTCAAGTTCGTACTACGTCAATTCTTCCGCAATCGTGCCAAATTGTTCAAGAGTGGCCTTGGAATCACGCTCGACGGAGTTCGCCCCGACCGCCAGCTCCCTGTTCGTGTGGACTGCATGACATTCTCTCATGCGCAGGAGCTCCTGGCACATTTTGACTCCAACAACCAGACACGATTCCGTTGCTGCTTCGGTGGCAATTCGAAAATGCTGTGTCGGGTTCCATGAAACGCAATCGCCGCTAACCGGGCAGCCCGAGCAATCCTCACCCCAATTCGTTGAAATGCCCTGAACGCACCGTGGATCTCCAACCTCGCGAGCGAATGATGTGCCGGCCGATCAGTATCGACAGAAGCACCAGTGCCATCAGTGTCATCACGGGGGCGACCAACGCGAGCAGCGATGTCATCAGGGCGCCACCGAGTTCAAGTGTCGCCACCACGGGGTTGGCCAGACCACTTGTCGTGGCGGTTGAAATGGTTCGCACAAGCATTGTGGAACCTTGAACCAGCGACGCCGCTCCTCCGCCGGCAATCGCAGCAAGCGTCCATTGAAGAAAAGGGCTCATGTCCTTCACCATCGAAGCCGTGATGATCGTCCCCGCCACAAAAGCCGCGGGTGCTGCGATGGTATCAAGGAAATGATCCACCCACGGCACATAGTAACCTGCAATCTCGATGGTTGTCGCAATGGTAAACGCGGCGAGAGCCACCGGAGTTCCGATCCACTCGAATCCCGGTGCAAGATTCAAATGGCCGCAGAAAGCCGCGACGCTCATGACTTGCAAGGGAAGGAATACGCGAAAACCGCACGCGGCGCTCAGGCCGATGCCGATGCAAAGGCTCAAAATCCATTCTGTTTCCATATAATCACTCCGTGGTAGTTCGATTGAACGATGAGGGCGATCAAACCGGGCGTCGCCACGGAGTAACAACACGCAACCCTCGTGAAGGTTGCATGGGAATTTGCAAACTAACTCAGGAGCGCCAGCGCGGCTTCAGCCATCTTGGGTCCGGTGAGGCCATACTTATCGTAGAGTTGTTCCGCAAGGTATGCCGACTGGCCGAACTCACCTGGGATTCCAAGGGTCGTCATCCGATGGGCGAGACCGGCGTTGGAGAGTGCGTGCGAGACTTGAGCACCCATGCCGCCGATGACCTGGTGATCCTCGATGGTCACAACACGACCACCACACTTCTTGACGGCTGCGCCAATGGTCGCGACATCCACACGGTTGATGAAGGGATTGTTGATGACCGTCGCGGATCTGCCCTTTGCCTGAAGCAGCTTCGCGGCTTCGAGACATTTACTGAAAAGCACGCCGCTTCCTATCAGCACGACATCGCTGCCTTCTTGAATGATCTGCGCCTTGCCCCATTCGTATCTGGCGCCGGAAACCCATTCGACAGGATAATTCTCGCGACCCACGAAGAAGATCGCGGACTCGCCATCACGGCCTGCATTTCGCTCATCGGCGATACGTTTGATGGCGCCGTGCATAAACGCCTCAGCTTCGTTGGCGCAACTCGGCGCAATGACGACGGTGTGCGGAATCGCGCTGACAGCGGCGAAATACGTCGTCGCCTGGTGCGAAGCGCCATCGGCGGCATCCTGAAAACCGACGTGCGAGAACATCGCGATCACCGGCGCCTGGGAAAGAGCAGCCATGGTGAGGGGAAGGTTGCCCTTGGTGACGCCGAACTGGCCGAAGGTATCCACGATCGGAATGTAGCCGGCCTTGGAGAGGCCCGCCCCAACGCTGATCATGTTCGACTCCGCGATGCCGACTTCTATGAAATTGCCAGTTGCTTTCTGAAAGGTGCTGATGCCCGTCGAACCTTGAACGTCGGAGCTGACCGAGAAGACGGGATGACCTTCCATGGCGGCTTTGATTGCTCCCGCGGCAAGTCCAGCCTGAACTTTGTCCTTTCTGACCGATGGTGCCGCCGGAGCCGGATTTGCGGCGGCAGCAGCAGCCTTGGCCTTCTTCTCAGCTTCCTTCTTCTCCCAATCCGATCGAAGCGCGGCAGCCCACGCGACAAATTCAGCGGGTGCATTGTCACCCTTGTAAAGCTCGGTGATCCAGTCTGGAATTTTTTCTCCGTTTGCGAGCGGGAACCCATGACCGCCGGCGGAGTTCTCCTCAGTAGCCTTGATTCCATAGCCCTTGATGGTTTTCACCCAAAGGCAGACGGGCTTTTTCGAATTCGATTTCGCGTCAGCAACAGCTTTTTCAAGCGAGAGGTAAAAAGCTTGAAGATCGTGGCCATTGGCGATTTTTCGAACATCCCAGCCTAGATCATCCATTGCCTCGAAAGTTGGCTGCATTGAAAACGAGTCTTTGGTGATACGACCGGACAGCTTGGTGTCGTTGTCCGAGACCACGAGCACGAACGGATTAACGTGGCCCTTCGCCGCAAGACCTGGAATGGCGGCGAATCCTTCCTTCGCTTCGCCTTCCATTGAAGCGCCATCAGAAACGACCAGAATCGTCACCCGATCCCGCCTGGCGAGTTTGTCGCCGATGGCCAAACCCTGTGCCTGACCGACGGACGAACCGAGCGGGCCATTGGATAGAAGCACGCCTTCCGGATTCAGGTGGGATTCGCCATGGCCGGTGAGCTTGGATTTGATCGAACGAAAATCCTTCAACGCCTCCGCATTCAAACCATCGAAACCGTAATTGGCCCGCAACGCATAAACACCATTCTCGGCGTGGCCGGCGTCGTTCACGTAGTTGTAGGCTTCATGCCACTGGCGGCCCTTGACACTGAACATCAGGCCGTGGATGGCTGCATTGATTTCTGCGAAGGCAGCAGGGCCACCCCAATGACACGCCGCGCCACCAACAACTGCATGGACATCCATCAAGGCGACCATCGCTCGCGTCGCTCTCGGATCCCCGAGAATCACATCCTGCCCGGCGGCGTTTTTGACGGTGACGGCGTGTTTCGGCGCGGTGGCAGGCGCAGGAGCGAGCTTGGATTTGAGATTTTGCGGTGTGAGTGGTGGAAGTTCGACTTTTGCGACGACGGAGGTATCTGCTGCCATAACGTTCAGGAGTTCCAGGTTCGAGGTTTCAAATTTCGCACGAGACTTTAGGTGTGGAGCACCAAAAGGAAAGGCCGAAGTTCCCGGCGTGGATGCACCATGAAAGCTGAGACCGCCACAAATATCATGATTGTTTCCATATCATCCGCCTTTCTCATTCTCTGGTTCCATCGGCCACTCCCGACCGTTTGTTGTTCCTGACCTTGATGCGCCCAAGCGGGCTGAACTCCTCAAAATACTTTGGAACTCTTGACCACAACACTCGCGAAGCTACGGTTCGCACCATGAAACTCCAATACTCTCAAAATCGTGTCAGCTACGATTTTTGCCGTCCGTCCATGATCTTCGCAGCCACCGTTGCGTTCTCGATCTTCGCTTCTTTTACATCACTCAAGGCTGAACCTGGCAAAGCTACGAAACTTCTCATCGAACGCGTTCCAAATGGCGGGATTCAACCTCAGCTTCTCTCGGACACTCACGGAACGCTTCATCTAGTCTATTTCTCAGGGAATCCTTCCGCCGGCGACCTTCAGTATGTCCGACAGGAGGCTGGGAAGGCTGAGTGGTCCAAGCCCATTCGAGTCAACAGCAAGTCTGGAAGCGCCATTGCTGTCGGTTCGATACGTGGAGCCCAGATGGCCCTCGGACGCAACGGACGGATTCACGTGGCATGGAATGGAAGTTCTGAAGCATCTCCTGCCACACACGTAGGCGTTCCCATGCTCTACTCGCGGATGAACGATGCAGGCACGGCCTTCGAACCGGAGCGGGATATGATCACCAAGGCCGCCGGATTGGACGGGGGCGGCTCCGTGGCCGCGGACGCACATGGAAATGTCCATGTGGTCTGGCACGCCCTCATCCCGGGTGCCGAGGCCGACGAAGGAAATCGGGCGGTCTTCCTCGCTCGTTCCACAAACGACGGACGGGACTTCGGTGCCGAGCATCAGATCAGTCCGGCAGATTCCGGAGCTTGCGGGTGCTGCGGACTTCGTGCGTTTTCAGGGGACGACGGCAACCTTCTCGTCCTGTTCCGCGGAGCCTCGGAGAAGTTAAACAGATCCATGCGCCTGTTGACTTCACGTGAAGGAAGGAATTTCGAATCGATTCTTTCGCATCCGTGGCAAACTCCGAATTGTCCGATGAGCAGTGCCGCCTTCGCGCAGTCTGGAACAAGAACCGTGGCCGCATGGGAGAGTGATCAGCAGATTTTCTGGACAGCGCTGAAGTCGGGAGCGGGCTCCACGGAAACACCCCGTTCTCCGTCAGGCGCGGCCAAGGCCCGTCACCCGGCGATAAGCGTCTCCTCCGACGGATCGACTCTGGTTGCCTGGTCTGAAGGCACTGGTTGGAACAGGGGCGGGGCTTTCGCGTGGCAACTCTTCGACTCCACGGGCAAGGCATCCGACATGAAAGGCCGGCAAGACGGGATTCCCGTGTGGAGTTTTGCCGCCGCTGTAGCGAAACGCGATGGTTCATTTCTGATTCTCCACTGAAACGTGTTAAAACTCGAAGATCTCGCCGAACTTGCCAGCCAGCACCACGACGCCCTCAAGGCTCGCGTGGTTGAATTCTCAATTGGCGGCAGGCATTTCCCCTTCAATACTCATCCCGCGATCATGGGCGTGGTCAACCTGTCCCCGGATTCATGGTACCGGGAGAGCGTTTGCCTGAGCACCGAAGCGGCGATTGAACGAGGGCGGGTGCTTCATGCGCAAGGCGCGGCGATTGTGGACATCGGAGCTGAATCAACCCTGGCACATGCATCACGTCATGATGACACTGCACAGAACAACCGGCTTCTGCCAGTGCTTCGTGAGCTGCGAGACACCGGCATTCTGACTTCGGTGGAGACGTACCAGCCTGCGGTGGTCCGGGCGTGTCTCGAAGCGGGGGCCAACGTGATCAACCTGACTGGCACCGCCGAAAGCATGGAAATCTACCAGCAAATCGCAGCCCATGATGCGGCGGTGATCATCTGCTACGTCCAAGGAGATAACGTCCGGGAAGTCGGCGACTTCGACTTTGGAGCCGACTCCACGGGAATGATGAGGGATTACTTCTCCCGCCAGATCGATCTGGCAACCAAGACGGGTCTGACGAAAATCTTCATTGATCCCGGGCTGGGATTTTATTACCGGAACCTTCAGGACAGTGCTCTTCGTGTGCGCCATCAAATGAAGGTTTTTCTGAACACATTCCGCCTGCGTACACTGGGGTTTCCAGTTTGCCACGCCCTTCCCCACGCCTTCGATTACTTCAGGGAAGAAGTCCGTTCCGCCGAGGGTTTCTTTGCCGTCCTGGCGTCCATGGGTCGAACAGACTTGTTCCGCACTCACGAAGTTCCACGGGTCCGTGCCGTGCTGGACACGATGAACGCGTTTTGAAAAACAACCAGCCGCCATCCGCCTCACTCGAACTTCGCGGCGGAAAGATCCACCTTGTAAATCACACCCAGATCGTAACCGACGATGTAAAGCTCTCCTTTGCGGTCAGTACCGAAGGAAACAACCTTTGCCGGGCTTGTGCCGATCTCTCGAATCGTTTGTAACTTTCCGAGGCGCTGCGTGATGCCCCACAGACGCCGGGATTCGTAATCGCCGCAAATGTAAACCCCATTGAAGGAGCTCTCCCGTCGCGCTCGATAGACGAAACCACCCGTGACGGACACACCGTGTTTGCGGCGGAAAGACGCAACCGGCGGGGCGTAGGCAGCGTTTTCCTTTCGAAATGCATTCGAGAACAGTTCGAATCCCTCGTACACATTCCAACCGTGATTTTCGCCCGCTCGCACGATGCTCACTTCCTCGAAACGATTCTGGCCCACATCACCCACCCACAGATCCTTTGTCATTGGATCGAAGCTGAATCTCCAAGGCTGCCTCAGCCCATAAGCCCAAATCTCGCGCCGAACAGCGGGATCGCGGTGAGTTGCGAATGGATTGTCAATCGGGACGGCATAATTCCGTCCTGTTTCAGTGCGGTTCACATCGATGCGGAGAATTTTTGCTGACAGCGTGCGCAAGTCCTGCCCGTGTCCGAGTGGATCCTCCTGCGGCCCGGTGTCCCCCATCCCGATGTAGAGCATCCCATCCGGCCCGAAGACCATGCCGCCACCGTGATGCACCTCCGTCGTGGCTGCTATCCGGATGATGCGCCGCGACGGCATGCCGGAATCAATGGTTCCGTCAGGTGCGGCAATCCGTTCGGCCACCACCATCGCCCGTTCGCCGCCTTCCACGAGATCATGGATCAGATAAAATTTCCGGTTTGAGGCGAACTGCGGGTGAAACGCAACGCTCATCACGCCTTCAATCTCACCAGTGGTCGCTTCCGGTCTGATATCGGCAAAAAGGGTTTTGGTGTCACCGCCATTCTTTTTCCCAAGCAACCAAACCCTGGCCGTGATCTGCTCGGCCACGACAAACACATTTGGCACTGTCGGGTGCTCGCCGAACCAGGTCGGCTTGTCGAACCTGACGGAGTCGTCGTGAATTGGACTGATGGTCACGGGCTGCGCCAGACGCCTGATAACCGAGGGTGTGCCCGCCTCATTCGCCATCTGCATCTCTGGCTGCTTCAGGACCTCGAGATAGGCGATCAAATCTGTGAATTCCTCGGGTGATAATCCCGCATGAACTCCTTCGGGCATGATCGAGACAGGGCTCGATTGTTGGGCCTTCACATCCGACTTCTGCACTCGGTTTGTCATCAACGAAGCGTTGACGAGGATTAATTCCGTTTGGGAAACACTCTTCAGGATGCCGTCGAACTTCTCGCCAGACTTTGTTTCGATCTCTGTCCGTCCGTAGCCGGGCATGATCGTTGCGGAGGGTTCGAGCACTGCGCGAATCAATTCAACACGCGGATACTTGTCACCGACAGTCAGAAGATCCGGCCCGGGTTTTACTGGCTTGCCATCGACTGTGTGACACTGAAAACACAGCGTGCGTGCGTCATTGAACAATTTCTTTCCGCGTTCCGGGTTTCCTTCCTGTGCCATGGCATGCTCCCGGTAGGCCCTTGGCGAGCCTGGCGCGGCTGGAGATTCGGCGGCGGAGAGTTTGAAGGTGAGGACGAAACCGAGGAGCGCGACACCTGTCGTCAGTGCGATGGGGGTTGCTTTTAGTATGGACCCGACCATCCGTAACCTTTTCATGGATGCACGTTCCATCGATTTTCAACCACTTTCAATTTGAAAACCGCACTATTCCTCGAAAGGGCCATGTACTGAGGAGACCGTTGGATAGGCTACGAATGATGGCGAGCGCCACAGATGCAGATGCGAGGCGCGAACGCGGGAGGATGCCCGCAGCGGCCTCTGACCAAGCGAGCAACGAAGCAGATGCGTCTGTGCCGCCGTCAAGATTTGTAGCCTATCCAACGGTCTCCTCAGTAA
>SXMN01000002.1 GCA_005777315.1 Verrucomicrobiales bacterium
CACCCTGCGCCAAGAGATCGCCGCCTGGACCCGGCGTCGCAATCAGCCCTCTTCCAAAATCAACTGGCGTTTCACCACCGACGATGCCCGCGTCAAACTCAAGAAACTTTACCCCTCATTTGATGACTGACGGAGTACTACACTGACTGAGAAAGATCGAGGAATGGCACGTGGTCTGGCAATTTGGGCAGCATCGGCCCTGTTTATCTCGGATTTGAGTCTGGTTCGAGCGGACCAGTGGCGGCCGAGCGACGATTTTCTGAAAGCTGTTCGACGTATAGAGTCTTCGGACGGCTTGATGCTTTGGGGAGATGACGGCCAATCACTTGGGGATTTCCAACTTTCTGAAGCAGCATGGGTGGACGTGAACGCCTGGCGCAAGACGCGAAGGATTCCTACCTACAATTACCTCCGGCACGTGTACAACAGGCGCATCAACCGGTCGTATGCCTCGGATTACTTTGTGATCTTATATGAAGAGCTCGGGAAGCGACTCAAGCGGCCTCCTTCTCACGGGGAACTTTATGCGGCATATAACATGGGTTTATCACAATTTGCGCAATGTCGCTACAGCTTGGCTCAGGTGAATGCCGTTACGCAGAGGAAGTGTCAGACCATCGAAGACCTGCTGATGGCCACGGTTTCAGCCGAAGTGACCTCGGTTCCAGTGGTTGATGGCAGCCAGTAATTCCGTGGACAGTCTCGGGGATTCGCCGCTTCAGGAATTCCGATCGCAAACCCAGGGGCCACTTGCATTTCAATCGGGCTTTGGTAGGAACTCCGCCTCATGAGTCAAAACCTTGACTGGCTGACCGATCACCCCCTTCGCGGTCATCCAACCAAGAATCGGAAGATAGCATTGTAACCTGTGGCCGAAATTCCTGGAATTAGCAGTGTCGACAGTCAGTTGCGAGTGTCTGCCGATGGCATTCGAGAACGTGATCAGCGACTTGAATCGCTCAAGAGCCTGGTCGATCGGCTTGGCCATGATTTCAACAACATGCTCGTCCCTTTGCTCGGGTACACGACGCTGTTGAAAACTGAACTTGCCGCCGGATCTTCTGCGTCCGCCTATGTTTCAAAACTTGAGGAATCGGCCAGAAAATCAGAGCGATCCATGGACCTGATGCTCACTGCGGTCAGACCGCAAAGGCAGTTCAACTCCGTGGAAGGGGATCTGGCCGCTCTGGTTTCGAAGGTTGTGACCTCTTGGAGGGCAAACCTTGCTGTGGATGCTCGGATTGAGGTGACGTGTGAGATAGAAGACTGCCGGTTGGCGTTCGACGAATTGCTGATGTCTCTCGCGATCGAGCAACTTCTAAGCAATGCGCAGTACGCCCTGGTGTTTGGCGGGAAGTTGACCGTCCGGCTTCGGAGAGTTCAGGCTCCTCCAGAATTCGCTCAGAGATCTACAGCGGCTGAAGTGGTCGAGATCGAGGTTTCTGATGGCGGAATGGGAATGACTCCGGATGTCTTCACGCGTTGCTGTGAACCGTTCTTTTCCACCCGGCCAAGAGGACAGGCTTCCGGACTTGGGTTGACCGCGGTTCAGAGCATTACATTGCTCCACGGTGGACTCATGGGGATGGATAGCGTGGAGGGAAGCGGCACCTCCGTTCGCTTATGGTTGCCTCTTGGCGGGAATCAGCAGGGAAACGCACCCGGTGCTCCTGCTTCAAGTCGGTCAAGTACCATCCTTTATGTCGATCCTGATCCAATAGGGCGTGAAGTGGCAAAGACCTTTCTCTCCCGAACAGTAGAGGCCGTTGTTTCAGCGAAAGACGAGACGGAGATGATCAAACTTCTCGACCGGAACGGAGCAAGGATTTCACTCGCGATCATTTCGGACGGAATAAGTGGCGGCGGTGTTCTGGATAGCATGGCAGCTATTCAAAAAATGGCTCCAAAGCTTCCTTTGATCTGGTTTGGTGTTCGAGATGAGGCATCCATGAGGGAGTTGCTCCCAGAGCGCGCCATTTACCTTCGCAAACCATTCCCGCTCTCCGCGCTGTTCAGCGCCGTCCGCAGCCAGCTCGGCTAGACAAGTTCAACAGCTTCTCCCTCGAGGAACCCTTGCAATTGGCGGATCCGCGTCGGATGCCGCATTTTCCTCAGCGCCTTGGCTTCAATCTGTCGAATGCGCTCGCGGGTGACTTTGAATTGCTTGCCGACTTCCTCGAGTGTCCTTGAGTACCCGTCACCCAGACCGAAACGGAGTTCGAGAACTTTGCGCTCCCGCTCTGTCAGGCTGGTCAGCACGTCGCCCAGCTTGTCCTTCAGGAGGCTGTAACTTGTCATGTCTGAAGGATTCTCAGCTGACTTGTCCTCGATGAAGTCGCCGAAATTCGTATCCTCGCTGTCGCCGACCGGGGATTGAAGTGAGATCGGTTGCTGAGCCATCTTAAGGACAGCGCGAACGCGATCCACCGGCAACTGCATTTCGTCCGCGATCTCTTCCGGCGTTGATTCGCGACCGAAATCCTGCACCAACTGCTTCTGCACACGCACCAGCTTGTTGATGGTTTCGATCATGTGAACTGGACTACGAATGGTC
>SXMN01000025.1 GCA_005777315.1 Verrucomicrobiales bacterium
CCCCGCGACCACTCATCTCCCGGCCTGCGGCCACCCTCTCCTCTCCGTCGGACGGAGAGGAGAGGGCAGGGAGAGGAGTGGTTGGGGTCAAGGGGTCAGGGCGCGAAACTGGATTCGGCGAATTCTCACCCCGGCCCTCTCCTGCTGGGAGAGGGAGGACATCCGACCGCGCCTTGGCAAATCCTGGCGCTCCCGTTTCTGCTACACGCGGTGAACGATTCTCCCTCGCCCCCTCGGAGGGGGAGAGGGCCGGGGTGAGGGGTTGAGGCGTGATTGGAGATTGGAGATTGGAGATTTCGGCTTTCGGCTTTCGGAATTCAGATTTGGATGCTTCCACTCCTGCCCCCTGACTCCTGACTCCTGACTCCTACTCCAAAGGTCCCACGTCCGCATCAACGCATGTTGCAGCACGGGCAACTGATCCTGGTTGTCCTCGACATCGTTAAGCAGGCGGAACAACAGGCGTGGGGCGATCTCGGCACCGCGCACGCGGATGGGGCCTTGAATGGCTTCCTGAATCTGGTCGCGTGTCATCCTGGGAATGAGGAATTCGCCGTCGTTGACCGCTTCGGCCAGTCCGAGGAACTGCGAGCATTCGCCGAGGAAATCCGAGCGCATGGTCAGCACCACGTAGATGCTTTGCTCCGCCTGCTGGGTGGCTTGCAGGAGCAGGTTCACGAACTGAATGGCTTCCTCCTGGCTCGTGGCGCTGGCCCGGTTGAACCGGAACAGCTCCTCGAATTGATCCACGACGAGCAGGAGCTTGGAACCGGCGGCAGCCGGCGATTGGCGGACGGCTTCAATCAAGCCGTTGCGGCTGCGGCTCAATGTGGCTTGGATGTGAAACTGGACGTCCTCGGCATCGGCGTCGTAAAGCCCGGCGTCGCAGAGCGCGCGCGCCAGATGGGCCATGGGGCTGCCACCGGGACGCATGACGGCGATTTCCCAAGCGCTGCCGCTCTGGCTCATGCCACCGCCCAACACCGCCGGGAGCAGGCCCGCGCGCACCAGCGAAGATTTGCCGCTGCCCGAGGTGCCGACGACGGCAACGAGACGATTCGTGCGCAGGCGCCGAAGCAAATCTTCGATCTGCTCGTGCCGGCCAAAGAAGAGGTAATCTTCGTCGGACAAAAAGCAGCGCAGTCCGGGAAACGGATTGGTGAGGTCGGGAGTGGTCGAGGTCATGATAAATATCAAAGTTGCCGGGAAGTCCGCCAGGTCTTGGACTGCGCCAGTCCTCTGGCGCTTTGACCGTGGAGCTGGAAACAGCCAGGCGCGAAGTTTCGTCTGCTGGTTCGTCCTGCTCGCGGACAAAGCGGTAGAGGGCTACCGCAGTCCAGGACGCTTCGCGAGTCACGGGGCCGTTGGGCAGTCCGCCAAGTCTCCAAGACGCTTCGCGAGTTCCTTTGCATGAGTCCTTATGCCGTTGCCATCCGCGCGGCCTTGATCCGTTCCACGAACGGCCGCAGCGCCGTCGTGTCGAGCCGTGTTTGTGCGTTGATGACGTCAGCCAGGTGGGTCTTGAATCTTTGCTTCTGAAAATCCCCACCCGGCGTTGCATAGACGGCTTTCACTGCGAATGGCACGGTCCTGCCGAATCCGGGCGCTTTCAGCAGATCGCGCAGTTTGGTTTCCACCCAGGATCGGCGAACTTCGCCGAAGTAAACCAGCACGGCGTCGCAGGCGCACAAGGTGGAGCGATGAAACCGGCCCGCTTCGTCTTCGTCTGTGCCGTGATCCGGGAGCGAAACCTCGAATCCTTGCTCGAACAGCCAGTCCTGAAGTTCGGCAGCAGCCGGTTCATCAGCATGATCGCAGAGCAGATACACATGCGGCGGATGTTCACCGGATGCCGACGCAGCCGGTAGGCGCAGAGGCTCGGCTGGTTTCAAACGTTGCAGCGCGAGTTGTTTGAGGGAACTCAACGGACCTTCGATGACTTCGGCGCCGACCTGGAATTCAGGATCGACGCGCAGGCTGTGGATGAATTTTTCCTGGCGTTCCTCGCGCGGAATCTGGCTGGGCGGAATCCAGATCAACCGTCGCAAGTCGCGGCAGCGCGCATGCGCTCCCGCCCAGCGATTCTGCAGTTCGATCATCGATTCCTGAGCGCCTTCCGGTATCAGACCGTAACGGCTCCCGACGAGGTGGATGGCCACCTGGGATTGATTGAGGTATTCCCGCACGGACGCTTCGAGTTCCTCCCGGTCCAACGGGAGCACGCCCTCGGGCAGGACGCGATGGCCGAGTTCGAGCAATTCGCGGCGGAGACTGTCGCGGTCGGCTCGCAAATCCGCCGTGGTCTCAGCGAGGAAAACCGTGCGGCCATTGAAAGGAGCTGCTCCTGAAGCGTGCTGACCCAGCTTGCAAGCCTTGAGCAGGAGGCAGAGTTCCTGCGCCAGATCGTAAATGCTCTCGAAGAAGCGTTGCTTGGCAATCGCACCGAAACTCTCGTCAAATTCACGCACCCGCCCGGTGAGCGGGTCCAACTCGAAGAAGTTGAAGTCCGGCACGCGCGAGAAAATGTCCGACATGGGTGCCGGCATGTCGCGCATTTCCACCGGTGTTTTCACCACCTTTAACATCCGAGATTTGTCACCCAGCCACATCCCGCCTTGCTTTGTCGTGTGCTGATGGAATGCCGTGACTTCGCGACGGCAACCTTCGGCCTTCATGAAGGGAGGGGAGACGACCGAGACCATTGTCTTGACCCTGGCCAGGCCGTCAAAGAACGCCTGATCCACCGGAGGATCACCTGGAGGCATCGGGTAACGGCCGATCTTGACGGGCTCGCCCCAAAGTTGTTCGAGCCGGACTTCGAGGTGGCGCTGGAGCTGGGAGACCCAGCCGCGTTGATCGGACGAGAGCGGTTGATCATGGATCAATGCGCAGTTGATGAAGATGTCGCTGTTCTTGACCTCATCAGCGGAGGCAACGGTGGCGGGAAGTTCATTCGGATTGCCGGCCAACAGAGCCGTGGCGATCACGGTGTTGCCCTGGTCGGTCAGATTCGCGGCGCCGAGCCCTCGCAGCACGGCCTTGAGGTCAGTCAGCAATTCCTGGGGGAGCTGGTAACGACGTGACGGATCCTTTTCCAGACAACGGCTGACCACGCGCTCGAAGGATTCCGGCACGCGCGGGTTGAAGCGCGACATGGGCTCAGGTGTGTAATGAACCACCCGGTGCATCACATCCACCACGGTTTCGCCCCGGAAGGGGAGCTGGCGGGTCGCCATTTCATAAAGAACAATGCCCAGACTGAAGTTATCAGTACGATGATCCACCGGGCGTCCGACGGCCTGCGCGGGGCTCATGTAGGAGGGAGTTCCAAGGATTTGACCGGGCGCGGTCTGATGAAGCGTCGGAGCTTCGCTGCTTTCCGTGTCTCCCGCTCCAAATCTTTTTGCCAGACCGAAATCGAGCACCTTTACCTGGCCGCGCTCTGTGATGCTGATGTTGGAAGGCTTGAGATCCCGATGCACGATCCCCTTCGCGTAGGCTGCATCCAGGGCGTCCGCGATCTGGACCGCCATCTCGACCACCTCCCGGATCTCGAGCATGGATTCGCGGAGCAAAGCCTGGAGAGTCAGCCCCTCGACGTATTCCATGGCGAGATAAGGGCGTTGCCCTTCGTGCTCTCCCACGTCGTAAATCACGCACACGTTGGGGTGGTTCAACGCGGAAGCCGCCCGCGCTTCAATGAGAAAACGATGCCGCCATTTGCGATCCTCCGTCCGTCCTGGTGGCAGGAGCTTGAGCGCCACCTGCCGCTGCAGCCTCGTGTCCTGGGCCAGGTACACTTCTCCCATCCCTCCTTCACCCAGCTTCCGGAGAATTTGATAATGTGCGATGACTGTTTCGTTCATCCGTTGTCCTGTCGGTTCAGCCAAATTCAAATGGGCCCCGCCGCCGTTGTGGATCCGTGTGCCCACAACACCCAACACCCGCCATTCACCACAAACCTGCAGCGGGGCCTACCAAGCACTAAACGATTTTTGCGGAAAGGTTACAAGCGATGTGCAGCCAACCTTCACGCTTGACGCGTTGTGTGACGGCAGGTTGGATTACTGGCGATGAAACTGAATTTTCTAGCTGTGTTGGCCGCAGGTTGTTTGCTGTCGGCGTCGATTGGTTGCGTGGGAACGGTGGATGGCAGGCGCCGGGCCGCCATTCCGCTGGTGAAGGATACCATTGAAGGCCGGTACGAACGGCCTGTTGCACAAATTTTCCAGTCCGCGAAGGAGGTTCTCAACTATAACGGCACCCTCGTCGGCGAGAACACCATCAGCAACACTCTCGAAGCGAAGGTGGACACCCGGACGGTATGGGTGGCAGTGGACGAGATCGGGCCGAAGATCAGCCGCGTGCGAGTGCAGGCCCGCAAGAAGGGCGGCGGCGCGGATGTTGATCTTGCAGCGGAGATAGACAAGCAGATCGCGCTGAAGTTGAAGTAAGCGTTGAATCGCTTACAGGATTGTTTTTCAGCCAGGCTTCGTGCCTGGCTTTTTTCTGATCTGCCAGCTTCTCAGTGGATGGTTTTCGCGAGCGGACACCAGTGGGAGACCAATCCGACAATGTGCCCTTGCAAATCACGTTGACCAGATCGAGTCTTCCACCAGTAAGAGTCCTCCCAGCCCATGCCTGAAAACTTCCACCCCGGACAGCGATGGATCAGTGAGAGCGAACCCGAGCTCGGACTGGGTTTGGTTCGCAGCGTCGGGCCTCGAACGGTGACGCTCGTTTTTGGCGCCAGCGATCAAACGCGCGAATACGCCCGCGACAACGCGCCACTCCGGCGCGTGCGCTTTCGGGCGGGGGACACGATCAAGAATCGGGACGAGGCGCTTCTCATGATTCAATCAGTCGCCGAACGTGATGGGCTCATCATCTACGCAGGTGACGGACGGGAGTTGTGCGAAACCGAATTGAGCGATGCGATCAGCTTCAACAAGCCCGAGGACCGTTTGCTCGCGGGGCAGGTGGACCCACCGGACATGTTCGACCTGCGGATGACCGCGTTGAAGCATCAACATCGCCGCCGCAAGTCGAAGGTGCGTGGTTTTGTGGGAGGGCGCATCGATCTGATACCTCATCAGCTTTGCCTTGCCTCGGAAGTGGCCGGACGCCTGGTGCCCCGGGTCCTGCTCGCTGACGAAGTCGGGCTTGGAAAGACAATTGAAGCCTGCCTGATCTTGCATCGGTTGATCCTGACCGGTCGCGCGCACCGGGTGCTGATCCTCGTCCCGGAATCGTTGGTTCATCAGTGGTTTGTGGAATTGCTGCGCCGCTTCAATCTCTGGTTCCACATCTTCGACGAGGATCGCTGTGAATCCATCGAAACCGCCAATCCGGAAGCCAATCCTTTCCTCGACGATCAATTGGTGCTCGCCAGCATCGGCTTGTTCACGGGGAAGGATGGCCGCGTAAGACAGGCGCTCGACGCGGGCTGGGATCTGCTTGTCGTGGACGAAGCTCATCATCTCGGCTGGTCGCCGGAAGCCGTCAGTCCGGAATATGCGGTGGTCGAGGCGTTGGGGCAGGGGACTCCCGGTCTGCTGCTCCTGACCGCGACTCCCGAACAACTTGGCGTGGCCAGCCATTTTGCCCGGCTAAGGCTGCTGGACAGGGATCGGTTTTATGATCTTGAAGAATTCATTCGTGAAGCGGAGGGCTACAGGGATGTTGCCCGCCTCGCCGAAAAAATTCTTGGAAATCAATCCCTCGTGGCGACTGATGTGAAGAAGCTGGCTCGCATCCTGGCAGTCACGGAACAAAACGTTCGATCCAGGTTGGAGAGGGTTGCGCTTGGCGATGGCGACGTTCGTGATGAGTTGATGGGCTCCCTGCTGGATCAACACGGCACGGGACGTGTGATGTTTCGCAACACCCGCGCCACCATCGCTGGTTTTCCGAAGCGGGTTCCCCGGATGCAGCCCCTGGAAATGCCACCGGCTGACATGGATCACTTTGATGCGCTCGCGGACGAGTTCGCGGCGGATACGAATGTGACGGCAGCGGCGGGCTTTCATCCGGATTTCACCGAGGATTGTCGGATCGACTGGCTGGCGGATCTGTTGCGCAGCCTGGGAGAGCAGAAGGTGCTGCTGATCTGCCGGACACAGCGCAAGGTTGAGGCCATTGACGCGGCGCTGCAACTACGCATCAACGTGAAGCGGGCAGTGTTTCATGAAGGTATCCCACTGGTGCAGCGCGACCGCAGCGCGGCCTGGTTTGCCGAAGAGGGGGGCGCTCGCCTCCTGATCTGCTCGGAGATCGGCAGTGAGGGGCGAAACTTCCAGTTTGCGCATCATCTGGTCCTGTTTGACCTGCCGCTTGACCCGGAACTCCTGGAACAGCGGATTGGGAGACTCGATCGGATCGGGCAGACTTCGGAGATTCAGGTGCATGTGCCATTTGTCACAGGCAGTTCCCAGGAGGTGCTGGCGCGCTGGTATCAGGAAGGGTTGCACGCGTTCGAGAGCAATCTGCATGGCGGCCGCGAACTCCTCGAACGGTTTGGTTCGAGGATTCATGACCTGGCGCAGGATTTTCATGAGACCGCGAAGAGTTCCCGCGCTGAGTTGGACCGGCTGATCGGCGAAACTCAAAGCGCAAGGAAGGAGATTGCCCGGCGTTTGGAACAGGGCAGGGACCGGTTGCTTGAATTGAACTCATTTCGATCCGATGTCGCCGCCCGCTTGGTGACGGAAATCCGCGAACGGGATCAGGATCTGATCCTGGACGATTTTATGGTCTCAATCTTCGACCACTACTCCATTCAGGTGGAGGAATTGACACCGCGCACCTATAAACTGGGCTCGACAGGAGTCTTTGCGGATTCTTTTCCGGGACTGCCAGCCGAAGGGCTCACGGTTACTTGTGATCGCCAGCGAGCTTTGGCGCATGAGCAGGTTCAATTTCTTACATGGGACCATCCACTCGTCACCGGGGCTTTGGATCTTTTGCTGGGATCAGAAAACGGCAATTGCAGCTTCGCTCAATGGCACGATCCAAAAATCGTCGGATTGTACCTGGAAGCCGTGTATCTGCTCGAGTGCATCGCTCCCGCTCAACTTCATATCGACCGCTTTCTGCCTCCCACTCCATTGCGGGTGGTGCTGGACCATCGTAGCAGCGATGCGGGCGCTGCTTTGACGCCTGAGACGCTCACCCGAGTTCTTCGAAACGGAAACACCGGTGCATTGCTGGATCGGCCGGAATTGCGTGAAGATCTGCTGCCAGGCCTGATCGATAAAGCACAAAGCCTGGCGAACCGTCTTGTGCCTGGCATCATCGCCGGGGCGCGGAAGGAGATGAACGCCCAGCTTGAGCATGAAATCACACGCCTCAAGGAATTGCAGAAGGTCAATCGAAGCGTGCGCGACGAGGAAATTGAGCTGCTTACCAGCCAGCATCGCGCGTTGGATCAGCACCTCACCGCCGCCAGGCTGCGTCTGGACTCGATCCGCTTGATCCAGCGAGGGCCGTGTTGATTGGCAGTTGGATCCAGCCAACACGCTACAGGAACTCCGGAGAATCTGCCTGACGAATGCTGATCCCACCCCGTCTGCAGATGATTTTGGGCGGGAGAAGCCCACTCACGGGCATCCGCCCAGCCCGTTCAGGCTCCCTCCAGCAAATGCCGCCGGAGGTATCGTTCATACAACAAACAGCGCGGTTTGAGATCGCGTTGAGTGTCTCCTATCATCACGCCGGCGCTTCGAAGACGGTAAAACTGTTCAGAGGTCACGTTCATCCTGCCGGTGAGCACGCTCTTCACGACATCGATCATTCCTGAGTCACGCGTCAGCAGCACATGGATGCGACGGAGATGGTCGGCGAACATTCCTTCATCACGGTCCGCCTCTGTTTCAAAGGTGGAGATCTTCCAATCGTTCCTGGCGATTTCATTGAGCCCTTTGCGCACGAGAAAAGGCTGGCCGCCGACGAGCGCGACGAATTGATCCACATCGGCGGAGGTTGGCAGGGGATTGCCGCAGCGGAGATTCAATTCCGCGACCTGGTCACGGGAAAAATCACCGAGCGCGAGCCGCGTGCCGACGTTGAACGGCGACTGATTCATGTCGGAGATGAACAAGTGCGCTTCCGTGGCGTAAGCGATTGTCATGGTGAGCCGCGACCATGGGCCGCTTGGATCGAGAGCGCGATCGTTATGCCAAGACCGAAGCAATCCAAAGACTTCGCTGCTGAACGGGCAACCGAAGAGCCGGTCCACCTCGTCCATGCCCCAAACGAGGTGTGGTGAGATTTTCGCGAGAACCTCGCGCCGGAGGTAGCGCTCGAAATTGGAATTCGCGCTTCGCCGGACATCCCAGGTGTCCTCGATGAAGGTGTCCAGGTCGAGCTGGTCCACGATCGAGTGGCTCAATGCCGTGTAGAGTTTCTCGATCGATTCGAAGGCGCTCACGTTGAGCTTTTGGAAATCGGTCAAGATCACACGGAACCCCCTGTCTCTCGCGAGTTGCAGGCCGCGCGCCAGCAGGGAGGTCTTGCCCATCTGCCTCGCCCCCTTCACCAGCACAATGCTGTCATGCTTGGCGATGGAGCTTTCGAATTCTTCGTCCGCCTCCCGGACCACGTAATACATCGAGTCGAGGGGAACGGCGCCACCCACCGTCTCAAGTTTGGGTCGCTGACGCGGGGCCGGCGCTGGCGCGCCGGACTGAAGGGCCTTGATCAATTCAATCGCCGCCTGTTCCTGATCCTGCGGGGTGCTCCCATGAACCGAGGCAACCAATTCCACCCAACCTGCGAACGCCTCCGGAAGTGACTTCACGTCCTGCATGGACACTCCCACCAGTCGGGGTTTGCCCTGGCGTTGCTGGGCCGTGTCCCGGGCGAGATCAATCTCGTAACACAGCAGCTCGCTCTCCGCCGAAATGATTGAGATCACGACGATGATCACATCCGCCTGGGCTGCCCGTTCCTCGACGCGCCGGGCCCATTCTACGCCTGCGGCCGCGCTATCCGGCAACAGGACAAATTTCTCCTTTGCCAGGTGTTCTCGCAGGAAAGCTGCGAATTTCACATCCGCGGGGGAGGTGGAGTCAGCGATCACAGCCACCGTCGATGGTTTGGTGACTGGAGGCGGCGAGGCAATGTTCACCTGGCCCGCGCCTGCTCGTGGCGTGGTGGCGACGAGTTCGGTCAGGGTGTCATGAAGGATCTGACCGCTCTGGAAGCGGCGGGCGGAGCTCAGGTGACACGCTTGGAGCACCGCATGGTAGAACCGTTCCAGTCGCGGACTCGTGGTGCCATCCGCTGTCGTGGGAAACTCAGGAAAGTCGCGCACATCCTTTCCTGTGATCATCTCGTAGAGCACCTTGCCCAGGCCATAGATGTCCGCCAGCGGTTTTCCGGGGCCTTCCGGCGGCACATACCCTTCCGTTCCTACGAAGGTCGCGGCTTCGCCGATGTCCGTCACAAGACCGATGTCCGCAAATCGTGGGGCGTCATTGAGGAAGATGATGTTCGACGGTTTGACGTCGCGGTGAACGAGTCCGTTTTCGTGCAAGTGATGCAAACCCGCCGCGAGCTTGCGACCGACTTCGATGCAGCGATCGAGCGGGAGCTTCTGGAGCCGGGCCAGTTCACTGTTCAGCGTTTTGGGCTCGTAGGTCTGCGGATTGATCTTCTGCCCCGTGTGCGCGTCGTCAGCGAGTTCCATCACGCAATAAAAGTATCCGGCAGCGGCGTTGAGCCCGCTGTGAAGGATGCCTACGAGTCCCGGGTGGCTGCGGGATACCGGCTCGTACTTCCTTAGTCCATTGAACTCGCGCTCATACGGGCGTTCATCACGGAAACTCCGGCGATGAATCACTTTAATGGCCCGGAAAGTTCCCATCACCGTCTTGGCCAGCCAGACCTCACCGTAACTCCCCCTGCCAATGCATCGCAGGAGTTCATGGTCTGGAATCGACGGGGGCAATTGAGTGCTTTCAGGTGTAACTGCGCCTGCGATTGGATTGTTGCCTTGCCGGTGAAACATGGTGTCATCGTAGTGATGCCGCCGGATGTGGCAAGTAGTGATGGGTGCTGACCTTCCAGATCGATGGCTGAATCATGCTCACCAGCAATCCACGGCACAATTCAACGGCATTCGAACTCACTCCTGTTCCGAATCATAAAACCGGCTCCTGGCAACATCATGCAATTGACCGGTCTATTGGCGTGAGAGCAGTGAGGCCGGTTCGGTGAATGTCAGACCATTCGTCTCCGCCAGGGCTTCGATATAGCGGAAGGTCGCACTCGTCAGCGCTTGAGCTGCCGTTCGAGCGTAGGCCCCCGGCATGTTTGCCACGCAATATCGTCCGGGAAGCCTGTACCCACACCCGCACCCCGCTCGACCACAACTCGTGGGCCTCGTCGGATGAGCAGACACGCCGCAGAATGAAGCAGCGCCACACGGTTCTCTTTGGCCTTACTGAGGAGACCGTGGGGCTAGGCTACAAATCTTGACGGCGGCACAGACGCATCTGCTTCGTTGATCGCTTGGTCAGAGGCCGCTGCGGGCATCCTCCCGCGTTCGCGCCTCGCATCTGCATCTGTGGCGCTCGCCATCATTCGTAGCCTATCCCACGGTCTCCTCAGTAATTCCCCGTGGAACACCTATGTTCATGATGAGTTACAGGGTTAACTTGCTCACGATTTTGATCCGACGCTCGGATCGAAGTTCCCTCCGGCCGCCGTGGGAATGCTGTGAGTGCGGCTCAACTCTCGGCCGCCAGCGCATCCCATGTTTCTACGTACAAGGCTCGTACCGCTGGGGACACATCAAGTTCACGAGGAAGCTTCGTGGATTTGATCAGTTCCACCACGTCAGCCTTGTCCTTTAGACGGCGGGTCTGGTTGTTCGACCAACTGTCGAGCTTGAGTGAGACGAGTTGTTCGAGCGAAACAAACCTGGGTTGCTCCGAGACTCGTCCTGGATCCGGGAATGGCACTCTACAACCACGACGCAGAACCCGACCGGCAGGCAACAGATCCACGAAAACGCCGTTACGCTGGTCCTTCACCCGATCAGCGCAATTTGGTACGCGTACGAAAGGCCCCGTCACATCCGCTGTAAGAAATTCAACCGCTTCCAAAACGTCCGGCACCACCAGATCCACATCCAGGGTGACGCGATGATATCCGTACTCCTGTACTGCCAGCCCTCCTGCAATCAGATGCGGGATGTCCGAGTGGGCCAGCGTCTCGATTGCGGCGCGGGCAGTCTGCTCCAACCCGGAAGTGCCGGTCGTCTCCCGCAGGATGTAGGCTCCTGTATCCGTCATGCTGAATTTATGCCTCAATCAGTGCGGATTGCCGAGAACGATTTTCACCAGCGCAACCGGGCTCCCGCCTTGATTGTGCATGTTTTCGAAAATTCTGACGCTACCGACGCAACTGCTCATTGGACACGCGCCCGGTGCTTTGGTACGTTCCGCCGCTGCCATACATGACTGAACCAAACAAGAACGCCGTCGAGAATACGACCGCCACGCCATCCGACTTTATCCGCGACATCGTGACGCAACACGTCGCCGAGAAGCGTTATCCGCTGATTCACACTCGCTTTCCTCCGGAACCGAACGGCTACCTGCACATTGGGCATGCCAAGAGTATCTGCCTGAATTTCGGCATTGCGCGCGAGTTCGGCGGCGTGTGCAACCTCCGCATGGATGACACGAACCCTACGAAAGAGGACATCGAGTATGTCGAGTCGATCCAGGAGGACGTGAACTGGTTGATCAGCGGCTGGGCAAATGACAGACTGGGTTTGAAACCCAAAGGCAAGACTCCGGAAGTGACGAACACGAACGGAAGTCCGGATTTCATTCTGCCTGCAACGACGAACAACGATCAACCAGCATCTAACAGCGAACCTTTCTACGCCTCCGATTATTTCAACCAGCTCTTCGAATATGCCGTCGCTCTGATCAGGAAGGGCAAGGCATTCGTGTGCGATCTGACGCCGGATGAGACCGACGAATATCGCCGTCACGCCAAGGAAAGCCCTTTCCGCAATCGCAGCGTCGAGGAAAGCCTTGATCTCTTCGCCAGGATGAAAGCCGGGGAATTCCCCGATGGCACACGCACACTTCGCGCGAAGATTGATGTCGCTTCGCCGAACATCTGGTTGCGCGACCCGTTGATCTACCGCATCCGTCACGCCGAGCATCATCATACGGGAGCCCAATGGTGCATCTACCCGATGTACGACTTTGCGCATTGCCTGAGCGATTACATCGAGAGCATCACTCACAGCATCTGTACGCTCGAGTTCGAAGTTCACCGGCCGCTTTACGATTGGATTCTGGAGAGTCTTGGCCTTTCTCGTCTGCTGCCCAAACAATACGAGTTCGCCCGCCTCAGCCTGGGTTACACCGTGATGAGCAAGCGCAAGCTCATGCAGCTCGTGAATGAGGGGCTCGTCACCGGCTGGGATGATCCGCGCAGGCCGACCATCTGCGGAATCCGCCGTCGTGGCGTCACGCCGGAAGCGCTCCGCAATTTCGCCTACAACATTGGGATCACGAAATACAACGGCCTCACTGATGTGGCTGTTCTCGAACACGCCATCCGCGAGGATCTGAACAAGCGGGCATTGCGGCGGCTCGTCGTGCTGCGGCCGATCAAAGTCGTCATCACAAATTTGGATGCGGGCAGGACGGAGGAGCTCGACGCCGTCAACAATCCCGAGGACGAGAACGCGGGCAAAAGGAAAATTCCATTCAGCCGCGAGCTTTACATCGAACGCGATGATTTCGCGGAAGTACCGCCGCCAAAATACTTCCGGCTCAGACCTGGTGGCGAGGTGCGTTTGAAGTACGCCTTCATCATCAAGTGCGACGAGGTGGTGAAGGACGCCGCGGGCAAGATCACCGAGCTGCGCTGCACGGCGGACTTTGAAAGCAAGTCGGGTGGCGCGAACGCGGGTCGAAAAGTCAAAGGCACCATTCACTGGGTCAGTGCCACACACTCGGTAGAAGCAGAAGTCCGCCTGTACGATCGATTGTTTACCGTTCCTGAGCCGGACGCGGAGGGGGACTTCAAGCGACACATCAATCCGCACAGCCTGGAAGTCGTTGCCGCCAGGTGCGAGCCCAGCCTGAAAGAGGCGGACCCGCGGATGCGCTACCAATTCGAGCGGCTTGCCTACTTCGCGCTCGATAAGGAGAGCATGCCTGGCAAACTCGTGTTCAACCGGACAATCACGCTCAAGGACAACTGGGCAAAAGAAGCGCCACGAAGTTGAACTTTCAAAGATTTGGCGTGCAGCCGAGCGCCTTGATCAGTTAAATCCCGCTGAACCCGAGTTACCATGAACACACGATTCAAATCACGGAGTCTCCTTGTCTCTTCCCTCGCGGCCATCCTGCTCGCCGCGTGTGGCACACTTGAGAGCACGAAGGACAACACAACAAAAACCACTTCTTCAAGCATGACCACGATCGAGAAAGCCCCGTTTGGAAAGCTGGCCGATGGCACGTCGGTGGAGCTTTACACTCTGAAAAACAAGAACGGCGTGACCGTCAAAATTACCACGTTCGGCGGCATCATCACCGAGATTCACACTCCAGACCGCAACGGGAAGCCGGGGAATATTGTGCTCGGATTTGACAACCTCGATCAATACGTCAAGGGACATCCGTTCTTCGGAGCCATTGCAGGCCGTGTCGCCAACCGCATCGCCAAAGGCAAGTTCACCCTGGATGGGAAGGAATACACACTCGCCGTCAACAACGGCCCGAACCATCTCCACGGTGGCTTGAAGGGATTCGATAAAAAGGTCTGGAAGGCCGATGTCGTCACCACGGCGGACGGTTCCGCGCTTGCATTGAGTTACACGAGTCCGGATGGCGAAGAAGGCTACCCTGGCACACTAAAATCGATGGTCGTTTATTCGCTCTCGGCGGACAACGAATTGATTATCGCCTACACCGCCACCACGGACAAAGCCACTCCGATCAATCTGACGAACCACAGTTATTTCAACCTCGCCGGGGCAGGGGACGTGCTTGGCCATGAACTCACTCTCAATTGCGACAAGTACACCGCTGCGGATGCCACGTTGATCCCCACAGGAGAACTGCCCAGCGTCAAGGGCTCCGGACTTGACTTCACGAAACCCAAAGCCATCGGTCGCGACATCAAGGAGTATTATCCCTTCGCGAAGGGGTACGACCACAACTTCGTCATCAACGGCGGTGGCAAATCAATGACGCTCGCGGCCCGCGTTTACGAACCCAAATCCGGTCGAGTGATGGAATGCCTCACCACCGAACCCGGCGTCCAGCTCTACATCGGAAATCATCTGGATGGTTCACTCAAAGGAGTTGGTGGAGTGACCTACAACCAGCACTCCGGTTTCTGCCTCGAAACCCAGCATTATCCAGACTCCATCAATAAGCCGAACTTCCCGAGCGCGGTCCTGCGTCCTGGCCAGACTTACAAGACAACCACCGTGTACAAGTTTAGCACGAAGTAATCCAAGGCGCTTCACTGTCGTGGGAGCAACTCCAGCACCTTGGCTGCTGCGCGGTCCACGGCTCCAGGCGGGCCCAGGTTGGAAATAATCCCGGCGAGCTTCGATCTCACCGTGGACCTGTGCTCCGGATGATTCAGGAGCTGGAGCGCCGCCTCAGAAACATTGTCCGAAGTCGCCTCATTCTGGATGAACTCGGGAAAGATCATCGCACCAGCCAGTATATTTGGCATCGCGAGAAATGGCACAGTGACGAGGCGTCGTCCTATTTGGTATGTGCTCCAGGAGGTTTTGTAGAGAGCAACGGTAGGCACGCCAAACAACGCGCACTCCATTGTGACGGTTCCCGTGGACGCAATCGCGACTGTGGCGTCCTCCAGCGCTTCAGCGAGATTCCCGAACTGAACCTCAATCCACTCCGGCATCTGAACCGTCTTCATGGCCTGAGCGCGCAAATTTTCTTCCGGCAGGACCATTCGGAATCTTGCTTCAGGAAGCGCGGACTTGATCCGCTCGCCTGCTCCGATGACAACCGGAAGATGACGGCGCAGCTCGCTTTGGCGGCTGCCGGGGAGGATGAGAACATTAAGTGCTGATGCATCCACTCGCTCTTTAGCTTCCCTCCCCACGGTTTGCTTGTGCCGATCGATGATCGGGTGTCCAACAAACTCCACCCGCAATCCCGGCACATGCTCCGCATACCATTTCTTCTCGAATGGGAGGATGCTCAACACCAGATCATGGTTGTCTGCGATGATTTTCGCCCGGCCCGGTCGGGAAGCCCACACCTGCGGTGAAACAAGCTGAACAAGCTTCGGACGCCAGTCCGGTTTATTGTTCCGCAGATGCTGCCGGATTGCCCGGGCGAAGCGCAGATTGAATCCGCCGAAATCCACGCCGATGATCACATCCGGACGCCGCTCGATGGCCAGCGCGAGTAGCTGGTTGAAGAGCTTTCGAAACTTGCCGTACTTTTTAATGACCTCCCAAAGCCCGATCACGGAGTGCTGAGTGAGATCGAAGGCCAGTTCGACGCCCGCAGCGGCCATGTTCGATCCGCCAGCTCCGAAGAACTTCAGGTCATCTCCGTCGCCCCGTGTTGCGTACTCTGTCCAACTTCGACCCAGCGCTTTCACCAGCTCCGCAGCGAGCAGATCGCCGCTCGTCTCCCCAGCGATAAGCATGATGCGTTTGGTTGTCACACGAATGAGAAAGCCCGGCAGGGCGCGGTGTCCTCACCGTGCCGGAGCGTGGGTGGCGATGTTGAAGTCCTTTGGACGTTCGCGGCAGGCTGAGAATAGCCCGCCCTGCCGGAAGGTTTTGCTTTCGTGTGTTTCGAGGGTTTCGTGGTTTGAACTCCTGGCTTTAGGTTCATTGCACAACAGACTCGCCCCCTGATGTTCCAATCTGCCTCGTGATCTCGAATGCCACATCGAGCGCCCGTTTCGCCGCCTCGCCGCTGACTACGGGCGCGTGCTGGGCGCGAACACAGTCAATGAAGCTCTGAAGTTCCAACTTTAGAGGTTCGTCTTTCGCAATCGGCACCGGCTCACGGACGATTCTCTTGCCGGCGAATTGGCTGACAATCGTCGAATCCTTCGCGTGAAGAAGTTTCTTCAACAGGGAACTCTCCTGTTCTCCATCTCGGGCGATGCGGTAAATGAATCCCTCCTGCGCCCGGTAATCGAGCGAGATGTAGCTGGTCATTGGCCCGCCGCTGAACACTCGAATCTTCCGCAGCCGTTCCGGGCTTACGCGGCTGGCCGTCAGATTCGCAACACAACCGTTCACGAATCGGAGGCGCGCATTCGCGATGTCCTCCGTCTGGCTCAACACAGGAATGCCGACCGCATCGATGCTCGCCACCGGCGAATTCACGAATGACAACACGACATCGAGATCATGAATCATCAGGTCGAGCACCACTCCGATGTCAGTGCTCCGCGCCGGGAATGGCGAAAGACGGTGAACCTCAATGAACCTCGGCTCCGTCGCGACTTGCTGAAGGTACTTGAAAACCGGATTGAACCGTTCCACGTGGCCGACCTGAAGCACGCATTTGTGTTCCCGTGCCAGCTTTACCAGCTCCGCCGCCTCAGCTGCATTGCTGGTCATCGGCTTCTCCACCAGCAGATGCTTGCCGCGTTTGAGCAGCGTTCGCGCGAGTTCAAAGTGCGTGTTCGTGGGGGTGACAATACTCAACGCGTCACTCGCATCCGCCGCTTGCTCGACGGAACTGAAAGCTTTCACGCGATGCTTCTCGGCAATCTTCCGAGCCGCCTCTGCCGACACATCATAGACACCCGCGAACCGCGCCTGGCCTGACGACGCGAGGTCCGCATAGATCCGGGCATGTTCCTTGCCCAACGAACCCGTGCCCAGCACGGCAACCTTCAATTCCGACGACATGCGCCATGTATAAGGTTGGGCACATTAGGTGCCAACGGAAAAACCCCTACCAACTGCACGGCGCGCAATGAGGAGCCCTGGCAGACTCCAATGGCAGCCGACATTTGAAAAGGTCTGGGACGTGAGTTGCTCTCTTAACAGCGATTCCGTAAACTAGCTGGCAATTGGTTAATTTGAGGACTGTCTATGGCCCGCATTACCGCCTTTGAAGCAAAAACCCGGTTCGGCGAACTCCTGGAGCGCGTTGCCGCCGGCGAGGAAGTCATCACCGTAGTGCCTTGGAACTCCAACGATGTGCCAGTGATGACGTGCTGGTAGTTCAACGAATTCAGAAACTTGGTGGCGCCTGGTATTGGGTTTTGCATGTAGCGCGGATAGGCCTAACGAATTGGTTGGCCAGTAGCAACAGTGAACTGGGAACACACAGGGTAGGCATGACTCGATCCGGATTTTGCCATGCATCTATTCTGTGCCCCCAGTGTAGTTGCGAGGTGCCTGCAGCAGGGTTCTGGCTCGGGCTTCACCCTACCTTCTTGAACTGCTGAATCCAATTCCATTTCAGAGGCGTTCACCAAGGGGATTCTATCTTTGGCCGAGCTCCCAAGCCCCCTAACGCTGGAATGCTCACCCCACGGTGAGGCCAGGCGGGATTGTTCCAAGCGGGATTGTTCCTTGTCCCTGCACCCCTCGTCGCCTATTCTCAGTTGCCCAGTGAAAAACCATTTTCCTATTCGTTCAATAAAGAAAGGTTTGAGTTTGCCGTGCCAAGGCACTTACCGCTCCGTTCTTTTTTCCATGCTTTGGGCTCTTCTGTTGTCATCCACAACCCTAAACGCTTTCCAGTCCGGTAATTTTCGCTACTATGTAGATTCCGGATCCGAGGTCGTCATAACCGAATATTTCCCTCAAGGAGGTAATGTTATCATTCCATCCACTATTGCTGGGATGGCGGTCGTCGCCATTGGGAACTCGGCGTTCGTCTTCTCAAGAAAGCTGACCAGTGTGACCATTCCCGAGAGCGTAAAGGTAATTGGAAATGATGCGTTCTCAGGCTGCACTGGGCTGACCAATGTTACGATTCTCAATGGTGTGACCAGCATTCGGAGTCGAGCGTTCTCTGGTTGCACTGGGTTGTCGAGTATTACCATTCCCAACAGTGTTACCAACGCACGGCTGTGAGAAAGTCATTGGAGAAAACAGTTGAGAGTTGAATGGCCATGGCGAGCATCTGATTTCTGGTGAATTTCGGTGGTTCAGCGACTTCAGGAAGGGCAAGGCTTGAGGTTTTTGAACGCCATCACCAAGCG
>SXMN01000280.1 GCA_005777315.1 Verrucomicrobiales bacterium
ATGAAACTGGAGTGAGCGTCTCGGACGATGAACTGGCTCGCGTCCATATCACGCCAGCGAAGTTCCACGGGGAATGGAACTATGTCATCGAACCCCGTTAACTAACATTTGCTCAAGTTATTATTTCGCCCGCCCTAAGGAATATCAGCTCTATTTTGAACGACGGAGCGGACCAGGTGGCGAGCGCCTCCGCCCAAGTTGCCTCCGCCAGCCAGACCCTGGCTGAAGGAGCCAGTCAGCAGGCTGCCTCGTTGGAGGAGACCGGCGCCTCGCTTGAGGAGATTTCCAGCATGACCAAACGAAATGCCGACAACTCGCAGTCCGCGAAATCTCTTGCCTCCCAGACTCGCGCCGCCGCCGATACTGGCGCCGCTGACATGAGCGAAATGTCCAGCGCCATGGATGCCGTCAAAGCTTCGAGCGTCGAGGTGGGCAAAATCATCAAGACCATCGATGAGATCGCATTCCAAACGAACATCCTGGCATTGAACGCGGCGGTGGAAGCCGCCCGTGCTGGAGAGGCTGGCATGGGTTTCGCCGTGGTGGCGGACGAGGTGCGGAACCTGGCGCAGCGTTCCGCGCAAGCAGCCAAGGAAACCGCCACAAAGATCGAGGACAGCATCGCCAAGAGCAATCATGGCGTCCAGATCAGCGGCAAAGTCGGCGCAAGCCTTCAGGAAATTGTGACGAAAGCGCGCCAGGTGGACGATTTGGTTGCGGAAATCGCCACTGCATCCAACGAGCAAAGCCAGGGCATCGGCCAGGTCAACACAGCCGTCAGCCAGATGGACAAGGTGACCCAGAGCAACGCGGCCACCGCCGAGGAAAGCGCTGCCGCAGCCGAGGAGTTGAACGCGCAGGCGGCGTCGCAGAAGCAGGTTGTGAGTCAGTTGCTGGCTCTGGTAGGTGCCGCCAGAAGCACACACGCGGACACTGTAGGATCGATTGCGCCTGATAAGCTGCATCCGTCGAGGAATGCGAAGGTTGTGAAACCTGAGGAGCGCGTCTTCGCAAGCAACGGGCACAACCGGAGCAACGGCAAGTTCGCGCCTCATGGGGTTCTTAACGGTGCGGAATCAAATGATCGAAGCGCACTGCCTTTGCGTGATGAGTTTAAGAACTTCTAGTTACCGAGCAACCTTTGCATGAAGGGTCGTCCGAATGTGCGCGGCTCATGATTTCAATTCCAAACTCGACCGGACAATGACATTGCCCGGTCGAGTTCCCTTGCGTTGTGGTTGAACCCAAACGAAATGCCGGAAGACGGACCGCCGCCAGATGAATGCAATTATGACACCGACTGCACGAACAGAGCCAATTCGCTCCATCCTCGTCATCGATGACGACGTTCAATTGGGCATTGGGATCAAGATGCTGCTTCAAAAACACCGCTACCTCGCGCAAGCGACGAACAGTGGCGGGGCGGCGTTACGAATCCTTGCGAAGGAACCCTTCGATCTCGTGATCACGGACATCTTCATGGAGGATAAGGATGGATTGGAGACAATCGTCGCCATCAGGGAGCGACATCCTGGAATGCGTGTAATCGCTGTGTCCGGCGGCTCAAAGCTGGTGAGATTTGATTGCCTGGAAATGGCGGCCGCTCTCGGTGCCGAGACAATTCTGCGGAAGCCTCTGACCATTGAAGCGCTCCTTAAAGCGATCAGGGCGTTGGAGGAAGAGCCAGTCTCGATCGTCGAGAGGTGAAAGCCAGGGATTTCGAGTTGATCTGATGGACGGTCCTTGAATTGAACTTCACCATGGCGAAGTGCGAATGAGGGCATACCCGCAGAGGTCTGTGACGAATGAACAACGAGCCGGCATGTCAGGAGGCCCCAGCACTGCGGGGCAAGGCGGTAACAGGCCATCCGCGGCGTTGCTCGTCGGTTCCAGCCCCACTCCAGTGGGATGCGCCCTCCTCGCGCCTTGCATCTGGCCTGCCAGCGCTCCCGCCAAAACCGGATGCTATTTCTGTACGGACACCTAGCCGTTCCAAATGGTGGTCGTGGAGGTGCGTGTGATGCCGTTCATGAACCAGATGATCACCCGTCCGCTTGTCAGATGGCGCCACACCAGGTCCGGCTTTCCGTCTGTGTTGAAGTCGCCTCCTGCCTGCGGCACCCAGGCGGAATCCCCAGGATTCGTCGCTGCCCAGATCGTTCCAGTGCTGGTGCGGGTTACTCCGTTCATGAACCAGACGATAACGCGTCCGCTGGTTGAATGGCGCCAGAGCAGGTCCGGCTTTCCGTCCGCGTTGAAATCGCCTGACACTGCCGGCACCCACGCAGAATCCCCAGGATTCGTCGCCGCCCAAATCGTTGTAGTGCTGGTGCGGGTTACTCCATTCATCAACCAGACGTTGACGCGTCCGTTGATTGAATTGCGCCAGACCAGGTCCGGCTTTCCATCTGCGTTGAAATCACCTGCGAGCATCGGCACCCACGCCGCATCAGCCGGGTTGGTCGCGGGCCAGAGAGCTGTCGTGCTGGTGTGGGTAACTCCATCCATGAACCAGACGATGACGCGTCCGCTGACGGAATGACGCCAGATGAGATCAGATTTTCCATCCGCATTGAAATCGCCCGCAGCCAGCGGCACCCATGCCGAATCCCCCGTGTTTGTGGCTGGCCAGAGAATAGCCGTGCTTAGAGTGGTGGTGCCATCCATCAGCCATGTGATCACACGACCTGTGAGGGGGTTTCTCCAGACCAAATCCGGCTTTCCATCGCCACTGAGAATGGCTTGAGCGGAGACGGTCCACTCCGCAACGATGTTCGCGGCCGTTCCTGAAATGGAGTAGTAACCGAGACTGCCGTAACTGGAGAAGCCATCGGTGAGGCGGTTGTTGCGCCCGGCGCCCGTGACTCGGAAAGTGTAGGAGCCACTGGCGAGAGTGGCGCTGATGGAAGCCCAAAGTTGGCCCTGCGGGTTGTTGCTCGCGATGAGAGTTCCCGATGAGTCGTGTAGTGTGGCCTGAATGGCCAGGTTCGCCCAGTCTCCGGGCGCGGGATCGGCTCGTAGAGATATTGCCCCACCCGTTGTTTTGAACCGGAAGGCATCGGCGTCGCCGCTGGTTTCAATGACACCCTCGGCAAAGGCGCTGCCGTCAGGGTTGAATTGCATGTAGCGCGACGCATCCAAAGTGATGCCGGTATCGTCATCGCGGTAGGCTGTGCCATTGTTGCTGCCCACGATTTTGACCAGATCATCCTCGGTGTTGTTCGCGCTGGTGTACTCTCCTTTGCTCCACTGGGCGACAGATTTGTAATACCCGACGCCCATGATGGGAGCCCACCCGACCGCACCGCTGCCCTGGCCACTAAAATAGCCTTCCGCGGGTGTGGTGCGGCCGTCATGTCGAAGTGTCAAAGTATGGCCAACTTCGTGCGAGATAACTTCCGCAGCCGACTTGCCGGTGCTGTAGAATGACCAGCACGGAGTATCACCGGTCCAGTTCCACGAATTGAGATAGGCCACGCCGCCGGCGCCGGGCGCGGCTGTGGTGGTGGGGGTGCAAATAACCCGTTGGCGGTTCGGCTCGGCTGCGGCTTGATACACCTGAATGTCAGTCGTGACGTTTATTTTGAATGGCATGAAGTCCTCCGCGACACGCTTCCAGACATCCCGGATCTGGGCGTTGCTGACGTTTGGTTTCTGGTAAGTAATGCCTCCCCATGTGGGTGTGTAGCCTCCCCGGTAATCAATATAGAGCACTCCGGTTGCACCTGGAAAACTTTGAAGTGAAACGATTCCATCCTGATAACTCGGAACCGGGTCATCCGGATGGTCGGAAGGGTCCAGCGGTATCTCTTCCTGAACCGGTCCATTGTAAGGAGGTATCAAGGTGCAGACGGCATCGCTCATCGACATCTCCACCAACTCGGAGGTACCATCGGGACCGGAGGGTTCAATCCTGTAGGCCCGATGCCTTGCGGGAAGCTCAACCACTCCAGCGAAATCTCCAGCCACCCCCGGTGCTGTTTGTTTCTGAAAGAAGAAGCGTCCAGTCTCAGGCTCGGTCAGTTCACCGGCCAGGAATATCAACTCGCCATCTCGATACTCCGTGTGACGCACAGTGCCTTTGGCAAACTGGTTGGCGACAAGTTCAAAGCTGATGGGATCCCCTTGAGCTGCTTGATCCAGATTTGCCAGAAAATCCGGATCCCAGACGCGCTTCCAAAGTGCGGGTGACGCAGGGTCAGTTTCGTGCTCCGGCATGGCTCCGTTGGAAATTTGATTCGCATTGTTGGCTGGCGATGTGCTTGCCATGGGATCGAGTGCCGTGTCCCGGGATGCTCGAACTTTCGGTCCTGACTGGACGAACGGGCTGATGGGTTCGGTCGTGGTCGCATCGCGTTGGATCGTCCATCGGAAGGTCGCGACGATTCCAGCAACCAGCGAAATCAAGGCTCCCCACCGATACAGCTTTGAGAGTGACAATCGTTTTCTCATCTCATGCTTATCGGTAGAGCCGTGTCTGAATTTAAGAGGGCCGTGAGATTGGCCATGCCGAGTCCGTCAGTCATCCCGCCCAGGCTCGCCGAGGCAATTTCTTCCATTATGGGCTGGTGGCGCTGCGGCAATTACTTCCTGAAGCCAGAACGGCAGGGCGGCAATTTGTGCCGGACGACTGATCTGGTTTACCGGGTTCCCCTTCGACTCTCTTGAAGGCGGATGGCCGAGGCTCTGAGGCTTCGATTTGCCCGGCTGGTTTCTGAAAACAAACAGTGCCTGAATGGTCCCGTTCAGGTTGACTCCCGTGGCATCTCAATTGCTAAACCCCGATTTGGAACGAGAAAACCTTGTGTGAAACATAGAAATCCATCGAGAGAGCAACAATGGAAACGGTTGCCGCAAGGCGCTCGATCTGTTGATGTGTTGCTGGAATCACACAGACACATCCGTGAAATCTGCCCTGGATCAAATCGCTCTGAAAGCGCGGCCCTGGTTTCACTCCCACGATCATTCACTTCACTTTCATGAAAATCGCCGCATTTCTTCCTGCCAAAGGATCAAGCCAGCGTATTCCCAACAAGAACACCATGCTGCTGGATGGAGAGCCGTTGTTCCTTCGCAGCTTGAAGAAGCTGCTGGCCTGCCCCTCGATTGACGAAGTCTGGCTGGATACAGAGTCCCATGAAATCATGGAACTCGCTTCGGACCATCGTTGCCGCGTGTTGCGGCGCGATCCAACGCTCGCTTCGAACAAGACCGATGGTCATCAATTGTTTCTAAACGAAGTCATGCATACGGAGGCGGACATCATCCTTCAGTTGCTTGCAACATCCCCTTTCATCAGCGTTGATACCATAGAGAGGGCCATCGCGGTTTTGAAATCCGACGCCACGCACGACTCGGTCGTCGCCATTCGGAAGGAGAAGCAGTACCGGTGGTCTGAGGGACGTCCGACGTATGACATCAATCACATTCCGAACAGTGCTGACCTCGATGATGTGGTCATTGAGTCCATGGGACTTTATGTGGTTCGCCGCGAAGCTGCTCTGGCCACCAAACGGCGGATTGGGAATTCTCCCTTCCTGCTCGAACTCGCTCCGTTGGAGTGTGTGGATGTAAACTGGCCTCCCGATTTCGAGATGGCGAGCCTCATCGCCATCGGCCAGCGCGAACAGGAACGCCGGCTTTTCTCGAACATCAAACTCGCACTCTCCAGTCCTTTGCTTTCTGACGTGATGGATGATCTGGGGGTCCAGGGAGTCCTTTCACGGGATTTCCAGATGAACATTCCGGAACAGAAAATTCTTGGCCGGGCCAAGACTCTGCAGATTGATTTGTGCAAGGATGATGAAGATTACCGAAGGATTTACGACAGCCTCAATCTTTATGATCACGTGGTGAGCAACGATATCGTCGTTGTCGCCAATCGCGCGCCCGAGTTTGCATTCTTTGGTGAATTGAATGCCAATCTCGCAGTCCGTGCTGGTGCTGTTGGAGCCATCATTGATGGAGTCACTCGAGACTGGCCGGATACGCGTCGCATGGGCTTTCCTGTCTTTTCAAAAGGGCACCATTGCAAGGACACTCGGAAACGCGGCATCGTCACTTCCAGGAACAAGACCATCGTTGTTGACGGAATAAGCATTCACAAGGACGACATGATCTTTGGCGACGCTGATGGCGTGGTCGTGATACCGAAGAAACACGAGGTGGCAATTCTGAATGAGGCTTTGACCCGCAAGAAGGGAGAAGCCGGGATTCTTCTCGCCATCGCGCAAGGCATCAAAACGGAGGATTTGGTAAAACAGTTCGGACTCTTCTGATGAGCGCGCTGAGCCTACACGCACCGACGTTGCCCGCGAACGCAGGATTGGAAGCGTTCCGCGATCTGCATCGAGGGGAACGCTGTTTCGTGGTTGGTTGCGCCCCGTCATTGCAACATCTGGATCTGGCGCGATTGCGTGGTGAGTGGGCGTTCACCGTCAATCGCGGCTATTTGGCTGCCAGCCTGGGACTTCCCCAGACTCCTTATTACGTGGTTGGCGACCCTCATACGTATCGAGCCTATTGGCAGGAGATCCGCGCGGCATCCCTGGGCAGGCGCTTTTACCGTGCGAATGTCATCGACCTCCCGGAATACCAGGCGGCTGCGGATCGTGAGCCGGCCATTTGTTATCCGTACCACGAAGCACCAACGATGGACGAGGGCCACTTCGCCACGGATATCATGGCGGGGGCCTATCGTGGCTTTACGGTGGTGCTGGATGCGGTCCAGCTTGCCTACTTCATGGGCTTTGCGGAAGTGCATATCATCGGCTGCGATCTGGATTACCAGGCGAGCCAGACCCACATTTACGGTACTGGCGCATACGAACAAAGGCGCATCAATGACATGCCCATCTCCCGTGTTTTGCAGGCCATGACAGTTGCCGCCGAAGTTTTCCGGCGCGACGGACGGGTGTTGTCGAACGCGGGTGTTGGCGGGCGGCTCAACAACATCCCCAGAGTCAGTTTCACATCTCTGTTCCAATCCGGAGTGAGTGGAAAAAACACGATCTCCACACCAACCGTGAAATCAGAGGAAGACAGCGATTCAACGCGATCGGTTGGATCGGGGGCCGCCGGATGCAAGTTTGTCTCATTCCTTCTCCCGTACATCGATCGCGGCCAGGGGCCGCTGTATCATTGGGTGATGGTCATGCAGGCGGCGTTGTTCTCTTCCGAAGAGATCGCCTTCATCAGTGATGAGAGTTATTTTCACCGGCCACCAGCATGGGGCCGGGAGGAGAGGCTTTACGGTTTCAACTTCACTGGTCCCACGAAAGATAAATGGGAGAAGATCACAAAGCATTCCTTGCCACGCTCCATCTTTGAGAATCTGGAGCGTAGCAGCAAATCCATGCTGGATGCTTTTCGGTTTTTGCTGACAGAGGATTATCCTCCGCTGCGAGAGGCGCTCGAATCGATTTTTGCAGAGATGTGCCGAACCCGGAAACCTGACGCGGTTTTGAGTTGGTGCCATGTTCCGAGCTTGAAGCTGGCGGCCGCAAAATTTGGAATACCAGTCATCCACAACGAACTGGGTCCGTTGCGCGGAGCAAACTACCTCAGCACGGTTTATTTCGATTTCAATGGTGTCAATGGGTTCACCAGCGCTGGCGGGCAATCGCGGCAGTTCGCCGCTGAAGCGCCGGGATGGGACGGTTTTCAGCCGTTGAGTCTGGAAGAACTCCGTGAGCTGCTGATCACTCCTCCAGGGAAACGTGTGGCCTCCACGACTCCGCCATCGTTCAAAGCGGGAGCGGCGTTGCAGGTGGAGGATGATTCCAACCTGATCGCATTCGCGCAGGGAATGACAAACTTCGAGTTGATTCATGCCGCGCGACGAGGATTCAAACAGGACCAGGTTCTCATCCGTCATCATCCGCATGGCTACGCCCGTTACTCGGACAAGCTTGGAGTCTGGGATCAGTCGGAGGACGCGATCGACTTTCTGCACCGGTGCGAACACGTCTTCACAACGAACTCGAGTGTCGCCTTCGAATGTTTGCTCCAGGACAAACCCGTCACGATCCTTGGTGATTCGCCGGCAGCCGGGCTGACACGTTCGATATTCCAGGACATGACGCCTGGGGAGAGGTTGCTCCATCTGAACTGGCTGTTTCTCGGCTATCTCGTGCCGGCGGCGAGGTTGTTCGATGCAGACTATTATCGATGGCGGCTGAGTCAGCCGACGCTTCGCCAGATTTACGAACGCCACCTTGCGGATTTCTGCGAAGCGAAAAGAAACGAGTCATGTCAGGATGCGTGTTGTGCAGACAAGAATATGAAAACTATTGATTTGAATTGGAAAGATTGTGCCACTCCAGGTGCCAACGGATTCTTCAGGAGCATGGAATGGCGGAAGGATCGGATGCTCCTGGACGGGCGGACATTTCGGCTGCAACAGTCCGAGATTCCTTGGGACGGTGATCAGAATCACTTTGTGTTCTACAAGCTCAAAGGTTTGGTGGACCAGTACGAAGCTTTCTTTGCCGATCAGCCGCGCTTTGCGCCTAAGAATGTTTTTGAACTCGGGCTCTGGGATGGCGGCAGCATGGTGTTTTGGTTCAACTGTTTCAAGCCTGCCAAGCACGTGGGCGTGGATCTCCAATCCAAGCAGAACCATCCTTATTTTCAGGAATATCTTTCGCAGCCAGGTGTTGGAGATCGTTTAAAACCCATCTGGAGTGTTGATCAACAGGACTCCGCGCGGCTCCGGCAGATTTGGGCGGCGGAATTCAACCGGGCGCCACTTGATCTGGTCATTGATGATGCGTCCCATCTTTACGGCCCGACGAAAGCCAGTTTCGAAACGCTTTTTCCACTGCTGCGGCCCGGAGGATTTTACATCATTGAGGATTGGGCATGGGATCATTGGACAAGCTTCCACTCTCCTGACCATCCGTGGGCTGCGGAACGGCGGCTTACCGATTTCATGGTCGAGCTGATGGAGGCTGCAGGCACGGGAACGCACGTCATCCGGCGGATGTATGTGTGCCAGGGTTTTGTTGTCCTGGAGCGCGGGCCGGCGGTTTTCAATAATCATGCGTCATTCAAACTGGAGGATCACATCGCGCGACGGGAGAAAGCGGTGCTCGCCCGTTCGGCACCTCTCAGGCAGTCGGTTGCTCAAGAAGCTCCCGCGGCTCAAATCAGCGAAAATCACTCAAGTTCTCCCGGACAAACGAGCGTGTCGATTGTTGGCGAAGGCGAATCCGTCATTGCATCGAATCTGGCCAAAGCATCCGTCGCGGTTCGAGACGGCCATCTGGTGCTGGCGAGACTCCTGATCGACGAGGTGCTTGAGTTGGAGCCGGACAACGCGAACGCTCAGGCCATTCTTCGTGATGTCGAACTCTGCGACAAATAGACCGGACGAATACAACATATGAACACAAAGGTCCTTTTCATTTCGCACGACGCCCAGCCGCACGGTGCCCAGATCCTAGTCCTGCACCTGGTGCGCTGGATCGCGGCCAACACTGGCATCCGCCCGCACGTCTTGCTGAAGCGCGACGGTCCGTTGCGGTCGGAATTTGCGGCAGTGGCTCCCACCACGGTGATGAATCCAGGCGACGTGGATGGTCTTTTGAGGCTCTGCCGGAGTGAACAGATCGATTTGATATACTCGAACACCGTCGTGAATGGGGAGGTTCTGGAGGCGTTGGCGCCGCTGGAATGCCCCGTGATTACGCACGTTCATGAACTGGGTTACTGGATTTCATATCGATCTGGCGCAGTCAACAACGCCCAGGTGGTCCGGCATACAAACCATTTCATCGCGGCATCGAATGCTGTCGCCACGTGCCTCCAGGATATTCTCCATGTGACTCCTGAAATGATGTCCGTGGTTCACGAGTTCGTGCCGACTCGGCTTGAGTCCTTCGATGCCGCCACGGCTCGCAAAAGGACCAGGGAACATTTCAGCATTCCTCCTGAGAGTTTTGTTGTGGGAGGTTCCGGGACGACGGACTGGCGGAAATCGCCCGATCTCTTCATCCAGATGGCCCGTGATCTCAAGGCCAGGCCGATTGGCAGGCCGGTGCATTTTTTGTGGGTGGGTGGGGACAATGTCGGGCCAGAGTTTGGAATGCTCCAGCATGACGTAAGACGGCTTGGGCTGGAGGGAATCATTCACTTCACGGGGCACGTTGAGAAACCTCTTGAACTCTTCGCTGCTTTTGACGTGTTTGCGCTGACTTCGCGCGAGGATCCTTACCCGCTGGTGGTGCTGGAGGCGGCTGCACTGGGATTGCCGATCCTGGCATTCGAGCACTCCGGAGGCATCCCCGAGTTTGTTGAAGAGGATGCGGGCTTCGTGGTTCCGTACATCGACACTCGCGCGATGGCTGAACGGGCTTCGCTTCTGGCATCGGATCCGGCATTGCGGTCCCGGCTGGGATCTCAAGGGCGTGAAAAAGTCCGTAAACGTCACGATGTGGGCGTCTCCGCGCCGCGCATCGCGAACGTGATTGAGTGGTTGAAGTTAAATCACCGCATGCGCCCGCGACGACTTCCAAAAGCAGCTTGAGCCTTATTCCAATGCGCGTTCAAGTTGAGACGAATGCCCCTCACCCCGTCCCTCTCCCCATCGGATGGGGAGAGGGTGCCCGCAGGGCGGGAGAGGGGAAATCCAGGCATGCCACAGCACGTCGAGTTAGTCTCATCTTGGGAGCGAACTAGAATTACACAGACAAAGTAACATCTCCCGTAACCACTACTCCTGACTCATGAACAAAGCCCTGCCACCTACCTCGGATGCAAAAGCCGTGAATGATCTCGCGCGGTTGATCGCTTTCTACCTCCCGCAATTTCATCCGATTCCCGAGAACGATGAATGGTGGGGCAGGGGCTTCACCGAGTGGACCAACGTGGGAAAAGCCAGGCCGGTGTTCGACGGACATTACCAGCCCCGGCTGCCATCCGATCTCGGGTATTATGATCTTCGCCTTCCGGAGGTGCGCGAGGCTCAGGCGCAACTGGCGCGACAGTACGGGATACATGGTTTCTGCTATTACCATTACTGGTTTAATGGCCGGCATTTGCTTGAGCGTCCTGTGAACGAGATCCTGGACAGCGGCAAGCCGGATTTTCCGTTCTGCCTTTGCTGGGCCAACGAAAACTGGACGCGGGCCTGGGACGGCCTTGAACGACAGGTTCTCATCAAGCAGGAGTATCGAAGCGATGACGATCTGGAACACATCCGCTGGCTTGCCCGAGCCTTTCGCGACCCTCGATACATCCGGGTAAATGGAAAACCTCTCTTTCTGGTGTACCGCGTTGGCAATCTTCCTGATCCGATGCAAACGGTTTCCATCTGGCGCGAGGAAGCTCAGAAGCTTGGCGTTGGTGACATCTTTCTTGCAGCGGTGGAGTCGCGGGTGGGTGGTGCGAAATCCATCGATCCCAAGCAGGTGGGCTTTGATGCCGCGGTGGAATTTCAGCCGGACGGTCTTCATTTCCCCAAGCCGATTCGCAAATTCGACGAGTATGGAGGTCTGTTCGACTACTCCGAAATCGTGGAGAATATGCTCAAGAAACCGGGCACGGACTACCTGCGATTTCCGTGTGTAACTCCGGGCTGGGACAACAGTGCAAGGCGCAAGCAGAATCCAACGATCATCACCGGCTCATCCCCGGAGCTGTACGAACGATGGCTTGGAAATGTTCTTAGCCGGCAAACCACGACCGGCGATCAAAACCTGGTTTTCGTCAACGCCTGGAATGAATGGGCTGAGGGCGCATACCTCGAACCGGATCAAGCCTGGGGCCATGCTTATCTGGAAGCCACACGACGGGCTCTCGAGTCATCGAGGGCGCGGAAGTTGGCTCCCGTTATTGAACTTCCTCTTGTCGCTCCGACCGTTGCAATCCCGACGTCAGCCAACAAGGCGGGTGCAGTCGCAACCGGTCCCAAATTGAGCGTCTGCATACCGGTTTACAACGGAGAGAAGCATCTGGAGGATGCGATTCGAAGCGTGTTGAATCAGACTTGCGAAGATTTCGAACTACTGGTGGTGGATGATTGTTCTCCCCGGGACCAGACTCACATCATCAGGAAATTCAAAGATCCGCGCCTGAAGTACAGTCGCAATGAGATCCGGCAGGGCCTGGTAGGGAACTGGAACCGATGCCTAGATCTTGCCTCTGGCGAGCATGTCACGATTTTCCACCAGGATGATGTCATGCTGCCTGACAACCTCCGCCGCAAGGTCGAGATGCTCGACCGCCATCCCGCCCTCGGATACGTGTATTCCGACGTCAGCGTTGTCGAGGCGGATTTATCCATCCGGCTTCCGCGCTGGTTTACACCGACGGAGCCGAACATCGACACCACATTCAATGGCCGGGATTATTTCGAGAAACTGCTGCTTGGCGAAAATCTGATCTGTTGCCCCAGCGTCGTCGTCCGGCGGTCCTGCTATGAGCAGGCCGGGAGGTTCAACCCGCAATTGTCCTACACCGCGGACTGGGAGATGTGGCTGAAACTGGCCGTTCATTTTGACGTGGGTTACGTCTCAGCGCCGCTGTTGCAATACCGGATACATGACGCCAATGAGACTCATCGGTTCAAGGGGCTCCAGGAATTGGAACAGTACTATCGCGCGAAGATGCTGGCCCTCTCAGGAGCCCACGGGCGGCTGGAGAACATCGACACTTTGCGACGTCGAGTTTCGCGTGAATTGAGCGAACGCATCCTCAAGGAAATGGAGAGCCGGGCCAGCCACCTTTCCGCCAAAGATGCCAAAGCCTGGCTGTCGCTGGCCAGCGAGACGCACGGGACCAGCCTGGATCAGTCAACTTTTCAAGCGGCGTCGGAGTGGTTCCTCGCGGCCCTTGAACGAGGTGGGGTGGGCGGGTTGCTGTCCTCCAGCGCCTCCTCCACAGACACTGCCGGCAGCGGTAAAACCGCCAGCGAATGGAGTCCCGCGCAGGAGGACATGTTCAGGCACGCCAAACACTGGGAAGCGACCGGCAAACCCCTGAAGGCGCTCGCACTGCTCGAACGTTTGACCGTCGAAAATTCCAAGTCCAGCCGCGCCTGGTTTCAACTGGCCCGTCTACAGATGCTCACCGGACGCTTCGCGGAAGCGGACAAATCGCTGTCAATGATCATCAGCGCCAATCCCGCCAGCCAAAAAGAATTCTGTGAAGCCCTCACGCTCCGCGGACGGGCCCGGGAATCGATGGGACGGATGGACGAGGCGATGGGGGATTTTTCACACGCGGCGAACCTGGCGTTGATGTCCGAACGTCCTGACGTTGCCTGTGAGCTGGATGAGTGGATGGGGGCGCTGGCGCAGGGCAGGCGGATTCCGGCGGCAACGGGAGCGAGCAAAGAGCAAATCCAAAAGTACGCGCCGATTTCGAGGCTGGCTCAGGCTCTTGGAAAAGCTGCCGGGCGGCGGGGTCCAATCAGCACCTTCGAAATGGATCAAGCCCTGCCTGTTTGGAACGAACTTCTCGCCGGACGCATCACGATGGGCGGAGATGGACTTCGGTTCGAGGGACGCGAAGCTGTGATCGCGGCGATGACCAGGCTGCATCTGCAAACCGAGGCCGACAAGCGTGACCTTGGCGTTCAACAGCAGGTTCAGCAGGCGTGGAAGGTTCTGACGGCGCTCACGCGTCCGAACTCCATCCCGGCTGAACTCAGGCAGGCTGTGGAATCGATGCTTCCCGAGTCACCCAACGACGAAGTCGCAGTCAGTATCATCATCCCGACTTTCAACCGGCTCGATCTCACGAAACAGTGCCTCGCCTCTCTGGCGGCAAGCGGAGACTCGACGGTGTCTGAGATCGTTGTGGTTGATAATGCTTCGACCGATGGACCCGCGGAATTTTTGAAAGTGCTCGAATCCGAAGGGAAGGTTCGCGCCCTGCTCAACCGTGAAAACGCCGGCTTCGCCAGGGCCTGCAACCAGGGTGCTCGCGCAGCGCTCGGCAAACACCTCCTCTTCCTCAACAACGACACGGAAGTGCGTCCCGGCTGGCTGGATGAATTGCAGGGCACACTTGTCGCGGATGAACGCGTCGTGGCGGTGGGAAGCAAGCTGCTGTTCCCCGACGGCACGGTGCAGCACGCCGGAGTGGCGATACTCGATGATCGAAAACTGCCAGACCCTTTGGTCGCTCGTCACATTCATTACCGCAAACCCGCCGACAGCCCGGAGGTGTGTGTTCCACGCTTGTACCAGGCACTGACTTCTGCCTGCATGCTGGTTCGCAAATCCGACTTCGACAAGATCCACGGATATGACGAGGAGTTCTGGAATGGTTACGAGGATATAGATCTTTGTTTCCGCCTCGCGACCGACGGAGGCTTGCTAGTTTACCAGCCACGGAGCGTTGTGGTTCATCATGAGTCTCAGAGCGGGCCGGAGCGTTTTCGCAAAGTGGGGGATAACATCCAGTTGCTTCACAGAAAGTGGATCGGAAAGATCAAGCCGGATTACGTGGTCTCGACGGATGGAGCAATCAGCAAGACCTCCAGCGGGCAAATCCGGCCTTATGTCACGGGCGATTCAGCGCAGGCGATGGACGCGCCCATGGTCTCGATCATCGTGCTTGTTCACAATCAACTGGATCATACCCGACTGTGTTGGGAGAGCCTGAAGAGGCACACTTCCCTGCCGCATGAAGTGGTCTTCGTGGACAATGCCTCCACAGATGGCGCTCGGGAATACCTGCAGGAACTTGCCGCGAGCCATGCGTCCGTCAGGGTCATTCGCAACGAGAGCAATCTCGGGTTTGCGGCTGGCAACAATCAAGGGCTGGCGATTGCCAGGGGGGATTGCGTTGTACTGCTCAACAATGACACGGTGGTGACTCCCGGCTGGATCGAACGCATGATCTCGGCCTTGCAAAGTCATCCCGACATCGGGATTGCAGGTCCGATGACCAACTACATCGTAGGGCCTCAATTGGTTGAAAAAGTGGGTTACAAAGACCTCGATGGCCTTCCGGCATTCGCCGCGGAGTGGGGCAGGGGACATGCCGGTCAGATTCAGAAGACCAGCCGCGCCGTGGGGTTCTGTCTTATGGCCCGACGCTCTGTGATCGACCGCATTGGTGGACTGGATGAGCAGTTCGGAAGCGGAAATTTTGAGGATGATGATTTTTGCCTTCGTGCCGGATTGGCGGGCTTTGGCGTGGTGATTGCGAAGGACGTGTTCATCCATCACACGGGAAGCCAGACTTTCAAGGGAGCCAAGATCGACTACCGGTCAGCCATGCTGGCGAACTGGGAGAAATTCAAAATGAAGTGGGGGCTGCCAAAGCATGCTCCGATCGAGAAGGGTTATCCAACCTCGGTACGGCTGGCGGTTCCCTCCCAGTTGAAGTCGCCGCTGCCACAACCTTCGAGCAGCAATCCTTCCATCGAGACCGGCTCCGCAACTCCGGCTGTGGTGCGCACACTCCCCGAAGTCGCAAGGCTGGGAGGGATCACCAATGCCCGGGACTTGCTCGGCAAAGGAGAGTTGAACGCTGCCTGGGAAGCCGGAATCGAAGCTGTGAAGGAGCGTCCGTTTCATCCGGAGGCTTATTTGGTGATGGCGGAAGTGGCGCGTGCCGCCGGTGATGCGGGACAGGCCCGAACCTGCGCCGAACGGGCGAAGAAGATGGCACCAGACTGGAAACCAGCGCGGCAGTTTCTCAAGGGGCTCAGTACTCAAGCAGGCGTTGCCAAGGTTGAACTCTCAAAACTCGGCACGGTGCTCCCGCCCACCAAAACGCCGAGACTCTCCGTGTGCCTCATCGTGCGCAACGAAGAGCGGTTCCTCGCGGACTGTTTGAAATCGATCCGCGACATCGCCCATCAGATCGTGGTGGTTGACACGGGTTCCACGGATCGAACCGTGGAGATTGCTCGCGAACACGGAGCGGAAGTGCATGATTTTGCCTGGTGCGATGACTTTAGCGCCGCCCGCAATGTTGCTCTTGCTCATGCGAGGGGCGACTGGGTGCTCTCGCTCGATGCGGATGAGGAACTTTCGGACGAAGGCAGGAAATCCATCCTCAAGGAGACGCAGAATGAGGGAGTCATGGCTTACCGCCTTCCCATCGTGGACTGTGGCCGCGAATCCGATGGCTGCAATTATGTTCCCCGATTGTTCCGCAACGCGCCCGGCGTTCACTTCGCCGGACGGGTCCATGAACATGTCTTTGAGAGCGTGGAGTCACTGCGAAAAACGTGGGGACTCGATAACCGTCTCGGCACCTCGCGCCTTTTGCATCACGGGTACCAGAGCGACGTCACCCTGAGCCGCGACAAGATCGCGCGCAATCGCGGTTTGCTGGAACTCGCGGTCTCCGAGAATCCGGCTGATCCGAATCTTCAGATGAATCTTGGCCTTGAACTCGTGCGAAGCGGGGAAGTGTCCAAAGGCATCGAACATTATCAGGTGGCGTTCAACCTCCTGTCCGCAATGCCGGCAGCCGGCGTTTCGCCTGAATTGCGCGAAGCGTTGCTCACTCAATTAAGCACGCATCTGATGGCGAATCATCGCGCCAGCGACGTTATCGCCATCCTGCAATCACCGCTGGCGCGGGCCGGTGGCTTGACCGCATCGCTTCATTTCTCCCTGGGACTGGCACTCATGGAAGCAAGGCAGCATGAGTCCGCGTCCGAGCACATGCGGCAGTGCATCGCGAAGCGGAATCAACCCACGCTGACTCCCATCAACGGGGATATTCGCAAGGCCGGACCAAATCACTGCCTCGGACGTTGTCTGCAAAACCTGAAGCAGTTTGAGCCCGCGCAAAAGGCGTATGAGGCGGCGTTGAAGGATGAGCCTGGAGCCAGGCGTGTGCGCCTCGATATGGCGCGTCTCTTCGTTGTGCAGGACCATGTTGTGGACGCTTTGAAATTACTCAACGAAATGGTTTCCGAGAAGGCCGACGACGCGGATGTCTGGATATGCGGTGGAGAAGCGGCGTTGAGCAATCCCGCATTCCTGGAATTTGCGTGTGATTGGACTCGTGAAGCGGTGAAGCATGTGCCGCAGCATAACGGCATTCTGGGTCAGAGGGCGGAGGCGTTGCTCCTGAGCGGAGACACCAAAGGGGCCAGCGCCATCTGGAAAAGCCTCGCTTCGGCAGGCGACCCATCCGCGATGGCTGCACTGGTCCTGTGCGAGACTGCCAGGAAAGGGAAGATGGAGGCCCAGGTACCTCAGGGATCGGAGAAGGCCGCCAGCCATGAATTCCTCAAGTGGTACCGGAAGCTCCTCGGTGCCGAGGCAGTGACCGTTGTGACCGCACTGAACGATGGCGTGCAGCGCCTGGCACCGGTTCTTCCGACCGCTGCCGGAGCCTTGACCGCCGTCCTGAGTGAAGCGGGAGAATTGAAAGAACAGATCAAATGAACAAAACCATGGAACAACCCCAAGCGAGTGCCCGGAGTGGCATGCCAAGACGTCATTTGGCGCCTGGTTCTCATGCGCGACAAACAGCCCATGGTTCCGAACGCAGTGACAGGAATGCCCGGCGAAGCGAGATTTCCTGCATGGCTGCTCCAACCGCCGGGACAAACCCCGGAGTGGTCGTCTGGTTCACCGGCCTCAGTGGCGCGGGCAAAACCACTCTGGCGGATGCGCTGGCCGGGCATCTGCGTCATTGCGGACGCCCGGTGTTTGTTCTCGATGGCGACGTGCTCCGCACGGGATTGTGCAGCGATCTAGGATTCGGCGCCAAAGATCGGCAGGAGAACATCCGGCGGGCAGGGGAGGTGGCCCGGCTGTTTGCACAAGCCGGATTCATCGTCATCGCGGCGTTCATTTCGCCATTCCGCGCGGATCGGGATCGCGTCCGAAAGATGCTTCCGCGAGGACGCTTCATCGAAGTGTTCATAAACAGTCCCCTGGAAGTTTGTGAAAAACGGGATGTGAAGGGCTTGTATAGACGGGCGCGAGCCGGCGCGATTCCGGAGTTCACGGGAATATCATCCCCGTACGAGCCGCCGCTGAGGCCCGAGTTGGAATTGCGAACGGATCGATCAACCGTTTCTGACTGTGTTTGTCGGATTGCGGAAGTGATCGATCAGAGTTGTGGGAGCCGGAACATCATACCGCTTCCGCCTACACGTGGCGGGTGGGCACAACTCGAAGGGGAGATCGCTTCTGCGGGAACCTTTCGGGCCATGGCGTAGCCGAGCATGGTGAATTTGGCTGTCGGCCAGGAGCGCGGTTGTGTGCGCAGCACCAGCCGCAGATGGTTTGACGTGAGGGCGAGCCATCGATACTGCTGCGACTGGCTTTCAGCACAGTCGCGCTCCACCGCCAACTTGTGAATGCACGAGGTCGAAGCAGCAGTCCCCAGAAGAAGCTTGCTGCGCACAATCGAGATCATAGGCTGCGGAAAACTCAACCCCGTGCAGACATGATTGGATTGTGTTCCATTTTTCGACGTCCCAGCCGGATGAAGTCGTGCCTCGCGTTCACGCTCATCGAGCTACTTGTCGTGATTGCCATCATCGCCATTCTCGCCTCGATGTTGCTGCCGACACTTGGTCGTACCCATGAAACCGCACGCGCCACTGTGTGCCTGAACAATCTCCGGCAAATCGCGCTCGCGTCCACCACTTACACGCTCGATTACAACGGCAACCTGCCTTCGTTCCGGAATTGGCTCTACACGAAGACAGGCGATCTCACCACGGGTAAACTTTATCCGCAGTTGAATTCAAAGGGCGTCTATCTTTGTCCCACCGACAAGATTGAAATGTCCTCGCGTCGGCGGCCCAAGTCCCAGCCTCCTTCGGGGTTTGCGGCGCGGGTGCATAAACGCGATTACAGCTACGCCATGAATTGCGCCATCTGCCATGCCACCGATCTTTCAAAGTTTGTCGAGCCTTCGAAGTCGATGGTCTATATGGAAGGCAACCTGGCCACGAACGATTATTCCGGCCAGGTCGGTCCTTCGATGGTTTCGCGGTCACTCGCTGTGCGCCACAACAACCGCGGTCATTTGATCATGGGCGACCTTCACGTCGCGAAGATGAACAAGAAAGAGTTCGACAAGGCGGACAAGACCAAACGCTTTTGGTTACCCACTGATAACCCGCGTGACAGCTTGAATTTCGGTTTGAGGTGAGAATTCGCCGAAGCGAGCTTCGCGCTTTGAACCCCAAACCTTGGAGCGCCGATTTCTAAATCGGCGTATTCGGAGGGCTGTTCATCTCACGCCGATTTGGAAATCGGCGTTCCGGTTTATGGGGAGCTTCCACGTGCATTCGCACGCGCATGGGGACCATGAACCATATACACATCACCAGACCTTTGGACTGCGGCGGCATGACGCCGCTTTGGCTGCACCATGGAGGTGCCAAGCAGTATTCGACTTTTGTAGCGTGCAGCCAAAGCGGGGACATGTCCCCGCAGTCCAAGAATTAGGACTCGTCGAACGGTTCGTGGGGAGGGAAAACCTCCAACGAACGGACGCGAATCGAGGCCATGAACCTGAAATGCCTAAGCCGTTGGAGATCAAGAGAGGCATCTTCCGGTTCATGGAAAGCCTCCGCGATTTCAGAATCGCGCATCGGGACCATGAACCATCGGAGCGAAGGAGCGCGGACAGCCATGTCCGTGAGTCGGGAAGATTGAATTCGCGCGGACAAAGCTGTCCGCGCTCCGATGGACGGTTCGTGGGGAGGGAACACCTCCAAAAATCGGACGCGAATCGAAGCCATAAACCGCGTTCGAAACCCCTGGCATTTGGACTGCGGCGGCATGACGCTGCTTTGGCTGCACGGTGGAGTCGCCAAGCCGTGTACGACTTTTGAAGCGTGCAGCCAAGGCGGGAACCTGTCCCCGTAGTCCAAGGAATCCTGTTTCTCGGAAGGTTCATGGAAAGGAAACCGATCAACAAGGGCGATGGTGCTGCGGGGAAAAGCTCATGGCTGCTTGCCCTCCGCTTTGTCCTTCGCCTCGGCAGCGGCGATTTCCTCCCAAGACGGCGCGCGCCAGACTTGCCACGGCGTGCCGGCGAGAATCACGTCCCCATCGGCACTCCAGCCGGACGAAATCAGAGATGAGCCGATGCCTGCCAAGGTCAAAAGTTCCTGCCGTGTAATGACATCCCAGAGTTTGACCGATTCCCGCCCACCAAACGTGGAAATCAACCGTCGTCCATCCGCAGCGAAGGCGATGCCTGTGATCGCATTCAGGTGGCTGTCTACGGATTCGATCAACTCGCCCTTGATGGGATCGAAGAACCGCACCTGACCACCCCCGGTGCCCGAAGCCACCAGTTCACCATTGGGCGAAACCGCCAGTGCCTGGGAAAAATGTTTTCCTGGAACCCGTCGCGGAGCCTGGCCTGGGTGGGCCAAATCGTAGAACCCGATCTCATGGTCATTGCCCTGTGCGATGACCACGACCAGCACTCGCCCGCCTGCGGCAAAGGTTGCAGCATAGATGAACCCACCAATGGACGCCGCACTCTGCCCGGCTTCAATATTCCAGACGCGCAGGGAATCCCTTCCCACAGTCAGAGCCGCCAGGTAATTTCCATCGTCACTGAAGCCAACGGGAATGAGACCGGGAACATCGCTCTTCAGCTCGATTCGACGGCCGGGTGCCGCGAGGCCCGCCACGTAAGCCGAGTTCGAGGAAGTCCCTTCGGTCCACGCCAGGAGCTGACGCGTGGCGTTGTAGGCGAACCCAATCGGGCGCGTGCCGGAATCCAGCGTGACGGCTCCGCGTGGAATGAACTCCGCACCGCGCAACTCGCGGACGAGAATCTGGTTAGTTCCGTTCCAATGGCAAAGAATGTTGGTGCCAAACCAGCCCAGGACATTGGTGGAGGATCCGAGCTCCGGCAGCGACACTGGGAGGGCATCGCGTTTGAGATCGACCCACTCGGGTGGTTTGTCCGGAGGCAGCAACAACACGCTTGAATGGTCCAGCGGCAGGACCTGATTTCGCCGGAGATTCTCCGGCAGACGGCTGTATCCACCTACGGCGAGGTTTTCATCTTCATTCCACAAAAAAAAGGTCCCCATCCTTGCTCGTGCTGGCGACAAGGTGGGCGGTCTCCGAGATGGCGACGGCATGAACCTCGTCAGTGTGGCCGCGCAGCACCTTCGATTCGGTCCAGGTGCCCGTATCCCAGAAGCGGATGGTTTGATCAGTCGCTGCGGAGATCAACCGTCTTCCGTCCCTGGTGAACGCCAGCTTGCAAACGAAGCCGGTGTGTCCCTCGAGCTGGTGAACGAGTTGGCCAGTCGCGACATCCCAGACGCGGATGGTCGAGTCTTCGAATCCCGAGCCGGAAGTAGGCAACCGCCCGTCGGGAGAGATAGCCAGAGCTGTCAGCCCCTCGGCCCGTAGCGGTTTGGTCTTCCAGAGTTCTTGGCCGTTGGTGAGGTCGAGGCACTGGATGCCGTAGGGGTAGGTCGAAGTGTCAGAATTAGCCAGATACAGACGCCGGTTGTCCGGGGAGAGCCGGGCGGCTCCAAAAAATTCGTTATAGCTGTAAAGGGTCGGGTGTCGGCTTTCGATCCGGGCGGAGGAAACATTCACCACCCATACTGCGTCGCCAAGTTCGGGGGATGATGAGGCATAGATGACCACTCTTGAACCATCCTCCGAAAATGAAAGGTCACGGACCTCCCATGAGCCTTGCTCAGGCGCTCGCCAGAGGATCGATTCCTGGCCGGAGTCGAGGTCATACAGTGCGACCACGTTGGTTTCGGAGGTGGCCGCCAGAAGGTTGCGGTCGGGAGAAAAAGCCACCCGCCCCTGGTGGGAGTGCTCGCGATCCGTCAAAGCCCGAATCCGTCGCCGGCCCGGGACATCCCACAAGTCCACGCGTCCGTCATACCAACCCACTGCCAGGCGGGTACCATCAGGGGAAAAGCTGACGGAGAATCCGCGCACTGGCCGGTTCGTGAGCGTGACGAGGGCGCTGCTGCGGGTGAGCTGCCAGAGATAGCGCCAATCCCATCCGCGCAGGTCTTCCTCGCCGGGCTGCGGCCGGTGCCGCTCCAGCAACCGGCGCGCCTTGCCGAGATTGTTCAGCTTGAGCGACTGCTGGGCGAGATTCATGTCCGAGGCGTAGAGCAGGCGTCGCGAGTGCTCCTGACTCTCGGTCGCCTTGCGCGCCTGAGCGTCGGCGCGCTGCTGTTCAGTTTCGGCGCGGCTGCGTTCATCTTCCGCTTCGGCCTGCTTTTGCTGGGCCATCTGGCGCTGTTTCTCGGCGCGGAGCAAACCGATGCTGGTGCCGATGACACCCAGAACCAACGCCACCGCGATGGCTGTTCCTGTCGCGAAGACAAGTTTATTCCGGCGAAACGCCTTTTGGAGTTTGTAAGCCACACTCGGCGGCCGGGCGAGGACCGGTTCGTTGTTCAAGTGCCGTTTGAGATCGGCGGCAAGTCCGTTCGCCGTTTCGTAACGCCGTGTGCGGTCCTTCTCCAGGCACTTCATCACGATCCAATCGAGATCGCCCTTGAGTTGATGCAGCAGTTTTGACGTGTCGGCTGACCGGCGTCTGGCCGTGCTCGTCAGTTCCTCGCCTTGCAATGTCGCGAAGCGGGTGCTCGGACGTACGGGCTCCTGCTCGCGGATCGTTTTTCGCATGGCCTCGAATCTAGAGGCCATCAGCGCCTTCGCATCGAACGGCGTGCTGCCGGCCAGAAGTTCATAGAGCAAGACACCGAGGCTGTAGATGTCGCTGCGGGTGTCGATGTCCAGACTCGTCATGCCCGCCTGCTCGGGGCTCATGTAGGCCGGGGTGCCGATGAATTGCTCGAACGCAGTGAAGAGAGTCTTGTCCGTGAGCCGTTGTTCGGTCGCCTTGGCAATGCCGAAATCGATCACCTTCGGCACCGGTCTTCCGTCGTTGACAGTGACGAGGACATTGGAAGGCTTGATGTCGCGGTGAATGATTCCCTTCTGATGCGCGTGTTGAATGGCCTGGCAAACTTCGGTGAACAGGCCGAGCCGGTCGCGGGTGGAGAGATTGTTTTCATCGCAGTACTCAGTGATCTTGATCCCCCGCACCAGTTCCATGACGAAGTAGGGACGGCCGGTGTCCGTCGCCCCACCATCGAGAACCTTGGCGATATTCGCGTGGTCCATCATGGCCAGCGCCTGCCGCTCGGCCTCGAAGCGCGCGACGACGGACTTCGTGTCCATGCCCGCCTTGATGACTTTGAGGGCCACGCGGCGGCGGACCGGTTGCTCCTGTTCCGCCATGTAAACGACACCGCATCCTCCCTCTCCAATCTTCTGGAGGAGCTTGTATCTGCCAATCACTGAACCGGCTTGCTCCAAAAGTGGCGCATCCTCGCGGGGCGGGCCGATCTCGGTGGCGGCGGCATCTTCAAGGAACGCGCCCGCCTCGGCGTGGGACAAGAGGAGGGTTTCGAGCTGTTGGCGCAACTCGGGTTCGCCGCGGCAGACTTCGTCGAGGAAAGCGGCGCGTTCTGCCGGAGCCTTCTGACTGGCCTGGCCGAAGAGTTCGATCAATCGCTCTGGACTTGTCTTCATGGTTTGTCCGTAGAGCCTGTTACGGGTCTTCCATTACACATGCGCCATTCACCCGCCAAAGACCTCAAAAATCTGGCGGTCTTCTGATCTTGTTCATGATCTTGATCATGATCTCTCAGCGAAAAGCAGTGAGAGAAGGGTCAACAGGCTGTTTCAAAACTCAGTAGCAGCCGACGTGAGTCGGCTCAAACATTCCGAAAGTCAGAGCGAACTGACGTTCGCTGCTACAGCTTTGAAAGAATCTCTTAAGATCAAGATCAGGGTGCGCTTCGTGAAGCTGTGTGAGTCCGGGGGTGAAAGTCCCCTGAGTCTGGGCGGATGGTCCGCTCGGAATTCAACGTGAAAACAATGAATGGAAAGGTCTAACCAACCACCCAAGACCGAGGATTGCTTGGCGGAA
>SXMN01000281.1 GCA_005777315.1 Verrucomicrobiales bacterium
AGGCTACAAATCTTGACGGCGGCACAGACGCATCTGCTTCGTTGCTCGCTTGGTCGGAGGCCGCTGCGGGCATCCTCCCGCGTTCGCGCCTCGCATCTGCATCTGTGGCGCTCGCCATCATTCGTAGCCTATCCCACGGTCGCCTCAGTACATCACTCATTTGTAATGCCACCCAATACCACTCTTCCCGGAATGGCTCCATGTTAAAAAATGTGAACGGGAGACCTGGAGTGCGGCGCAGAGATTGGATCCACGTCAGGATTTCCTGCCCAGCCCATTCCAGACCTGGCGAAGGAATGGCTTCCAGTCCTTCCTGTCAAAATCCGCGAATACTTTGTCTTTGGCTCTGTACGGGGCCATGTACTCATTCCACGAATAGCGCTTTTCGCGGTAGGGATTGGCAGTCATGTTCAACAGCTCGGGCAGAAGTTCTATCCAATAAAGTCCAAAAGTGTAATCCTCCAAATAAAGCTGCTGGTTCTTCACAAGATCTGAATAGATGTGCCACGGGAAGTTGACCCCGGAGGCGATGGCAAGCATGCCGTTTCGAGGCATGCGGACATTCACCTCCATCAGCTTGAGCTTCCCGTCGCGAGCGTCCCTCTTGAATTCAATGGATGCATAGCCGCGGTAATGGCCGTGCTTCAACAGCCGTTCCGCAAGCACCTCCACCTCGGGATTCCGAGCGGTGCTGAAACCAACACGCATCACACCAAACTGGGGCGGGTTTTGACGGAGTTTGTTGTTGAAGAAACGCGCGCTCAACCGTCCATTGGTATCGACATACGTTTGCAGCCGTTCCAGCGCGCTGTCCGGGCCAGGAATGACTTCCTGCACCACCACGTTCAGGCCGGCATCAAAGCATTTCTTGAACTCGCAAATCAGAGCGTGCTGATCTCCGACGCTGATGTTCTTTTTTCCAAAGTGGCTGACAAAGGCCACACTGTTGACAGGCTTCAAAATACATGGGTAACGGACCTGATCGGCAATCTCTTCGGTTTCCCTGGGTGAAGTCAGGGAATATGTGAGAGGGCAAGGAACTCCACATTCGTCTGCCAGTGCGTAAAGTTGATCCTTTTCAATGTAGCGCCTCAACATCTCCCACTCTGGAGTGACCAGCCGGTAATACTTGGAAAGCTCCTGTCTGTGTTTCGACAAAGCAACAGCCATGTAGTCGCCTGACTCTATGATCAGGGCGCCCTTCCACCTGGTTCCGCCTTCCAGGAGAAACTTGATGAATGCCGCCTCATTTCTTCCAGGATGAGGGCAGTGCACCACAGTTGAAACGTAGCGGGAAGCACAGCCCATTTCGCCGTGTGTATGCGTCATCGCGATGATTTCCACATCGTCCTGTTCCGCAAAGGCACGAATGACGGCATACCCGGCAACGCCACAACCTATGACAATAACTCTCGGCATAATCTATATTCGCAAGGGACGAAACCGATGGCTACTACGACGCTTTCCGACGAGGGAAGTTTTGTCAAGAGAGGCTGATCAAAACAAGCTTTGAAATCGCATGAATCGATGACTGATACATCGCGCGAGAAAGCCAGCACCGCCTTCACCGAGCCCGCCGGGCTATGTCCCGGTAGGCTGCCAATGCGGCGGTGTATTCCTCCAACCCTTCACTTGGGATCAGCGCCCGGCTCCGGGTGATCTCCTTTTCGACGCTTGAAATGAGCCAGTCGATCTCTACGCGTCGCGGACGAAGCGGTTGCCCGGCAACCTCAAAATGCCAGGGCGCCGTGTGGGCAAAGCGGAACCTCCCTTGCGGACGTTTCTCGAAGCAGCGCCACGCCAGCCAGGAACTTTCATTTGGAGTGAAGCGAGAAGTGACTTCACTCTCGAAGGCTCCTTCTCCAATGCGCCGATTCTCAGGTGTGAAGCGTTCAGCCACGACGCCGTTGATGATAAGTTCGATGCTCTCAAGAGGTTGCTCACTCCGAACTCGGCACTCCAGCGAGTGAGCGGCGGTTGAATCAGATTGGCTGAAAGCGTGCCCCGGTTTCCGGCCATCCACCTGTCCGAACATCATCGGCCCTGTGGTGACGAAACTGCGTCCTGCCGACAAACCCCGCATCCACGCCTCGTAACTAAATGGTTCGTCGAGCTGAACGTACACTCGGCCGAATCCCAGCGGCACTGGATGGACTCCGTTCGCGGTGCCGGCGGTTGGTCGAATGCGGAAGCCGCAATTGAGCAACGCATAGTAAGTCTGGAAGCCGTAGTGGGTCCAACCCAGCTCGGTATCCGTACCCGTGCCAGCGATGCTCATCCAAGCTGGAGCGGGCTCGGCCCAGTTCCTCACGGCATATTCGACGCGCCAGTGATGGTTGTTCGCGAGTTCGAAAAGGTCTGGTTTGATTAGAGGAACAATGGCGAGCGACCAGGGCCAGTTGTGCTTTTCCAGGTCGATCAATGCTCCTTCTGCCCGCGCCTGATCCGCCACGCGGCGGAGCGGAAATACAGGCTGACTGAAACGCGTGCGGTGATTGACGATGAGGAACGCGCCCAGCGTATGATTGGATGCGCCGACCTTGAAAATTTCATATTCTGTGTTGCGTGGGAACCAGACGTGCGTGGCGTCGAGTTTGACAGGCTGGTTGTCGAAGGCACCCGCCATTCCCACTGGACTGGCGGTCGGCGACACGGTGGAGACCGTCGTCCAATCAATCATCGGCAGCGCGACATTGAGATCCTCGGCAAGCATGGCGCTCGGCAGATCGGCAGGGTTCCGGTGGTTGTGCGTGTCGCCAGAATACCATCCCATCCCGGCCATGTTCACCCAGCGGCGCATCGTAAACGCGAGCTTCGGCATCCCAGCCTCAACGATGACTTCGCGTGTCTCGGGAAAGTACTCCTTGCCGCGCTCAACCGTGAATGTGTAGCGGCCCGGCGCCAGTTCAACTCGGACGGGTTGCGCCGGAACAGTGGTGTGCAATTCAATGGAATTTGTGTTCGATGCATTCCTTCGTTCGTAGCGGACAGCCGGCGCATTCAAAGACGAGGACTTTGGGAAATGCCACGAACCATCTTCGCCGCGAATATAGACACGGGCCGCCAGGCGCTCGTTCGTGGCCGCATCGCGAACTTCGCACTCGACCAGGGCTTCTTTACGTTCCCTCCTCCTCCGCTCGATGACGGCCTGCGGATCAACCGGTGCGCGTTCGGGATCGACATAACGCGCAAGATCACGGAGGGCGACGACCCTGAAGCGATTTGTGCTCAGATAACCCATGAATTCCTCGAAACGCTTCGGGTCGGAGTGGACCCATGGATGATCGCGATCCGGCACTCCGTGGAATTGCAGCACGGCGATCCGTCCATCCCACGCCTGATCTGCGGCGCGTTTGAAATCTTCGAGCGTCCAGTCAGGCCGGGCGTCGCCGGCGGAAGGAATAAGCAACGGATGATCCTCGCCAGGTGTGTAAGCAAAGCCGCGACCCCATTCGTAGGCGTGTTCCGGAGCACCACCGCGACGGGCGAACTTGAAGCCCAGATCCCGCAGCATCGGGATGGCTTCCGGAATAATTGCATTGCCGGGATACCCGAAGCTGACAGGGCGCGGAATGCCGTGTTCTGTGAAACGGGCGTTGATGGCTTCCACCTGTTCGCGCAGCCGACCCAGCGTCTCGCGAGTTACGCTGAGGTGATCCCGTGTGTGGTTGCCGATTTCAAAACCGTCGCGGTGCAGCTCCACAATCTGCTCCCACGTCATGTAATCCTGTTTGTTTGTGCGAAAGGAAAATCCCTCCGTGATGAAAAAGGTCGCCCCGAAGCCAAGCCGCTTGAGAATTGGCCGCACCACCGAATGATGCGACGCCACGGAGTCGTCGAACGTGAGCACGACGAGCTTCTCGGGCACGGGCTCGCGCGAGGCGGCGAAGACGATCACTGGCGAAAGCAGCAGTGCGCAAAACACACGAATGAAGCTCATAGGAATCATGGATGAATTGGCGGCATGATACCGATGCTGGCGCGGAGCGCCAGTTCAAGGTCTGGGGCGGGGAAAGCGTTCGCCGAATTGTCCCGCATCGGGAAGAATGAACCGGGGCTTCAAGTAATCGATCCGGCTGGTCAGAGTCGCATCACTTCGTGAACTCGACTTTTACCGTTGCGATTCCAAATGGTTTGATTGGAAAGCGGAACTGGCTTCCTTCTGCCTTGATCGGGGTCTGTTCATCTTCAACAGCATTGCAGATAGCTGCACGGCGAATCTGCCAGCCGCCCGGAAAGCGGACATCAACATCTGCGGCATTCCCGGCAGCCTCCACAAACCGAAGGATTGTTCCCTCGCCGCGCTCGGCAGTCTTCAAAGTGGTCAGGCTCACGTTGGGTTGGTCCACGCAGACAAACGATTGTTGATACTCCGACGGCGACCGGACGGGGGGAAGCACTCGTTCGTTGCGTGTGATTTCATTTCGCTCCACGGGAACCAGCGCCTCGGTACCCAGGCGGTGCAGCGCGACGGGATCAAACTCACGCGCGCTGGATATGACGTAGCGAAAAGTGAACTCGCCGCCCTGTCCGGCCAGGTAGCCTTCGGGCGTGTAGTTGTTCATCACGTAGGAGAACACCGTGCCCGGCCGTCTGCCGAACTCGCGCGGCCAGGTTCCACGGGCGATGTCGCCCAGCGTCACGAGCGGTGCATCCACGGGAATAATGCCCGCGACAAAGCCGTTTCCCTCCACGGCCAGCCATTGCTGCACGTTGAACCATTCCAACCCGGCACCGGGAAGCATGTCGCGGGCGGGATCGACGTAGCCATTCTGCGTGGCGTAGCGGAAACGCGCTTCGTCGCGCGCGAACGGAAATGCGAAATAAACTCCTTCCTTGGCGTAGGTCTTGATCTTCTCGATTCGATTGATGATCTCGATGCGTTTCAGGGCATCGAAAAGGATGATCTCGGTTTGGATCATCGGTGTGTTGAGGTTGGTGCTCTCGAGGAGCGCCACGGTGCCAAATCCGGTTCTTCGGACGCTCTTGATCCGGCCACCTGAAGCGGCGTTCAGCTTGAGATCGGGAAGCGGTGACACCGTGCTGTATTGAACCAGCCGGTTGGGCAGCGTGTCCGCGCCGGAAACGTAGATGTGCTGGTTGAAGCGAAATGAACTACTCGCATCAACCAGTTCGCGATTCAGCTCCTTGTCAAAAATCCGGCGGACCGCGCCGCTGGTGGCGTCCAGCTCCACAAGGTAGAACGCGTTTTCCAGCGACGTTTGGAGCATTGGCGGCGCCGCTGCCTCCCGTGGAAGTGCCGCCGCCTTGAAGCTCAATTGCCGGTAGCCCACGGCGGGAATGTCCGGTGAAAGAAATCGCACGCGTTCGAAATGGTTTCCCGTTCGAAGCGGCTCTGTTGGAAGGAAAGCTTTTGTTGAATCATCCCAGATTCCCAGGCCTTTCGGGAGATCCAGTTCAACCAGACTGCGACGAGGCCATGAGAGCGCATTGAACAGCAGCAGCGAGCCGGCTGGAAATGGGGAAGCATGGGCAATTCCCGCGAGCGCCTGGCCGAGATGTTCGTCGATGAGTCGGTTGGCCTGGATGGAACGAAAATCCTTGGCTTCGCCTTGACGGAGACTTTGTTCGCTCTCCGGGTCGCGTGTGCTCTGGTCGGCGTGCCACGAGTGTTCGTCGGTGATCAGGAGGTTGCGCCATATATCAGTCTGGCGAGCACGGTTTGGTGTCGTCAGTGGATTGATCCTCGCGTTGAGCGTGGAGAAGATTTCAGCCGACAACACCCGTTGCATGTTGCGACGCGCCAGAGCGGTAATGCGGGCGTTTGCGCCAAGGCCATCTTCCCAGTACGGCCCGCCGTCGCCGCGGTGTGACGCCGGATTGTCGCCGGACTGCCGGGTGATTTGCTCCATCGCTTCGGAGAAGCCCGCATAGCGCAGCTTCGGATAGGCGAAGGCGCGGTTCCACTCCCCGACAAACGCGGCCTGCGCGGGATGCAACTCCACATTCTCCACCTGTGTCCCGTAAAGAATCACGGTGTTTGGGCGATAGCCCGCGTGATCGTAAGCCTGAAGGAATCTCGGGAGGGATTCGCGTCCTTGCGCAAGCTGCGGCGGCATTCCAAACAGGCTGGCGACTTGATGATAATGCCGGGAGTACCAGGTCAGCACCCGGCCACCATCCGGACCTTCCCACCATTCGGGTGAGCGTTCATGGAATCGATTGTAGAGAAGGAACGGACCGCGGTAGGCGTCGCTGGCGGCGGCAAGATACTTGACTCCGGATGCGCCCAGAACCGATGCGAAGGACCACGAGTAGGAAGGCACATCGGTGATGAGCGCGGAATCGAACGGCAGCCCATGTTTCACCGCGAAAGCCTTGCTCGGGTAAAGGCCGCGAATGAGATTTTCCAGCGACGCGAAGCCCGTGAACGTGCTGCCGTGCACGACCGGCACATGAAGGCGGCGCTCGCGAACCAGTTGAATGAACTGCTCCTCTTGAGCGGCGTTGCGACCGCGAAGAAACTCATCGATCACCCAGAAGCCGTCGAAAGTGAACTGAAAGTCCGGATGCTCGCGGGCGAGGCGGATGGCGTGGTCCACTGTTTGGGCGTGAAGTTCCGCCACCTTCCAATCGTGGTCTGTATATCCGATGTCGAGATGCTCGTTCGGCACGACCATGATTTCCCATTTTCGTTGAGGGGAGATTTTCGTCTTGAACTCTACGGCCGCTCCGTCTGTTTCGAAGCGGACTTGAACTTCGGTGTCCGGCGCGAACTCGGGCACGGCAAAGGTCGCTCGTGCTTCTCCAAACTCGCCTTTCCATGCGAGCGGTTGGCTGGAGGCCCAGTTGCCAACGGCAAGTGTGACCGACTTAGGAAGAGAGTCGGCACCCTTACGAACGATCACGTCCACCTGTTCCGTCAATTCCACCGCCTTCCGCTGGTAAAAGATCGTGGGGATTATGCGAATCTGGTCTGGCGGAAGTTTCGTTCCGGTTGGAATGCTCTCCAGTGAGATGGCGTCATAGACGATCCCGGAATTGCCGGGCCATGGATAACCGGATGGGCGTACGTCGTCACGCTCTTCAGGCTCATCGACCGCTGTGAGAATCAGTGTGTTGACGCCTGACTTCAAAAACCGCGCGGGAAGAAGCGCCTCAATTCGCGACGTTGCGTAATGCGGAAGGAAGAAAACTGCGTTGTCGCCTGCGGAATACGCCAGCTTCGGTTCTTGATGAAAGATTCCTTTGTACCCGTTGATCTCGACGTGAAGCGATGGCAGGCGGGTGCTGTAAGCGAGCAATGCCAACACCAGCCGAAATTCGCCCGCAGGCGTTCGAGGAACATTGAACTGTATGGTGAAAGGATGCCGTCGAAAACCCGTGCCGCCGTTCGCTGAACCCGGTTGATACGAGAACCAGTGGCGCGCCGGATCACTGACTCCGATGACAAAAACAGGATCCTGGCTGGCATCTGCATAGTCAATTCGCCGGCTGCCTGTCTGCGGGTCATTGATGGGGCTGAATTCGGCGGAAGATTCATCAAACCGTCCAAGCTGCCAGAGCGTCTCGCCGTTTGAGAGAAGCGGCAGAAGGCAGGCCCACAGTGTCAGGAGCGGCAGCCAGCGGAACTTTCCCAAGGCATGGCCGCGTCGCGCAGCAACCGGGTCGCAGGGACAACGGCGGGAGCGCGCCTGGGAACAGCTCAACTGAACTGCGAAGATTGATGGAACTTCAAAGTGCATGCGCTGTTGATATCCATCCGGCGAATGGTGCTACTCGCAATCCCGAATGCTGCTTCTCCCTTGATGCAGATCGCAGCATGTCGTTCCGCCTTCGTCGGTGTTGCCCTCGACTCACTGCCTCAAGCGATAAAATCTTGCTCCAGCACTCGGAGTGATGCCGATGCCAGAGGCGCCGCCGACTGTATGCCATGGGCCAACGACCGCATCCGCACCCTCAAGGGTCGCCACGCCAGCCCAAGTGAGGACAAGTTTGCCGTTCAAGAATTCGACGCGCAGTCCCTGCGGTGGCGTGTCTGGTGTGTGAGGTTCGAAGAAAAACGTCCCAGCCGCGTATCGGTTGGCGGGGCCGCCATCGATGATTTGAGGAAATGCATCCGGATCATCTCCAAACCGGCTCGAACCGACGAATTTCAAACATCCACCCGTGAAGAGTTCGAGATTGAGATCGGCAGTGCCTGGTATGCCTTCGTTCCCGACGCGTTCACCGGTCCCATAACCCGAAGCGACGATGGCACCTTGAAAACCCTGGGGGACAATAACCGGGGCAGGCAGTTTCTTGAAGCGGCTTCCGGCAATCAACTCACCAGGCTCGGCTTGTGTGAAGCTCACTTTCGCCAGCTCCACCTCTGTTGTTCGATCATACAAACGGACGCTGATCGGGCGCTGAAACCCGTCCGATTGATCGTCAAACGCGCCCAATCGCGTGATGCGGATGGGACGGACAACATCAAAGTCATTTCCCACGGAACCGCCATAGGGTTGGTTGCCATCGAGTTCAGCCGGGGTGATGTAGGCAACACCCGCCGCAATGACATCCGGAATCTGGCAGGTTGTGTCCGAATCCGGACCGGCCACCCCGGTCTCAGCCACCGCGCGAACGCGATAACAAGCTTCGTCGCCGTTTGTCAGGCCGGTGTCGCGGTACTCGGTTCCTGTGATTTCCGCAATCTGCGCGAACGTCGCCGACGGTCCACTTGCGCGGGAAATGCGGTATCTCACTGCCGCCAGTGGTTGTGTGACCGCAGTCCACGAGAGTGTGACCGAGCCGCTGTCAGGAATCGAATGAACGATGGGCTTCCCAGGCGCGGTCACCGAGGTGACGCGGAACTGAAAGGAGCCGGCAGCATACCGATTCGCGGGACCGGCATCGGTGTTTGACGGGTAAACGCCTGCTTTTCCGTAACGGCCCTTGCCGACAAACAGAACCGCGCCATCCCCATCATGAGTGGTGAGCGGGACGGTTCCCAAGCCCTTGTTGGCGGCGGCTTCCCCCGTGCCATAACCTTCGACGACGATCGCCCCCTTGAACCCCGTCGCCAGCGGCACGGACGCCGGCAACGTTTTGTAGCGATGGCCACCGATCAACACTCCTGGTGAACTGGAGGAGAATTCGAGCACGCCGATTTCCTTCTTTGAGGTCCGATCGTACAACCGGGCTGTTAACGTCCGCTTCAATCCATCGCTGCCATCATCAAAGACTCCGAGGTGTGTCAGGCTGATTGCGTTCACCACCTCAAAATCCATCCCCAGCGCTCCGGGCCATGCTTCATTTCCTCGTGTGGAAAGCGGAGCCTCGAATGCGAGGACGCTGCCGGTGTCGGCCACGGCGGCGGCGATGCAAATTTCCTCCGACAATCCGGTGGCCTCGCCTGCGACACCTTGAGCACGCACAACATAGCAACGCTCATCGCCACTCGACAGGCCTCGATGGATGAAATTGTTTTCCCCCGGCTTCGGAGCGACTTCGGCGATTTGTTCGTAGGCAGTGGTTCCCGATCGCCGCGCCAGGATGACATATTTCTCGATGGACAATGCCCACGCCGGCGACTGCCATGAGAGTGTCACATCCTTTCCATCCGTGGTCGCGACAACGACTGGCCGAGGTTGGGAGACATCGAATGAAATTTTGTCCAGCAGTTCGGTGGTGTCATCGCCGAACAGTCGGGCTTCGTATGAACCGGATCTGGCTGGAGTGGTGAAAGCGACGCTTCCGCTGGTCTTCACCGATATTCCGGAAGTGGTTCCATCCAGGTAAAAACGGGCCAGCGGAGCGCTGTTCGCCGCGTCGGCGGCAAACAAGCCCACCCAATCCTTGGCATTGCCTGGGCCGTTAGTGAACGTGATCGAGATGGCATCTCCGGGCACAAAGGTGGTCTTCGGCAGCAGCAGCCGGGGAGTATTGGTGACGACAACCACGTTCTCCGCCAGTAGCACGTAAAGGTCATTTTCGTACATTCGAAGCTCGTACACGCCCGGCTTGGGCAACCCCTTGGAGAACGTGGTCGAGCCCGCCACCAACGGCGCCTTCCCCGTCTGGCTCCCGTCGAGGTACTGCCAGACCAGGAACGTTGCGCCAGGAGCGCCTTCGTTGTAGAGGCCCACCCAGTCGCGCAGGTTGCCGGGGCCATCTTTGAACGTCACCGTGATCGGTTCATTGGGAAGATAACTGGTTCGGTGAGGGGAAACCGAGGGCTCCTGAGCGTTCATCCATTGAACGAAGGCGACAAACCACAGAACGATGAAAATGAAAGAGTGCAGGTTTTTCATGGCGACAAAAAGAGTGTTGTTCCAACGATAGGCACTCGCCGAGGCCGGTCAAATTGTTAATCCGGGATTTGTCTGGCACACCGTTTGCCAGAGCAGCCGCGAACAACTGTTTCGAAGAGCCAGGAAATGGGATTGTGGGGCAGGACGCCCAACAGTCGATAAGGCGGTTGTGTGTACTGACGCGACGCTGGGTGAATTCAACATCATTGAAATGCACGAATCTCGATCCAACCGGGGAATGAATCCTGTTTATGCAGGCTTCTCATCTCTTTCCCGCGTTGCTCGAGATCGGTGGAATCGACTTCCGCTCCTGCTGCAATGTCTGATCGTTTTAGCAACGACCTTGTTTCCCCTGAACGCTTTCGCCGGCCAGAGAGTTTCCCTGGAATGGGACGCCAACACGGATGGAGTCACAACGGGCTACTTCATCTATACGAGAAGCATCGCGGGGAACCTCCTATCGAGGACGGATGTTGGCCCCATGACTACCACCACGGTGACCGGGCTCCTTGAAGGAAGCACATGCGTATTTTCCGTCACTGCCTATGCCATCAACGGAATTGAAAGCGCCCCATCCAATCAAGTTTCTTACCTGGTCCCTGATCCTGATCCTGCCACACCCGATCCAGAGGCGTCCAATCCGCCACCGGCTGACCCACCACCGGCTGATCCTTTGCCCACGCCGGAAGTGTTGCCAATTGACCCTCCCAGCGTAGCCACAGATGAAGGCGGTGAAGGCCTGGAAACTTACGTGGTTCTCGCCCGGCCAAGGGTTGGACTTCAGAGCGGAACCACATCCGCTTTGATCTACAAAGTCGCCAGCCAAAGTGGTGAAGGGTTTCACGCCTACCCGCTTACTAGTGGGAACCTAGCGCTATTCATTGACACATCGGCCTCCAGCGTTCAGACGGTGTCCACATCGGAAGCTCAGCCGGTGAACATCTTCTTGAGCGGCGTGGATTTGAAGGGAGATGCCCCGACTTACTCGATCGCTTCCACTCCTACCCATGGATTTTTGAGCGGTTCGGCTCCCAACCTCACTTACTCGCCTGCGGCCGGTTACCACGGCACCGACTCCTTCACATTCAAGGTCAGTGACGGCAAGGCCACCTCAGCCACCACCACGGTCTCCATCACAGTACAACGCACAAACCAGGCTCCCATCGCCGGTTCACTGCTCCTCTCCGCCGAGGAAGATGTCGCTGTGAGCCTGACTCTCACGGGCTCTGATTCCGACGGCGACGCTCTCACTTTCGCCGTGGTCACTTCACCCACCAAGGGCAAATTGACCGGCACCGTGCCCAATCTCGTTTACACCCCGGCTGCAAACGTAACCGGCATCGACTCCTTCACATTCAATGTCAGAGATGGCAAGGCCAGCTCTTCCCCAGCCAGCGTCACCATCAACATCGCTCCGGTCAACGACGCGCCCCTTGCAAGCGCCGAATCCATCACCACCACCGAAGATCAACCGGTCGGCATCACTCTCAGCAGCTCTGACATCGAAGGTGATGCCCTCGCTTACTCCATCGTCACCGCACCCGAAAAAGGTTCCTTGAGCGGCACGGCACCGGATCTGGTTTACACTCCGGCAGCTAACGCTACTGGCACCGACTCCTTTACCTACGCAGCCAGTGATTCCTCATCCACCTCAGTTCCGGCGACCGTCAGCATCACCATCACGCCTGTCAACGATGCGCCCGTCGCCAACCCGCTCAACATCTCCACCTTCCAGGAACAAACCTCCTATTTCGCCCTGAACGCCTCCGACATCGACGGTGACAACCTTACGTACTCCATCGTCAGAGCCCCGCTCCACGGTACCCTTGGTGGCACCGCTCCCGATCTCACCTACATTCCCGATGCGGGCTATTTCGGCAGAGACAGTTTCATCTGCAAGGTCAGCGATGGTTTGCTCAATTCCGCGGACGCCACTGTCAGCATCACCGTTCATCGACTCAACAAGGCACCCGTGGCCGGCAGCCTGAACGTCACCGCCCTCCAGGCCCAATTCGCAAGCCTCACGCTCTCTGGTTCCGATCCGGACGATGATGCCATATCCTTCGCGATCGTCACCGCGCCAGCCCACGGTGTCCTCACCGGCACCGCGCCCAACCTTACGTACGTTCCCACCACTGGTTATTCCGGCGGCGATAGCTTCACCTTCACCGCAAATGACGGAACTCAGAGTTCCGAAATCGCCACGGTCAGCATCAAGATCATGCCAATCAACGGCGCCCTGGCTGCAACGACCCAGACCGTGACCACGTCCGGGTACCAGCCGGTGAACATCCTGTTGGATGCTTTGGACCTGGAGGGAGAAGCCCTGACGTACACCATCATCACCCCTCCAGCCAGAGGCACTCTCAGCGGCGTCGCTCCGGAACTGGTTTACACTCCCAAGACAAACGTCAGCGGCAGTGACACCCTGTTGATACTGGCCAGCAACGACTCGTCCAGTTCCGTTTCAATCACCGTCGAGATCAACATCACGGCGGTCAACACCGTGCCTGTTGCCCAGGGCAGGACGGTGACTTCGTACGGGAATCCCGTGGCTTTCAACCTGACCGCGTCCGACGCCGACAGCGACCCGCTCGATTGCGGAATTGTCACATGGCCTGCAATCGGCTCCCTGGAAAAAATCAGCGACCTGAGCTTCCACTACATTCCTCCTGCTGGATTTACGGGCGTGACGACTTTTACCTATACAGCCGGCGATGGCGAGGCCACCTCCGAACCGGCGACCGTTACGATTCGCGTGATTGCCGTGGGCGCGTTGGAGAGGGAGCGCAGCGCCGGTATTCTGCCCAGGCTCCGCTATTTTACTCCCGGGACTTTGAATCCATAAGGATTGTCACAGGCCCCTCGTTGACAAGTGAGATCTTCATGTCAGCGCCGAACTCGCCGGTCTGAACACTCTTCCCGAGCTCGGCGGTGATCCTGCGGAGAAATGATTCGTAGAGTGGGATGGCAGTCTCGGGTCGAGCCGCGCGGATGTAGGAAGGGCGGTTCCCTTTGCGCGTGCTGGCAAGGAGCGTGAACTGGCTCACGACCAGAATCTCACCGCCATGTTCCAGCACCGAACGGTTCATCACGCCTTGCTCATCACTGAAAATTCGCAGACGTACGATCTTCCCGCTTAGCCACTCGATGTCCTCCGTGGTGTCGGCTTCCTCGATTCCCAGCAGCACAACGAGACCAGATCCTATCGAAGCGCGCACCACGCCATCGATGGTGACGCTTGCCTGACTGACGCGTTGACTGACGGCTCTCATGGAACGGGGATGTGGAAGCACAGTGGATCGGCTCATTGCCAGCATTTGAAAACGTTTCGGCCGGATCGTCTTGGACACGAACCGCTGGATCCAATTGCTAAATGAAAGGTGGTGCGCGAGAGAGGACTTGAACCTCCACCCCTTACGGGACCAGATCCTAAGTCTGGCGCGTCTGCCATTTCGCCACTCGCGCGACGCTTACCACCACTTGCTTTACCGCTCGAATGAGACCGACATCCGCGTCTGCCACGGTGTTTGGCTTATGGAAACACCACGCCATCCCAAGCACTGTCGGTTCTCATTCCAACCCACACCGTCACCAATACACGAAGGTTTGCGACAACCGCAAGCACCCGATTCGCTGACTCTGGCTTGGCAATGGCGGTTTCATCGCCCGGATCACCGTCGAAGGGAATGACGGACGGAAGATTTACCGGGAAGACGCACGACCACCACCACATGGCACCGGGCGGTCAAAAGTTTTGACAGCTCACGCAGTCTTTGGCACGCGGTGAAATCCTCGATGTCCAAATGCTCCCGCAGTTTTCTTGCCCCATCTTCAGGCTACCTGGCCGGCCAGGCTCGATTTGATCTGCCAGCGACCTCCCGTATCCAGGCTCTCAGGATCTCGCGGTCACCACGACATAGTTACGTTTCCCTTTGCGAAGCAGGAGGTGATTGCCAAAGAGAAGATCCTTCGCACAGACCGCGCGCGTGGCGGAACTTTCGCGGACATTGTTAATGTAAATGCCACCACCTTCGATGTCTTTTCGAGCCTGGCCCTTGCTGGGGCACAAGCCGGAGTGGACGATCAAATCGACAAGGAGCATGCCGGTGCCATCCAGCTTGGTGCGTTCGATGTCTTTCGAGGGCGCTTCACCGGCGATCTCCCCGAAAGTCGATTCCGAAATCCCGTCAAGCCCTCCGCCAAAAAGTATTTCGCTCGCCCGCATGGCTTCGGCAGTGGCGCTTTCCCCGTGGACGAGATCGGTCACGGCTTTGGCGAGCGCTTTGTGTGCTTCGCGCGCCTCGGGTTTGCTTGCGTGAAGCTGTTCCAGCTCGGCGATGCGGTCCCGGGTCAAAAACGTGAAGTATTTCAGGTAGCGGATCACATCGCGGTCATCGGTCCGTATCCAGAACTGGTAAAAGCGATAGGTGCTGGTTCTTTTTGAATCCAACCACACCGCTCCTTTCTCCGTCTTGCCGAACTTGGATCCATCCGCATTCGTGATGAGCGGCATCGTCATTCCGTAAACCGGCGCTGAAAGCTTCTTCCGACACAGATCGATTCCGGCGGTGATGTTTCCCCATTGATCACTGCCACCGATCTGGAGTTCACAATTCAGATCCCGGCGCAGCACGTAAAAGTCGAAAGCCTGAAGCAGCATGTAGCTGAATTCAGTGTAGCTGATTCCCACTTCACGATCCTCCATCCGGGCGCGGACGCTCTCCTTGGCAACCATCTGATTCACCGAAAAGTGCTTTCCGATGTCGCGCAGGAATTCCAGGAAACTGACACCCGAAGTCCATGAGGCGTTGTCCACCAGCCGGGCTGGATTCGTGGTCGTGCTGAAATCGAGGAAGCGGGCAAGCTGCTGCTTCACGCTGGCGATGTTGGCGGACAACGTTTCTCCCGTGAGCAACTGGCGCTCGGCGCTCTTGCCACTTGGGTCGCCGATGGAACCTGTCGCACCGCCGGCCACGGCGATCGGATGATGGCCCATGAGCTGGAAGCGTCGCAGTCCAAGGAGCGGCACGAGATTGCCCACGTGCAAGCTGTCGGCCGTCGGATCGAAGCCGGCGTACAGCGTGATCGGTTTGCCGGACAGTTTATCCAGCTCCGCAGCGTCCGTGCAGTCGGCTAAAAGGCCGCGCCAGCGAAATTCATCGAGCACATTCATAGAATGTGAAGTTATCGCGACCGGCAACGGACCACTCAAGGGAAATTTGCCGCGCAGTGCATCCACAGCACGGCTGTGACAAAGTCATTGGAGAAAACAGTTGAGAGTTGAATGGCCATGGCGAGCATCTGATTTCTGGTGAATTTCGGTGGTTCAGCGACTTCAGGAAGGGCAAGGCTTGAGGTTTTTGAACGCCATCACCAAGC
>SXMN01000282.1 GCA_005777315.1 Verrucomicrobiales bacterium
ATTTGATGCTCTTGTAGCCGTACTTCCACGGCACGATGATGCGGATGGGTGCTCCGTGCTGCTTGGGCAGCGGTTTGCCATAGATGCCCGTGACGACCATCGTGAGCGGATGAAGCGCCTCATCCATGCGGAGGCCATCGAAATACGGCCACGGATAGTTATTGAGAGTTCGAGCCATCCCTGGCGCCTGATCGGGACGGTTGAAAGTCTCGAAGCGAACAAACTTCGCTTCAGCCTTTGGCGATACCTTCTCAATCAATTTGCTCAATGGAAAGCCGGTCCACGGCACAATCATCGCCCAGGCCTCGACGCAGCGGAAGCGATACACTCGCTCTTCAAGATCGAACATGGAGACCAGTTCAGCGGCATCGACCGTCATCGGCTTGTCCACCAATCCCTTGATCTCGACGGGCCAGGGTGATGTGACGAATTTGCCCGTGAGCTTGCGGATGTCAGCAGCGCGGTTCGGGAGAAACTCGTAGAAATTGTTCAGGCTTGCCGCAGATTCTTCGTTGGTCAGCTCCAACTTGGGGTTGAACAGAGGGTTCCGCCTTGCCGGATACTTCGCAGCGGCAGAGACGCCGGCGGTCGGCTTCGTCGCGGAAGTGGATTCGTCTTTTGCACAGCCGATTCCAGTGGTGGACATCAGGCCGGCGCCCGCCATTCCCATGCTCGCCAGGAATCGGCGACGGTTGAGAAACGTGGATTCCGGAGTGACAAGACCTTCCGGAATGTACCAGTCAGGATGCAGGATGATATTGGCCATGCGAGTAAGATGCACGAGGACTGAACGGCTTCCACAAAAATTTTAGCGCCCAATTCCTTCACGGTGCATCTCGAAGTTGTTGGTAGCGGTTGTCGCGTTGCGACAACTCCGCCCCCCGTTCAGCGGGCGGTGCCCGATGGGTCAGGAGCGTTGGCAGCACCGTTGTGCCACGGAACCCGGCGCTACTCATCGCAGCGCAACGCGTGCCACCTTCAACGCCCTTGCTTCCGCACTGGCTTGTCAGCGGCTCCGAGATGCTTCTGAACAAGCGCGGTCCACAGCTTGTAACCATTCGCGTTCATGTGGAGCCGATCCTCGACAAAAATGTCAGGCTTCGGCAGACCATCCGCTCCCAGCATGTGGGGAAACACATCAATAAAGTCGAGCCGACGGGGATTCTTCTTCACGTAATCCGCGATCAATTTGTTCGTGGCGCGCACCCGTTCGACCTGCGCCCACCGCGCTGGATTCGGGGCGATGGAAATATAGGCGATGCGTGTGCGTGGCAATTTCTCGTGAACTTTTGCGACGAAGGTTTTGAAATCCGCGAAGACTTGCTCGGAACTCTTGCCCCCATTGATGTCATTGCCGCCCGCATACAGGACAATCAGCCGGGGCTGGTACGGAATCACGATGCGTTCGGCAAATTGCACAGAGTCGGCAATCTCGGACCCGCCGAAGCCGCGGTTGAGGACGTTGTGCCTGGGGAAGTCCTGGGCGAGGCTCTTCCAAAGCCGGATGCTTGAACTTCCAATGAACAGAATCGCCTTCTTTGGCGGCGGGTTGGTGCGATCGGCAGCTTCAAATGCAGCGATGTCCGGTTCCCATTTTGATTGCCGGGTGATCGGGCGATCGGCGGCAGTCAGATGACAGAGCGGCAATACAAGGACTGCGAGCAGTGAAATCAGGCCATATCGGAGGCTGTTGTTGGTCATCATGAAAAGAGGCTGTCACATCGGCCGTATTTAGTCAGTTTTTCCTTCATCCAGCCTTTGGCTTCATCCATCTTCGTCCACGTGATCGTATTGGGCACTGAAGAGATTCGCGACGCTGTCCGCCGCGCGCTGGACGAGGATGTGGGATCGGGCGATGCCACAACTCTCGCGACGGTGCCGGAGACAGCCACAGCGCGCGCACGAATGGTCGCCAGAGAACCTTTGGTGGCATGCGGTCTGGCATTTGCAGAAGCCGCGTTTCGAGAAATGTCCACTGACCTTGAAGTGCGACGGATGGCACGTGATGGTGAGAAATTAGCCCAGGGCGGACAACTCCTTTCCTTGACCGGCCAGGCGCGTGCGATTTTGACCGCTGAACGTGTCGCCTTGAATTTTGTTCAACGCCTTTCCGGCGTTGCCACACTTACGGCGCAGTTTGTCGAAGCCATCAGGGACACCAACGCGAGGATCCTTGATACGCGCAAGACCACTCCGGGCTGGCGGCGCTTTGAAAAATATGCCGTGGCTGCGGGGGGTGGCCAAAACCATCGTGAAGGCCTGTTCGACATGGTGTTGATCAAGGACAATCACCTCGCCGCGCTTCATGACGAGAAACCAAATCCAGTGATAGGGGCAGTCCGGCGAGCACGCAAACAATACCCATCCCTGAAAGTGGAGGTCGAGGCGGACACCTTGGATCAGGTCGAGCAAGCCCTGGAAGCCCGGGCCGACATTGTGCTTTTGGACAACATGAACCTTGAGCAATTGCGCGCCGCTGTTTCATTGAACCGGGGGCGCTGCAGACTGGAGGCGAGTGGAGCAGTGAACCTTTCGACGGTCCGGGCAATTGCGGAGACGGGCGTGGATTTCATTTCCGTTGGCGCCCTGACGCACTCTGCTCGCGCGGTGGACATCGCGCTGGATTTTGACACTGCACTGATCTCATGACTGCGACCGCCGAAATTCTAAAAGCGCTCCGCCTTGCCGACCGCGGCTCCGTCTCGGGAGGCGAACTCGCGACACAACTCGGCGTAACGCGCGCGGCAGTGTGGGCCAACATCGAGGAACTCCGCTCTCTTGGTTACGAGATCGAGGCAAGTCCGCACGAAGGATACCGTTTGCTCCATGTGCCGGACGTCCTGCTGGCCGATGATATCCTATCCCGTCTGGGAAAGACTCGCGTGATCGGCCGGGATATTCGTGTCTTTCAAGAGACGACGTCCACGAATGACATTGTGGAGAAGCTGGCGCGCGATGGAGTGAAGGAGGGAGTAGCCGTGTTTGCCGAAACGCAAACCAAGGGCCGGGGGAGGCTGGGAAGAAAATGGTTGTCTCCTGGAAAGAAGGGACTTTGGTTTTCAGTGTTGCTCCGGCCTGACCTGCGTTCCGACGAAGCGACGCAAGTGACCATTCTTGCGGCGACCGGGCTGGCGCGCGCCTTGCGCAAGCATACGGGTGTGGCTGTCGAAATAAAGTGGCCCAATGACCTGCTTGTAAACGGGCGGAAAGTGGCGGGCAGCTTGATGGAGCTGAGCGCTGAAGTCGATCGCGTGCGCTTCATAGTCCTGGGGATCGGGCTGGATGTGAATATGAGGGAGTCTGATTTCCCGGCTGAACTTCGCAAAGTTGGGACTTCGCTCAAGCTGGAATCTGGCAAGTCATGGCATCGTGGCGAACTTGCTGCCGCCATTCTGGAGGAGCTGGATCACGACTACTCGCGACTTCGCGCGGGGCGATTTGAAACCATCGCCGATGAGTGGGAAGAGCTTTGCGCCACGATCGGCAAGAACGTCAACATCCGCATGGGCGAGCGCGTGATCCGCGGGCGCGCGGAATCACTGGACAGTGATGGCGCGCTGATTCTCCGCACGGAGCACGGACGCCTGGAACGGATCATCGGAGGGGATGTGACGCTTGAGAGATAGGCCCTGATCCCGGAGGAAGAGATAACAACTTGTTGATCTGCGCGGGAGTATTCATGCGGCCAGACCGATGGGTTTGAAAGTGCGGTTCATTCCATGACGTTGTGAGGTGCTCAACGACCGGTGCTTAAGCAGTGCCGCCATGAATCGCCAAGCCTCTTCGGAAAACTGGGCCGGCCTGCTGTGTTCTCCACAACACTGCCTGGCTTGCACATCATTTCCTGTCACCTTTTTGACTTTCGCGGCCACAGATGCGTGATGACTATACATCCAGCTTCTGAAACCGTGATATCTGACGAACAACTTTGGCAACAATCCCGCAGTGGCGATCGCGAAGCGTTTGGACGGATTGTTGAGCGTTACCAAACGCTGGTCTGCTCACTCGCCTACAGCGCGTGCGGCAATTTGTCGCGTTCCGAAGATCTTGCCCAGGACACATTCATCACGGCCTGGCAGAAGCTGGGTGAGTTGCGTGAACCCGCCAGACTTCGCGCCTGGCTTTGCGGCATCGTCCGAAACCTGGCCGCGAACGCGGCTCGTCGCGAGCATCGACGCGGGGGTCCTGCTGAATCCCTGGACATGGTGGCGGAATCCCCGGCGCTCGACGCCGATCCCTCGGCACAAGCGGTTTCCGATGATGAGGCGAAGTTGCTCTGGCGTTCACTCGCCGGGTTGTCGGAAACATACCGCGAGCCAATGGTGCTTTTCTATAGGCAAGGCCAATCGATCGCCGAGGTGGCAAGTTCATTGGGGCTCTCCGAGGAAGCAGTGAAGCAACGACTCTCCCGAGGACGCTCCATGTTGCGCGAGGAACTTGCGACCGTCGTGGAATCCACACTCACACGAACCCGACCTGGCGCGGCATTCACAGTCGGCGTGCTGGTGGCGTTGCCACTGATGTCCACTTCAACCGCCAGCGCGGCACTCGCAGCGGGAGCAGCCACTGGTGTCGGTGCGGGCAGCGCTGGAAAAGGGCTGCTTGCCAAGCTTGGCCTGGGTGCCTTGGTTGGGCCGCTCATCGGCCTCGCTTGCGCGTATATGGGAACGACAGCGGCGGCCTCGACTGCGCGTTCCAAACAGGAGCGCGACTGCATCCTCCGCTACGCGAGATACAGGATCATCGTCTTCTGCTTCGTCATGATCATCGGGCTGGTCGCGGTCTTAAGTCAGGCTGGCAAGCTCTACACTGCTTCCGCGGCGTGGCTGGTGTTCGCGGTCAGTGTCTGGACGGCGGTTTTGGTGGGCGGGATCATGTGGATGTGCCACCAGATGGATCGTGAAGTAAGACGCATTCGAATCGTGACCAACACCACAGACGAGGCCTATGCCAAACTGCTGGCTGCTCAAGGCAAAAAGTTGCGCCTCCCAAAATACTTTGAGACCAAGAGTCGGATCCTCGGTCTGCCACTGTTCGCCGCAGCCTGGGGTGGCAACAGTTCGGATTGGTATCGACCGCGCACGGTCAGCGGTTGGATCGCAGTAGGCGACATTGCAGTGAGCCCGTTCGTCGCGTGTGGTGGAGTCGCGGTCGCTCCGGTTGCCGTCGGTGCCGTCACCGTGGGGGTGTTGAGTTTAAGCGTGTTTTGGGGCGTCGCCTTCGGCGTGTTTGCCCTCGGCAGCCTCGCTTTCGGCTGGTGGGCCGTCGGCTGCGCGGCTGCGGGAGTGAAGAGTGCGGCAGGCTTCGCCGCCGTGGCCCATGACTACGCGGTGGGCATTGTCGCCAGTGCGACGGAAGCCAATACTCAAATCGCGAAGGACTGGTTCCTCTCACAATGGCACGTCGATTTTGTGGATCTGATGTTCCGCCAGGCGCACTGGTGGGCTCTTGGTATCGTGGTTCTCGCACTGTTGCTGAGAGCTTGGATGAACCAGCGGCAAGCTCACCGTTCTTCGGGAGGGTCATTGTCGGCTTGATGAATGGTCTGGATAAGGACATGCCGGAAGACTGCCGTTCGTCGGTGAAGCCGGGATGTCCAGGACATGGCGCTTCTTGATGAATCTACCGCAGGTGTAGCGACGGAGGTCTAACAAGGAGCATAAAAGATGGGGTTGTAGGAAGCCGGGAGTCATGTAGAGTGCAATCCGTGAACTCAACCAAGACGCACTATCAGAGATTTCTCACTCAAGCAGGCTTGACAGGTTTTTTGTTGGCCACGTGCTGCCAGTCGCTTGCTCAATCATCTGTCGGGGTCGCAGCAGCAGGTGAGCATTCGCACGGGGCTGCACCGTTCGTTCTGAACGGAGTCGCGTGGCCGGATCAAGGAGTGTTCGTGAATGCCGGCGCGCGCTGCACGACCCGCGAGGTGGATGACGGCGAAGCGCAAGCTGTCGAAGCCGTGCATAACGAGTACAAGCGTGCTTTGAAGAGTTTATTGAACAGAGGCAAACCAGATCAGGTATCGGATCAGGAATTGGCCCAGGTGCTTGCGGCTGGAACCAAGACTGTTGATGTGTATGTGCACGTGATCAAGAATACCAGCGGCTCAGGGGTGGTCACACAGTCACAGATTGACGACCAGATCGGCATCCTGGCAGCGGCTTTCTCCGGCACTGGATACTCGTTCCTGCTTAAGGGGCTTGATACCACGGTCAATAACGCCTGGTTCACTGCCGGCCCCGGCTCCGGGAACGAACGAAAGATGAAACAGACATTGAGGAAGGGCGGCGCCAATGCACTCAATATCTATACAACAAGCCCCAGTCAGGGCTACCTGGGATGGGCGACCTTCCCATGGAATTACACCTCGCAAGCCAGACAGGATGGAGTGGTCGTCCTTTACTCATCATTGCCCGGCGGCACGGCAGCACCGTACAACAAAGGTGATACCGCGACTCACGAAGTCGGACATTGGCTGGGGCTCTACCACACGTTTCAAGGCGGGTGCAACGGGAACGGTGATTATGTGAGCGATACTCCTGCGGAGGCTTCGGCGGCGTTTGGGTGCCCAACGGGTCGTGATACTTGTTCGAGCGCCGGCCTGGATCCGATCCTGAACTTCATGGATTACACGGATGACAACTGCATGAACACGTTTTCGAATGATCAGATTGCTCGAATGCTATCGATGGGATCCAGTTACCGCGGACTTTGATGATTTGAGCGCATGCAAGGAGGAGAGCGACGGATAGCTCCACCCTTGTCAGAAGTCCTCCTTGGTCCTCCTTAATTCTTCAGTGAGTCGTCCACTGAAGGATCAAGAAATGTGTAGCTGAGGACGGCCCGAATCTACGACTCTTCCCCGAGTTCAACGTTCCAATAGGCGATATCCAGGAAATGCTTCCAGCTATCGTGATAGTGCAATCCAACATTGACCTGGACGAACGGGCGCCATTTGGGTCGCTTGGGCTTCTTGACCAGATGCATCCCGGCTTCCTGAGGGGTGCGATTCGCTTTCCGCGTGTTACAAGGAATGCATGAGCACACGATGTTTTCCCACGTGGTGGGGCCCCCTCGATCGCGGGGAATCACGTGGTCGAGATTCAGATCCTTTCGGTCGAAAGTGTGGCCACAGTACTGGCAGAGGTTCTTGTCGCGGTCGAAAATGTTCAAGCGGGTGAATTTGACTTCCTTCTTTGGCAGGCGGTCGAAAATCAAAAGCATGATCACACGTGGGACCCGGATCTTGAACGACACCGTACGAACGCTTTCAGCACTGGGTTCCTGTTGGGAAAAGTCATGCCACTCGCCGAAGCTGAACGTCCGAAAGGATCCATCGTTATCTCCGAAGACGACTTGAGCCTGGCCCTGGAACAAGAGGGTCAACGCACGCCGGGCTGTGCAAACATTCACTGCCTGCCACAGGCGGTTTAGAACCAATACTTGCTGGTCCAAAAAGGCATTCATTTCACTCCGGGACGGATTGTGGCGCGGAAGCTAGCATATCCAATCGGAACGTGTCAATTTGCAGCGCTTGGAAATTCCGCCGTGAAATTGTCCTTTGATTTTTCGAGGCCAACGTCCCTACTTATCCAACGAAATAAAATCTATGAAGCTTGTCTTTCTTGTCATGGTTGCCTGCGGAATACTTGTGCCTTCCGTCTTCGCTGATGGCACAGATGATTTGTACGTGAAGATTTACGGTGTGATTCAGGAGGGCGACCGCCTCAGTGTTTCAGGTCAATCCCCACTGGCGAAAACGAAATACCTGGAAGCTGCGACCGCGCTCAAGAAACTCCAGTCCGAGAGTCCCGCATGGAATCCCGCCGTGGTCAGATTTCGTCTCCGCTATTTGACCGAGAAGTTGGGAGGTACCCCGATCCCGGAGATTGGCAGAGCTGTTCAAACCGATTTACCAAAGCCCACGCCGGCAGTGGTTGCTCCGGTGGTGGATGAGCGTGACAGCCAGATCGCTGCGCTGAAGGATGCTTTCCGCCGGCTGGAAGGTGAAAAGGCAATTCTTGAGGCAAAACTCAAAGAAGCACTGACCGCCCAGCCAGCCGGAGTGGATCCCCGTGAATTGGCGCGAGTGGAGGAGCGCTTGAGAACGACAGAAAAGGAGCGCGAACTACTACGACTTGCCCTGGACAAGGAACGAACTCAGAAATCAACGACCCAGGACACTGCCGCAGTCGAATCTTTGAAAAGCAGTCTGGCGGATGCAAATCGGAAACTCATCCAGCAACAGGAGGTTGCCGCCGCGCTTGCGCGTGAGAAGGAAATTCTGACAGGCAGAGTGGCGCAACTGGAGCGCTCGGTTGGAAGCGATGTGGCGAGCCTCCGAACCGAGAATGAATCTCTCAAGAAACAGCTCGCAGCACGCCCGCAAGCCAGGGAGAGCAAGGATTCAGATCGGCGGACGGAGAAGCTTCAAGCGGAACTCAAGGATGCCCGTGATGCCGCTCAGGCAAGCGCTCGAACCATCGCCAAGCTTCAGCAGGAAAGCGGAGATTCTGACAAGGCCCGCTCACTATTGCAAAAGCAGCTGGCTCAAGCCACTTCGGAGCTCAAGTCGTCCGATGTCAAAGCGAACGAACGCGCCCGGCGTTTGGAGCGTGAACGGGACGAGCTTGCGGATCGCCTCAAGAAATCCGAGGGGAGTGGCAGAAAAAGAATGACGACGACGGCTGAACCGACCGCCAGGGAACTGGCCACCCTTCGCGCGCGACTGGCCGCCCTTGAGGCACAGAAGATTCCTTACACCCAGGAGGAACTGGCTCTCTTTCGCCAGCCGGAAGCGCGCCCGTTGAAGCAACAGGCTGTGAAATCCTCGGCATCCCAGGAGCGGAATGTCCCGGCTGGAGCGGCGCCGTTGCTGGCGGAAGCGGAGCGCGCCTTCGCAACGCGAAATTACCCGGCGGCGGAACAGAAGTATCAGGAAGCTCTCAAGCTCGACGACCGGAGCTCAACAACCCTCTCCAACATGGCCGCCACACAAATTGAGCAGCGCAAATGGGAAGAGGCTGATGTCACCGTCAAGAGAGCGCTTGCCGCCGATCCAAACGATTCACATGCGATGACGTTGATGGGAATTCTTCGCTTTCGCCAGGCAAAGTATGATGATGCTTTTGCCGCATTGAGCCAGGCCGCGCAGGCTGACCCGCAGAATGCCGAGGCGCAGAATTATCTTGGAATCACGCTGAGTCAGAGAGGCCAGCGGGTTGCCGCCGAGGCGGCGCTCCGCAAAGCCGTCCAGATTTCCCCCGGTTATGGCAGTGCTCACCATAACCTTGCTGTGGTCTATGCAACTCAGAAGCCCCCATTTCTTGCGCTTGCCCGATGGCATTATCAGAAAGCCCTTGCGGCGGGACATCCCCAGAACCAGGAAGTGGAAACGTTGCTGCAGCAGGCCGGGACAACCGACGCGAAATGATGGAGTCTCTTCGGAGCCCGAATGACCTTCTGCATGAGCTTTCAGGTGCCAGGACGATTGTGAATAATTCAGCGTGGACAAAGCTAAGGGCGAGCGAAATAATAACTTGAGCAAATAGGCTGGCTTTTGAAACGGATCGAGAGATAAGCTCGAAGGATCCGGCTCAAGATCATCATCGCCCAGGTCAGGAGAAAGTATCGGCAATTGTCCGTGCGGATGGAC
>SXMN01000283.1 GCA_005777315.1 Verrucomicrobiales bacterium
GAGCATGGGGAAAAGATGGCGTTGCAAATTGTGGAAGATCGTCGTCAGGTCGAGCATGTCCAAAAATCAGCGCGACTCGTGCCACTTCACATGATCAATTGAAATCTCTCAACAAATCCGAGTTTTGAAAGAGCCTCAAGAACTTACTCAATTCGCCTGAGCCTATAAAAGATTGCCTGGTGGGATTCCCGCACGCCTTCCACTCGATAATCAGTTGTACCATTCGCGATCGTAATGCTCGTGGAATACGACCAGTTGATCAGGTCCGTGGAATGTTCCATGTCAAAGTCCCCTCCGACTTCAGCGTCAAGCTTCAGCAGAAGCTCTCCAGCATTATTGATTTGGATGTCCGACACCGCAATCTTCGGCAGGAGGATGGCGAGATCGTCGATGACGACCGCAGACTGATTCTCTCCGCCCCCGACAAGGCGAAACCCTAATTCACCTACACCGGTTGCGGTTTCGAGTGGGACGTTAAAGCGGGTTGTGGCGGAGGCCGAATCGACCACCAGGCGAAATATGGGGGATCCGCGCCAGACAACGTCAAGCCGGGTACTTGCGTTGAGCGACGCAGCTTTGAGAGTCCCGGTGACCCGGCGTTCGCCACGCCCCAGGTTCACTGTCTGTGATATCTCCGAAATTACATCGCGGGAGGAAAGCCGTGCTCCAGGATTGCCTTCTGTATCGGTCAGTTCCGCAACCCCAGATGTCCTCCAGACGAAGGACAGCATTTCCATTGGGGATCCTGCACGGCGGATCCATGCATCGACAATGGGTTCACCTGAGGCAACACCCATGAGCGGGGTTACAGTCCGCAGCAACTCTCCGGCTTCCGAAAAATTTGGATCCCTGAACTGAAGCAGGAGGTCCGGGGATTCCATTGAAGATGGAGGTAAGACAGAGTCTGCCCCTCCCACTGCATTGAGTCCGACGGACTTCGTGTTGGGTGGATTAAGGTCCTCGTGATGTTCGCCGATATAATTGTCCCAAAAGAGATGGGACTTCATGAAGTCCTCAGTAATATTCAGATGATCAGACCGCTTACCGTCGCCTGGGAAAGTGGGATTCTCGTCGGCGAAGGTATTGCGAATCGGTGCGCGGATGTCAAATGTCAACATCGCGCGGCGGGTCTCGGTGCTGAGGATGAGGTTCTCTTCGATGGCAGCTACGAGCCCATCGAAAAGCACCTCCCGCAGCGGGTCGCTTATTGGATCTACGTCACGGGCAACAACGCCTTCGACACCTCGTTGCACGCGATAGTTGGTGAGGCGCTTTGCTTTCGCATCCTTCGCGAGATCCAGATCTCCCAAGAGACCTCCGTCGTCGGGCCAATCCGTGGAGAATCCGTCCAACGCGGTGTACTGCGTCGGCAGGTAGCCCTTCCGTGCAAGCAGCGAGGTGATCCTTGCGTTTACCGCAGCTCCGCGGCTGTGGCCGAGCAACAGAAGGATATCGTAGTTATTGCTAATCTTGGGATCCGGGTGGAGGTAACCGCCTCCGGTCAGGGACTCGACAAAGGTAGCAGCCGCAGTTTGAGCGAGCGCCTTGCTTCCACGAGCTGTGAGAGAGGCGAGGTTTTTCAAGGCGACGTATCGGAACATGTAATTGTTCGCTGTTTCGTAGTCACGAAGCTCGGTCGCTCCAATCGCGGCGGCGTGGGCAATTTTTCCGGCGAAGAGAAGGCCGAAGGCCGGCACAAAAAAATCGCTGGACTCCCATTCGGAGACAAAGGTCCTGACTCGCCCTTCCAGGAAGGTTCCCGCCTTGGGCTTGTTCGCGAACATATCGGCCATCACATAGTAGTTCTTCCTGAAGTTGGCCCAGGCATCAGGAGATGGATCCTTGGATAGGGTCGGGAAGAAGCCGTGTGTCACGACGCTGATGACATTGAAGCCCATCAGAAATTTTGCCGTGACCAGGTCCCCCCTGTGGGAGGTTGGTGTCATCAAATTGGGAACGGTTTTTTATATGCAGAATCAGTCTGCGATAACCGGATCGATCCAGCGGTGGAGCTATTCCGGTCTTCAGTTCGAACGGAATGGAAACCCATTGAGATCTCTGCGGTTCGAGAGTTACCGGGATGACTCCCTTGGCAAGCAACGGCAAGGCAGGGCTGGCGTTGAACCCATCTTCGCCACCAATGTATAGTGAGTATTCCATGGGAGTATTCAGCGGCGACGACCCGAGATGCGACAGTTGGAATTGAGCCGTACCCTGATGACCTGGGAGCAAGAGAGCCTTTGGGTCCTGCGCTTGGACGTATGTGAGAGTGGCGGGCGGGCCATCGAGTGCCAGCCGCCTCAGGATGGCCTGTTCTCCTGAGGCGGTGCGCGCCCACATCGCGATGTCTCCTCGTGAGTTCATGGAATCCGTGAAACCGAATGCCGCCACGGGCCCGAAGGGTGTTCCTGTAGGAAGGCTGGGGTCCGTGCTTGATGCCGGGACTGTGTGTCCAATGCTGATGATCTCGTTTGGTCCAGTGGGCTGGATGATGAACCGCGATACGTCCGGCGAAGAGCTAGTTGCAATGTCGGCCTGAAGCCTTGAGACCTAGATTCCTTGCGTGCCGGATCGAAATGCGAGATAGCATGCCCGGTCCCGAGTAATGGCAACGCGGGTTTCCGGAATGGAGGTGATCGAACCAAGTTCGAGATCTGGTTCGTCGAAGATGCCGTTGCGATTTTCATCGCTATAGGACTCCCCTGGGTCGAGGTGATCGTTTCCCAGTTCACCTGTTACTCGGACGATAATCTGTCGGAAGTTCGAGCGGTGGGCGATGAAAATGCCCGGGCCTGGGTTGAGTGGGGCATAGCCAGGTTGTTGATCGCTGATCGTCCTGGCTCCTGAGGAAGTCAGGATTCCCCAGAAGGCCACCATACTTCCGTCGTCGCTGATGGAGGGGTCTCCGAGTGCTCCAAATCCTTTCTCCAGAGAAGCCACTTCGTGGATCACGTAACCTCCAGCAAGGTCCGGAATGAACAGTAGGATTGGCTCACCAGGTCCAGCCCGTACTGCCAGTCTGCCATCGTCCGCGACGGAGGGCCGTATAGGAACATTTGATGCAGGCCATTTCATCAAGATCTGTGCGTTGCCTGTTGCTGGCTTCACAACGAGGTCGGTGTAGAGTTTGCCGCTGGTTCCTCCTGTGGCTGCGAATGTGACATCCCCCCGATTGTTGGACGAGGGCCCATAAACGACGTCGTATGCAAGATTTGTAATGGCGACATACCACTCCAGTCGTGGAAGCAGTGTAATTGGATCAATCAGCGGCACGGAATTCAACGTTTCTGCGATACCCGCCTCTGCAACCTTGGTGATTTCCCCGGATGCCCATTGCCGCACGAATGTCTTTATAGATAAACCGCCTGATCCCTGATCCTGGGCCACCACTTTATCACTGTCATTGAGCCGGTAGAACTGGGAGAAACGCCGGGTTAAGGAAATCCTCGTGGAGCCTGTGTTCTTAAAAAGATAGACACTTTCGGAGTCCTGTGAAGTGGATGCCCTTCCGACGAACGCAACGTTGCCGATATTATTGATCGAAGCGCCCGCTTCAAATCCCCCTGTGAACCGCGAATCGGAAGAGCGCGCCAACACTTCCATCGTTCCAGAACCTGCCCTTGCTGGATGGAATCCCGTCATGAAGGAAAGAATCACCAACGTAAGGATTAGGTGCCGATGGCGCATGGTATTTTGCAGGTGAGGGGATGACGAGTAATGGAGTTCGTCAGGGGAGGTTGACCGTTCTAAAGAACCGCAGAGGTGCTGCGACTCCATCAAGTTGAATGGGCGTTGTCTTCAAGTTGCTGATAGTTCCGGTTCTAACTTGTATCCAGCCTTGTAGATCCTCAGATGCTTCCATTGCAAATCTCTGTCCAGCCTTCCCGCTGATCGTCAGCGTTACTGAGCCACCGACTCCGTAAACGATGGCATCAAATCTCACCGGTTCGGCTACGGTGACATCACCTTGTAGCCGCACCAGGTAGCTTCGACTGAGTCCATTGAATTGCATGAAATTTCCCCCAACAAGCACTGCTCCGTTGGCTTGTGGTTTGATCACATTCACCTGAGCGTTTGGCCCAGCCCCAATCGCGAAGGCTGGATCGATTGATCCATCAGCGTTCAAGCGGGCTAGATAGTTTTGAGTGGCTCCGCCGTAGGTTGTGAAATTGCCGCCAACGAAGATTTTTCCGTCGGCCTGGAGCGCCAGGGAATAAACGATGCCGTTGGGCCCTCCGCCGGTTGGAAAGGATTCATCCAGTGTGCCGTCAGGATTCAGTCGCGCGAGATAAACCCGGGATTGATTCCTCACCGCGCCGAAATGTCCTCCAATGACGATCTTGCCATCGGGCTGGATGGCGGCCTCTTCCACCGTGCTGTTGGGTCCGTCCGCCGGATCAAAGCTGGTGTCTAGACTTCCATTCGCATTCAACTTCGCCACGCGGTTGCGCACCTGTCCGTTGACCGTTGTGAAACTTCCGCCGATAACAACTTTCCCATCCGCCATCAGTCCCACTGCATGGGCGGTGCTGTTCAGCGAAGCGTTGAAGTCGCTGTCGATGCTCCCATCATTGAACAAGCGTGTCAGGTAGGTGCGGCTCTGCCCGTCGAATTGTGAAAAAGCGCCGCCCACCAAGACGTCCCCGTCGGGCTCCAGAACCAGCTCATGCACGGTTCCATTTGGGCCCGCGCCCACGTTGAACGTATTGTCCAGCGTCCCATCAGCGCGCAAACGCGCCAGCCGGTTTCGAGTGACGCCGTTGACCAGTGTAAAATCCCCGCCCAACAGAATCTTCCCATCCGGCTGCACCACCACCGCGCGGGGAGTGCTGTTCAACCAGACGCTGGGTAGAAAACTGGGGTCCACCGTCCCATCTGAGTTGAATCGCGCCACACGCAATCGGGTGCTCAAGCCGTTCGCCGTCGAAAACTCTCCCGCAACGATCACCTTGCCATCCGTCTGCACGGCCACTGCGTACACTGCTCCGTTGACGTATCCCTCAAAGTTTCCATCCACACTTCCCACTCCGCTGGCTGAATCATCTTCGTCGATCCACACGAGCGCAGTGCGCTGGCTTCCAAGCTCTGCTCCACCCGTCGGATTGGTCAGGGTCAGATCGAAGTTCTCATCCGATTCCACAGTGGTGTCCGCCCGGATCGGCACCGTGAAGGTCTTGGTGGTTTCGCCTGCTCCAAACACCAGGGTGCCGGATTGGGTTGTGTAATCGCCTGCCTTGGCGCTGCCGTTGCCCGTTGCGTAATCCACCGTCACGGCGCTGCTCGTATTCCCGCTTCGACGAACCGCGACCACCACGCTGGGCTGGCTCTCGTTCACTCTATAAGTCGGGGCACTGAACTCCAGTTCGCCGCCGCTGGCCGCGCTCAACCCTTGCAAGCGTGCCAGATAAAGCCGGCTCAATCCGTTCCACTGTGTGAAAGCGCCTCCTACCATGATGTTCCCGTCCGGCTGAACCAACACTGTCCGCACAGTGGCATTGGCACCGCCGCCCGCCTGAAAGCTTGGATCGAAGGATCCATCAGGTCGCAGACGTGCCAAACGGTTCACCCCCTGGCCTCCCACCAGCGTGAACTCACCACCCACGAGAATCTTTCCGTCCGGCTGCAACGCCACGGCATAGACGACGTTGTTGGCTGTGCTCGCGAAGCTGTTGTCCACCAGTCCGTCTGTGTTGAGCCGCGCCAGGTAGGTGTAGCCGATGGAATTCACCGCGCCAAAATGTCCTCCTATGACTATTTTGCCATCGGGCTGTATGGCGAGATCTTCCACGGTGCTGTTGGGGCCCTCTGCCGGATCGAAACTGGTGTCCAAACTTCCATTCGCGTTCAGCCGCGCCACACGGTTGCGTCCCTGTCCGTTGACAATAGTGAAGCTACCTCCAATGACGACCTTGCCATCTCCCGTCAGATCCAAAGCGTGGACGGTGCTGTTAAGGGAAACGCTGAAATCCGTGTCAACGCTTCCATCGCTGAACAGGCGCATCAGATATGCGCGGCTTTGCCCATCAAATTGCGAAAAGGCTCGACCGACCAGAATGTCCCCGTCCGGCTCAAGCACTATTTCATGCACTGTGCCATTGGATCCTGCGCCGACGTTGAACGTGCTGTCGAGAGTCCCGTCGTCCCGCAAGCGCGCCACGCGGTTCCGAGTTGCGCCGTTGACGATCGTAAAATCTCCTCCGATCAGGATTCGTCCATCTGGCTGAATCACCACGGTGCGAGGTATGTTGTTCAGCCAGGCGCTCGCAAAAAAGCCGGAGTCCACCGATCCGTCTGTGTTGAACCGGGCGATTCGTAAACGGGTGCTCAAACCGTCCGCAGTGGAAAACTCTCCCACCACCACCACCTTCCCATCTGGCTGTGTCGCCATGTCATGCACGGTTCCATTGACATGGCCCTCGAAGCTCGCATCGACACTGCCGATGCCGGTGGCAAAATCATCATCGACGATCGTTAACGTCGCTGTTCGTTGGCTTCCCAGCGTCGCCCCACCGGTCGGATTGCTCAATGCCAGGTTGATGTACTCGTTGCCTTCGAGGTTAGTGTCCGCTCGAATCGGGACCGTGAAGGTTTTGGTTGTTTCACCCGCTCCAAATCGAAGCGTGGCAGACTGGGGCGTGTAATCTCCGGGGTTGGCGTTTCCGCTGCTCGTTGCGTAATCCACGGCCACTGAAGCGCCCGTGTTCCCCGTTCGCTTCACGGTGATCACCGCGCTGGCCTGACTCTCAGATACGGTGAAGGAACCGGCACTGAACTCAAGCTCGCCACCGCCGGCGGTGCTCAAGCCCTGCACGCGCGCCAGATATGTCCGGCTCAATCCCGCGAACTGCGTAAAATTTCCGCCGATCACAATGTTACCGTCCGGTTGAACCACCACCGCCTGCACCGCGGCATTGGCGCCGACACCCACTTCGAAGCTGGGGTCCGGAGAACCGTTCGCCTGTAACCGCGCCAGACGATTGAAAGTCTGGCCTCCCACGGTGGTAAACTCTCCGCCTGCCAGGATCTTCCCGTCAGGTTGCAGGGCCACGCAATAGACTACGTTATTCGCAGTGCTTCCAAAACTGTTGTCCACAAGACCGTCCGCGTTGAGCCGTGCGATGTAGGTGTAGCCAATTGAGTTCACCGCACCGAAGTGCCCTCCAATCACGATTTTTCCATCGGGCTGGATTGCCAGATCCTGCACCGTACTATTGGGGCCTTCAGCCGGATCGAAGCTCGTGTCCAGACTTCCATTGCCGTTCAACCGTGCTACGCGGTTTCGCACCTGGCCGTTGACCGTCGTGAAGCTTCCGCCGATGACCACTTTCCCGTCCGCCATCAAACTCAACGCATGTGCGGTGCTGTTTAGTGAAGCGTTGAAGTCGGTGTCGATGCTCCCATCGTTGTAGAGGCGCGTCAGATAGGCCCGGCTCTGGCCATCGAATTGTGAAAAAGCGCCGCCCACCAAAATATCCCCGTCCGGCTCGATCACCAGTTCATGGACAGTGCTGTTGGGACCGGCACCCACATTGAACGATGTGTCCAGTGTCCCGTTCGCTCGCAAGCGGGCCAGCCGGTTGCGGGCCACGCCGTTGACGACTGTGAAATCTCCTGCCAACAAAATCCTGCCGTCCGGCTGCACCACCACTGTTCGAGGAATGTTGTTCAACCAGGCGCTGGCAAGAAAACCCGGGTCCACCGTGCCGTCTGGATTGAAGCGCGCTATGCGTAATCGACTCATTCCACCAGCGATGCCAAAATTCCCGGTCACCACCAATTTTCCGTCTGGTTGCACGGCCACGCCATGAACCGTCCCGCTGATCGCGTTGACCTGACCGGTGAAACTTCCATCCAGGCTGCCTACGCCGCTGGGGAAATCATCATCAGCTATGACCAGCACCGCCGTTCTCTGGCTGCCCAGGACTGCGTCGCCGGTGGGATTGCTGAGTGTCAGATCGACGGTTTCATCGCCCTCGACGTTCGTGTCCGACCGGATGGGGATGGTGAAGGTCTTTGTCGTTTCACCCGCCCCGAAGGTCAGTGTGTCGGACTGGGCCGTATAATCTCCCGCGTTGGCGCTGGCCTTGATGGTCGCGAAGTCCACCGTCACCGTGCTGCTCGTGTTACCGCCTCGTCGAACTGTCACCACCGCGCTGGGTTGGCTCTCCGCGACGGTGTATTGTCCCGCGCTAAACTCCAGCTCCCCGCCGCTTGCCGCGCTCAACCCCTGCACGCGTGCCAGGTAAAGCCGGTTCTGTCCGCTCCATTGGGTAAAATTTCCACCGACCACGATGTTCCCATCCGGTTGGACCACTACAGCCCGCACCGTGGTGTTGGCACCGCTTTCCACATCGAAACTTGGATCGGCGGAACCATTCGCCCGCAATCGCGCCAGACGATTGAACCCTTGACCTCCCACGACAGCAAATTCTCCGCCCACGAGAATCTTTCCGTCAGGCTGCAACGCCACGGCATAGACGATGTTATTGGCTGTGCTTCCGAAACTGTTATCCACGAGTCCGTCCGCGTTGAGCCGCGCGAGGTAGGTGTAGCCTATAGAATTCACAGCTCCGAAATGTCCTCCGATCACGATCCTGCCGTCCGGCTGAACAGCCAGATCCTCGACGGTGCTGTTGGGGCCCTCTGCGGGGTCAAAGCTCATGTCCAACGTCCCGTTGCCGTGTAATCGCGCCACCCGGTTTCGCACTATTCCCCCGCCTCCATCAGTGAAGGCTCCTCCAATGATGATTTTCCCATCTCCCGTCACACGGACTGCGTGAACTGCGCTATTGAGGGAGACCGTGAAGCCCGGGTCCAGTGTCCCGTTTGAGCGCAGGCGAGCGACATAATTTCTTGTCTGACCCGCCACCTGGGTGAACGCGCCTCCAATCAAAATTTGCCCGTCGGACTGGAGTTCCATGTCGAGAACGCTGCTGTTGATGCCCCCCGGGGGATTGAAATCACTGTCCAAAGTGCCATCGGCGTTCAGGCGCGCAATCCGGTTTCGAGCTTCTCCGCGGATCAGTGTGAAGTCTCCACCAATCAAGATTTTTCCGTCCTTTTGCAGAGCAATCGTCCGCACGCTGTTGTTGGCACCATCGCCCGGATCAAAGGAACTGTCGAGTGAACCATCGCTGTTTAAGCGCACGGCTGTGACAAAGTCATTGGAGAAAACAGTTGAGAGTTGAATGGCCATGGCGAGCATCTGATTTCTGGTGAATTTCGGTGGTTCAGCGACTTCAGGAAGGGCAAGGCTTGAGGTTTTTGAACGCCATCACCAAGC
>SXMN01000284.1 GCA_005777315.1 Verrucomicrobiales bacterium
GGGTGGTCTGGGCCTACGCGGGCTTTCGCGGAACGATTGAAGTCTGGCCCGCCGCGCTCACTGCGGGTCTCGCCTTTGCTATCCCCCAATTCCTCGTCTCGAACTTTCACGGTCCCTGGCTGGTGGACATTATTGCGTCCATTGTCTCAATGGCTGCGGTTGCCGTCTTGTTGCGCGTGTGGCAGCCGAAGAAGCTTTGGGTGGAAAATTCCGTTCAATCCTCGAACACCAGCCCGGAACAATTCACGACCACTCATGATTCCCGAAGAGTGTTACGTGCCTGGATGCCCTGGCTTCTCTTGAGCCTGCTCGTATTCTTTTGGGGGATTCCGGCGGTGAAGACATCGCTGAACAAACTCTCCCAGCCGCAAATTGAGATTCCCCATTTGCACAACCTCATTCAGCGCATGCCGCCGGTGGCACCAACGGGAGCTGCCCCGGAAAAGGCCGTCTTCGCCCTCAACTGGCTTTCGGCAACCGGCACCGGGATTCTCGCGTCAGCAATCCTGTCAGCATTTCTGATGGGGTATTCAATCCGTGAAATGGCCCTCACGTATTGGGAAACATTGGTGCGAGTTCGCTTCTCGCTCCTGACCATCGCCGCGATGCTCGCGCTGGGCTACGTCACCAAGTATTCCGGCACGGACGCCACACTCGGGCTCGCGTTGGCCAAGACGGGCTGGCTGTATCCATTCTTCGGCACTCTGCTCGGGTGGCTGGGCGTGGCGCTCACAGGCTCGGATACCGCATCAAACGTCCTCTTCGGCAGCCTCCAGAAAATCACCGCTGAACAGAATGGTAGCAGTCCGGTTCTGATGGGCGCGGCGAACCGCACGGGCGGCGTGATGGGCCAGATGGTCGATGCGCAAAGCATTGTGGTGGCAAGCACGGCAACGAATTGGTACGGCCGGGAAGGCGATATTCTCCGCTACGTTTTCTTCCACAGCATCGCGCTCGCCGCGCTGGTGGGACTGTTGGTGTTCCTCCAGGCTCGCGTCCCACCGTTCACCGAGATGGTGGTGAAGTGATTTGAAAGTTACGGATGCGCCAGGCGATAGAAGCGCAGGCCGGCAGCGCCATTTACAAGCACTTTGAATCTGCCTCCTGCGACAACCGGTGCAGCACCGAGATCTTTCCACCCATTCACCGCGCCTACATCCTCGTTCTCTTGAAGGACGAATACTTTTGCGGCATCGGGCCATGAAATCTCGATCTGTCCCCCGTCGATCGCCGCCACTGCCATTGTTGGCGGATCGACCTTCTCTGACTCAATTTCAAAACTGGCGGCGCTGGTGACCGTGCCGAGAGGTGAAACGATGGTGATTATACCTGTCACGGCATCTTTCGGCACCACGCAACTGATCAATTGGCCAGACTTCACTGTGAACTCCGCGGCCACTCCGCCAAAACTGACGGCAGTAACCCCCTCGAGCCCGTTGCCCGCTATTTCAACTGGGGTCCCCACGTTTCCTTTGAGCGGAGAAAAGCTTGCGATGGCGGGAGGGACAAGGATTTCGAAACTCTCCGTGCTCACCGCCACACCGCCTTCGGCAACGATGCTTACTTTGCCTGAACCCGCCTGACCCGGTGGCGCAGCAAAACTCACCAGGGTGTCGCTGATCACCGCAAACTTTACCGGGGTGCCATTGAGTTTGACCTCTGTCACGCCAACGAAGTTTGATCCTTTTACGTCCACCGGCACGCCCGCCAATCCCTTCGCGGGAGTCAGACTTGTGATGATGGGTGGCAACAAAACACGAAATGGCGAGGCGCTTGTGGCCACACCAGCCTCCGTGCTGACCGTCACCAACCCGGTCACCGCACCGGCTGGTACAGTGGTGTCGATCTGCTTGTCGGATAAAATTACGAATGCGGCGCTGATGTCGCCAAACTTGACCGAGGAGACTCCCTCGAAGTTGGCCCCCTGAATCTGCACGGCCGAGCCAGCGAGGGCGCTTCCCGGGGCCACACCTGTGATGGATGGCGAGATGAGCACTCGAAATGTTCCCGTGCTCACAGCCTGACCTCCAGGGGTGGTTACTGCCAGCGCGCCGGAAACTCCGCCGACCGGCACCGTCAACGTCACCGAAGTGGGTGAAGTGCTCTCGAACTGCGCTGTGACACCTCCAACCTTTACATCGGAAACCCCGATAAGGTTTGCGCCGGTGATCTGGATTACTGTTCCCACCAGACCTTTTGCCGGAGTGAAGCTGGCAATTGCTGGCGCTGGAAGCGGATCGACCTGGAAGCTGTCAACACTCGTGACGTTGGCGTCGCTCGTTGTGACGGTGATGGGACCGGTAACGGCACCAACAGGAGCGATGGCGCTCAATTCGTTTGCAGAGATGACTGAGAACTGGGCGGCGATGCCATTGAAGCGAACCACCTGGACGCCTGCCAGACGATTGCCAGCAATCTTGACGGCTGTGGTGGGGATTCCATGAACCGGCTGGAATCCGGTGATTTCAGGCAACAGGAGCGAGGGATCAATCACAAGGAAGGACGTGACGGACGAATTCGTCCCGGTCAGCGTCGCCACCTCGATCAGGCCGGAAACGCCATTGGGAGGCACGATGGCGGAAATCAATCCGGAGAAAAGATTCGTGAAAGCCGCTGTTGCTCCCCCGAACTTGACTGAAGTCACATCCGTGAAGTTGGTGCCACGAATCTCCACGACCGTTCCAATGGGGCCGATTGATGGATTGAAACTCCCAATGCCCGGCCCCACGGAAACATCCAATATCGTGAATGGCCCCGGACTCGTCGCCTCACCGGCGGGAGTCTTGATTGTAATGAGCCCTGTGGATGCAGCCGTGGGGACTTTCGCGAACACATCCTGGCCGAGAATGGTGAATTCCGCCGCCACTCCGTTGAAGCGGACTTCGGTCGTTCCGCCAAGGTTTTCGCCCTTGATTTCGATCTGTCCACCTTTCACACCCGCACCCGGGGTGACTTCAGAAATTTGAGGGACCGGCAAGCTCTCCACTCGGAAAAACGAATCGCTCGTCGCGGATCCGGTAGATGTCACCACTGTGATGGGACCGCTCAAAGCTCCAGAGGGAACCGTCGCGATGACGGAACTGCCCAGCAAGCCGAAGGTTGTGGCGTTCACTCCACCGAACCGAACCGCGCCCACGTTTCCGAAATTGTTGCCATTGATCTGCACGGCAGTGCCGGGAGTGCCGGATGCAGGGCTGAATCCTGTGATCGCCGGAGGCTGCTTCACAGTAACCGTAAAAGTGCCGCCGCTAGTGGCCGCCCCATTCGGTCCGACCACGGTGATCCTGCCGGTGGTGGCACTTGCAGGCACTTTTGCGAGTAGAACATTGGCAAACAAACTGAAGGTGGCGTCGTGTCCGTTAAACTTCACCGATGTGACGCCGGCCAGGTTGGCGCCACGTATCGTGACACTGGTTGTCCCTGCGTCGCCAGTGGCGGGCGAAAAGCTGGTGATCGTCGGAGCCGTGTTCAACTGGACCACAGTGAAGGGATTGGCGCTCTCGCTGATTCCCTCGGGTGTCTCAATCGTGATCGGGCCGCTGGTGGCATTGGCCGGGACCGTGCCGAACAACACGCCACCAAGAATCTTGATGGCACCGGGTACGCCGTTGAATTTGATGGAAGTCGCCGTCAACAGATTGGTGCCCTCGATGGTCACCGAAGTCCCGGCTGATCCCTGCGCGGGACTGAACCCGGTGATTCCCGGAGCAAGCACATTGATGTAAGTGAAGATGTCCGCGCTGATCGTGGTTCCGGCGGGAGTCGTTACCGAAATGGGCCCCGTCTCCGCGTGAGCGGGGACCTCCACCAGCAGCCGGGTGCTCGAAAACGGAGTGACAACTCCATCAACACCGTTGAAAGTTACACGAGTAACGTTGACGAAATTCGCGCCGCGAACGGTGACCATGGTTCCATTCGTCCCCGTGTTCGGCGTGAACGAGGTGATGGTGGGTGAAAACTCCTGGCCGCTCGCGCAAAGTCCAAGTGCGGCGATCGCAAAAAAATAAAAGTGCGTGGCAAGCAGGCTGGCCTTCTGAAGGCAGGAATCCGTTCGCATGTGATTTGAAATGGTCAATTGTTGTCTGACTGGCGGCTCCACAAGCACGAAGTAAACCGGCGGGGCGGGTGGTAGTTCAAGAAAGAATCCATGCCCCACAAACTGACATTTTCGTGTCAAGCTGAGGCGAAACGGGACAAATGGAACGCCAGCACAGATTCGAGACACGCAGAAAATGCGACATTCCACCCAGCCGGCTGGTCATTTCGATGGGAGCCACCCAACGCCTGCGCACCACCACGTCCTGGCAAGCCTGTTTCGACGTAGTCAGAGCCACCGACCTGCTCAAAGGAGTTGGTGACCAGGGCAGGTAAGAAATCACACTTTACAAGAAATAGCCGGGCGCTAACGTCCCTCTCGAAAATCCAAACTATGCGACTCTCTCTTAAGATCATTGTGTCCTCGGCTGTGGTGGCCTTGTTTGCGACGGGGTGTGCCGGTCCTGAGCAGAAATTGGGACGAGGCATCAACAATTCCACGGAGTTTCTCCGAATGGGGGAAATTCGCCGTTCAATGGAACAGACCGGGATCTGGGACGGCCCAGATGCCGCTTATACCACAGGTTTCGTCAAGGGGTTCAACCGCACACTGGCCCGCACCGGCGTTGGGCTATATGAGCTCGTGACCTTCCCGTTCCCGAGCTACGACCCGTTGTTCTTGCCATCAGACCCCGTTTATCCGGACAGCTACAGGCCTCGTCTCCTGGCGGATCCCATTTGGGGAGCGGATGACGCACTCGGGTTCAGCGGCGGCGACATTGCGCCCTGGGTTCCAGGCAGCCGCTTCCATATTTTCGACTACTAGCAACAACTCCCTTTCAGCGGCGCCAACATCTCTGATGTTGGCGCTTTTTTATTGATGAAGCTCGAACGTCTCTCTCCCTGCAAGGTCAACCTCGTTCTCAACATCCTGGGAAAGCGTCCGGATGGTTTCCACGAGCTGGAGACACTGATGCAACCAGTGAATGTTTGCGATATTCTGACGTTTGTTAAACAGCCGGGGACTGACATCACCTTGACCTGCTCTGAACCGTCGCTGCCTGTGGATGGCACAAATCTGGTGGTGCGTGCCGCGCGGAGTTTTTTCGAGACGTGCGGAATCTCTGATGGCGTCCGGATTCATCTCGAGAAAAGAATTCCGCTCGCGGCGGGGCTCGGAGGAGGGAGCGGCAATGCGGCGAATACCTTGCTTGGCCTCAACCAGCTTTTTGACGGGCCTCTCTCACCAGACGACCTGTGGAAGATCGCCGCATCCCTTGGCTCGGATGTTCCGTTCTTCCTCCAGTCCAAACCAGCGCTTGCCGTGGGGCGTGGCGAGCAGGTTTCAGCGCTGGATCCGTTCCCCGCGCTGGCCGGCCGCGCCATCTTTCTAATCCATCCCGGCTTCGGGATCTCCACCGCGTGGGCTTACCAAAATCTTGCGCGATTTCCAACAGCGCTGGCTGGCAAGCCTGGTCTGGCAGCCAAAGCTGCCTCTCTCCTGAGTGCTGACGACATGACTGGTGCGGCGAGTCTGTTCTACAATTCCCTTGAAGCACCTGCTCTGGAGAAGTATCCGATCCTCTCCATATTTCAGGAATATCTCAAAGCTTGCGGAGCGAATGTCGCCTTGATGTCTGGCAGCGGCTCAACGACGTTCGCGATATTCGAGAACCTTGCCGCCGCGGAGGCGGTGGTTCCTGAATTCAAGGCGAGATTTGGCGCTGAGTGCTGGGCATCGGTTGTGCCGATGGATTGATTTCCAGGCCACTCACCTGGCAGACCGCGCGCATCGAAAACCAACATCTGAGTAGGAAAAATACGGCGGGCGCTTTCCGCGAGCACTGACTCGCATCTCATCCAATTGACTTGTTGAAAAGGATGCGCCACGGACCACTTTTTTCACGACGTTTGATTCAGCGGGGTCGAAAGAGTCTTCCGGACCCACCGGGCGGGTGATGGGAGTCGAGTTGTAAAAATCCGCCCGGTACCAGTCATGGCACCATTCCCAGACGTTCCCGGTCAGGTCATAGAGTCCATATCGATTTGCGGTCAGCGACGCGACGCTCTGAGTGGGAGCGATGACTCCATCACTCACCGTCGGTTTTCTCGCCAGCACCGCATGTCTGAAAAAATTGGTACCATCGCCCCAGCCGAACAACTGACGTTCCATGCCGCCACGAGCCGCGAATTCCCATTCCGCCTCGGTTGGGAGGCGTTTGTGCAGCCAGTTCGCATAAGCCAGCGCGTCCAGCCAGCTGACATGCACCACGGGATGCTTCTCCCGGCCGGTGATAGACGAACCAGGACCTTCAGGCTGTCGCCAGTTGGCGCCAGGAACAAAACGCCAGGCTGAATTCGACGCGGGATCAACACTGTTCGCTGCCTGCCATTGAAAAACGAATGAACCGGGAGCTGTGTTGGTTCCCAACGGGCCATAATGCAGACCTCGATTGGGTTGTTGCTCGGCTGACGTCACGTGCTTTGTAGCTCCTACAAACCGCGCGAACTGTTCGTTGGTCACTTCCGTGCGGTCGATCCAAAACCCGTCCACTGTGACGGAATGGGGAGGCCGTTCATCAGGGTGCCCCTTGTCAGATCCCATCAGAAATGCGCCCCCGGGAATCCAGGCTTCCGCATCCGCCGCAGGCAGGGCGGAAGTTGGCCCCATCAGGCCCAGCGCAGTGCGTTTGGTGTGAGAACGCGGACCTTGGAACCGCATGGTGAGCAACGTCCCGACCGTTACAGCTCCCAACACCACAACCAGCGCGATCAGGAACTGTTTGGTGGAGTGGTCAGGTTTCTTTGGTTGCTGGCTCATGAGCGGTGAATCTTCAAGATCGGGAAAGTTTGCCGGTGCAAGCAGAGTGTCAAGGCTAGGTTCGAAGTGTCGAAGTGCCTAATCGAGATTTATGATTGGTGCCTGCGATGCCCATGACGCCGGTGAGGAACCCAGCGACAACCGCCAATCGAAGCCGGCCGCGAAGAAGACTCTGCGATGGCAAACGCGTGAAACGCATCACGGTTCAATTGCCCGGAATAAAAAGGGGCGGCAATCAAACGCCGGTAAGGACGCGTTCCACCGCGCCCCATTCGTCTCGGCAGATCGATGAGTCCTGCTGATGTCCTCGGAAAATTCATCCCTCAGCTTATCCATTGCTTTCACAGATGAGTTGTCCCCGGGAATAGAATATCCTATTTCTCAATGCGTGCCCGATCCCCTCGCCAAAACTATTCGTCTCGACTCCTCGACTCTTCCTGATCGTGTTCAGAATGAAACTGAACTTGGTGATTTGCTGACCCGCCCGAGTCCGCGATTGATCGAAACGATCAAAGGGTTTCCAAAACGCCTTCTGATACTTGGCGCCGGTGGCAAAATGGGGCCGACCCTCGCGGTGCTCGCCAAGCGCGCTTCGGTGCTCGCAGGCGCGGATCTTGAAGTCGTTGCCGCAAGCCGATTCTCTGATTCTCGCGCCCGTCAATGGCTTGAATCACGGGAAATCCGCACCTGTGCGAGTGACCTCCTTGACCGTCGGAGCCTCGAGAGCCTTCCCGACTCCACACACATCATTTATCTGGTGGGCTTGAAATTTGGCACCACCGATAATCCAGCGCTTACCTGGGCGGCCAATACTCTCGTTCCGGCTCACGTAGCCGAAAGATTCCCAAAAGCCCGGATCATCGCGCTGTCCACGGGGAATGTTTATCCATTCGTTCCGGTGGAGTCTGGAGGCGCTACGGAGGATCACGCATTGACGCCGGTGGGCGAGTACCCAAACGCCGCTGTCGCACGGGAAAGAATCTTCGATTACTTCTCGCGAGAGAACGGAACTCAAATCGCTCTGATCCGCCTCAATTACGCGGTGGAGCTTCGCTACGGAGTCCTCCTGGACATAGCGCGGAAGGTTTGGGCCGGACAACCGGTTGATCTGGCGACGGGCTGCTTCAATTGCATCTGGCAGGGCGATGCCAATGACTTGATCCTGCGGGCGTTTCCGCTGACTTCCAGCCCGGCGAGCAGTTGGAACCTGACCGGACCTTGCCTGCGGGTTCGTGATATCGCGCTCCAATTCGGCGAAGTTCTGGGACGTGCTCCAGTCTTTAGCGGCAAGGAATCCAACACTGCCCTCCTCAGCAATACTGAAAAGCTCTGTTCGCATCTGGGTCCGCCTTCGACACCGATTGATGACATCGTGCGTTGGACAGCGCATTGGGTTAAATCTGGCGGAAGATGCTTGGACAAACCCACTCACTTCGAGGTGCGCGATGGCCAATACTGATTTAATTCGAAAGCGACTGCTTGAAGGTCTGGCCATCCCGGCACATCCCCTCGCGTTGACTCGATCCCGGCGTCTGGAAGAACGCCGACAACGAGCCCTGACCCGTTACTACCACGCATCTGGCGTTGGCGGCCTGGCCGTGGGAGTTCACACTACACAGTTCGCCATTCGCGAAAAGAAGCATGGCCTTCTCAAGCCGGTGCTTGGACTGGCTGCCGAAACCGCCGCCGTCCTCGACGCCGCAACCGGGCGTGAAACCGTCCTCATCGCCGGCATCTGCGGAAAGACGCGGCAGGCCGCGACCGAAGCCGAACTCGCGCGGAGCCTTGGCTACCACGCCGGCTTGCTTTCCCTTAGCGCCCTCAAGAACGCAACCGTCTCTGAACTCATCTCCCACTGCCGGATCGTTTCAAGGACGATCCCAATCTTCGGTTTCTATCTTCAACCTGCGGCCGGCGGACGCCTTCTGTCTTATGAGTTCTGGAGGCGCTTCGTTGAGATCGAAAACATCCTCGCCATCAAAGTAGCACCGTTCAACCGCTATCAGACCATCGACGTGATTCGCGCGATCGCAGATGCCGGTCGCCTGGACATCGCCCTTTACACGGGCAATGACGACAACATCGTCATGGATCTTCTCACGCCACACAAAGTCTCGTCGAATCCCGGCTCAACGCCCTTGCGGTTCGTTGGTGGGTTGCTCGGACATTGGGCGGTGTGGACGCATAACGCGGTGGGACTTCACGCCGGGTGCTGCGAACTCGCACGTTCAGCGAAGCCCGTTCCTCAGCAGATGTTCCGTCGAGCCATCGAGGTCACAGACAGCAACGCCGCATTCTTCGATGCTGCCAACAATTTTCACGGATGCATTCCCGGCATTCACGAAGTGCTGCGGCGACAGGGTTTGCTCGAAGGAACCTGGTGCCTCGATCCAAAGGAAGTTCTCAGCCCGGGTCAACGCAACGCAATCGACCGCGTCTGTCGCGCTTATCCTCATCTGGCTGATGATGAGTTTGTTGCCAAACACATCGACTCATGGCTGCGATGAAACAACGCTCGGTCAGCAAGACGGTTACGATGATCACCTTCTTGAGCCTTGCCCCGCTTGTGCCCGCTTTGATCGTGGCTGCGAATGCCGCGGCAAAGCCTGTTGATCCAAGCACCTCTGATCGGAGTGTCGTGAATCAAGCCGATCCAAAGGCAGCGGCACGGCTCATTGAACCCTTCTTTCGCCCGCCACCCGAACTGGCCACGAACTTCGGAAGCTATCGCTCTCCCCTGCTCTTCAACAACGGCACACACGTCACCAACTCAGTGGACTGGCTACGGCGGAGAGCGGAAATCTTCCGCGAGTGGATGGATTTAATGGGTCCATGGCCGCCCATCATCGAGAAGCCACGGATTGAGATTTTGAGCACAACGCGACGCGACAATTTCACACAGAAACGCGCCCGCTTGCAAATTGCTCCTGATCAGACTGGCGAAGGCTGGCTGTTGGCACCTGATGGAAAAGGTCCGTTTCCCGCCGTGCTCGTGGTCTATTACGAACCCGAAACCAGCGTCGGCTTGAACGACAAACAACCGTTCCGCGATTTCGCTCATCAGCTCACACAACGAGGGTTTGTCACCCTGAGCATTGGCACGCCGGGAGGCAATGCGTGGAAACCGGAGACCGGGAGCGCGACGTGTCAGCCGTTGTCCTTCCACGCTTACGTCGCCGCAAATTGCTGGCAGGCGCTTGCCGGTCTGCCGGAAGTGGATGCCCGCCGGATCGGCGTCACAGGCCACAGTTATGGCGGGAAGTGGGCGATGTTCGCCGCCGCCTTGTGGGAGAAATTCGCCGCGGTGGCTGTGAGTGATCCCGGCATCGTCTTCGATGAGACCCGTTCGAACGTAAATTACTGGGAGCCGTGGTATCTCGGCTTCGATCCCGTGCAGAAGCGCCCTAAACCTGGAATCCCTTCCGCCGAAAACCCTCGCACGGGGGCCTACCGGACCATGATGGACCGTGGCCGGGATCTCCACGAGCTACATTCACTCATCGCCCCTCGCCCAATCCTCGTCAGCGGTGGCGCTGAAGATCCGGCAATCCGCTGGTCGGCACTAAACCATCTTGTTCAAGTCAACCGATTGCTTGGACACACCAATCGTGTAGCCATGACAAACCGCAAAGAGCACACGCCCAATCCCGAGTCAAACGCCCGGCTTTGCGCCTTCTTCGAGCATTTCCTCGCTTTGGCTCCACCTCCCTCACGATGACGTAACAACCTGCTGCAAGGTTGATCGGCCGGGCATGCGCGGAAAAACAGTTCTTGAACCTTCGCGGTTGAACTGCTGTTTCTTTTTAATGCTCACAATGAAACTCAAGCATGTTACGTCCCTGTTTTGCACTTCAGCACTCCTGGCTTCTGCTGGCTCCACAAACGGCGCTCAACCGTCCGCAAATCCCGGTGGCGTCGGGCCAGCCGCCGCACGCGACAGCCTCAAGGGGCTCAAGACCCCCGAGGGCCTCGAAGCAACCCTGTTTGCCTCCGAACCGATGGTTCGAAACCCCACGGACATGGACATCGATTCTCGCGGTCGCGTGTGGATTACGGAAGGGGTGAATTACCGCCTGTTTCAGAAGTGGGGCAAGCTTCGTCCCGAGGGCGATCGCATCGTCATCCTGGAAGACACGAACGGCGACGGCGCAGCTGACAAGGAAACCACATTCTACCAGGGCAATGAAATCAACTCCGCCCTCGGAATCTGTGTGCTGGGCGACAAGGTGATTGTCTCCCGTTCACCCGATGTATTCATCTTCACCGATGCCAATCACGATGACAAAGCCGATGGGCCGCCCGTGAAACTGTTCACCGGCATCAAAGGTGTGGACCACGATCACGGCGTGCATGCCTTCGTCTTCGGCCCCGATGGGAAGCTCTACTTCAACCAGGGGAATGATGGACGCGAACTTCATCGCCCGGACGGCAGCCTGGTGAAGGACGTGGAAGGCAACGAGATCATCACGCGCGGCAAACCTTACCGGCAGGGACTGGCCTTCCGATGTAACATGGATGGAAGCGAGTTCGAAGTTTTGGGGCACAATTTCAGGAACAACTACGAACTTGCGGTGGACTCCTTCGGCACCGTCTGGCAATCCGACAATGATGACGATGGCAACCGTGGCGTTCACATTAACTACGTCATGGAGCATGGAAATTTCGGTTATGTGGATGAGATGACCGGCGCGGGCTGGGGTGAAGGCTGGAAAAAAGCCCAGGCAAAAGGAGCAAAAGAAGACGAACGTCCAGCGTATCATTTCCATCAGTATGATCCAGGCGTCGTGCCAGCTCTCATCATGACGGGCGGCGGATCTCCCACTGGCATCATGGTCTATGAAGGCAACCTCCTGCCCGAAGCTTTCCGCAATCAGGTCATCCATTGTGACGCGGGGCCCCGGGTCGTTCGCGCTTATCCGGTTGAAAGATCTGGCGCGGGTTACTCGGCAAAAATCGTTGCCCTGCTCGCCGCGGAAGATTCCGAGAAATGGTACCGTCCATCGGATGTTTGCGCGGCCCCCGACGGCTCCGTTTATATAGCGGACTGGAACGATTCGGGTGTGGGAGGCCACTACATGGCCGATCAGAAGGTGGAGACGATGACTGGCCGCGTCTATCGCATTGCACCCAAAGGTCACAAGCCGTCCGTTCCGAAGCTTGATCTGAGCACCAGCTCTGGCGCAGTTACGGCTCTACAGTCACCGAATCACGCCACTCGTTACCTTGCCTGGACAAAACTCCATGAATTGCAGGGAAAGGCCCAAAAGGATCTGGAGAAGCTCTGGAAAGGAAAGGATTCCCGCCAGCGTGCCCGTGCCTTGCACTTGCTTGCCCGCATCAAAGGCAGCGAGAAGAAATACGTGGATCAGGGACTCAAGGATGCTGACCCGGATATTCGTATCACGGCATTGCGCATCGCCCGAGAACGCAAGCTGGATGTCATTCCGTATTTGAAGAAACTGTCAAAGGACTCTTCCGCACAGGTTCGGCGTGAGTGTGCCCTGGCTCTCTTCCACCATCAGTCCCCGGACGCCGCGAAGATTTGGGCGGATCTGGCAAAACAACATGACGGCAAGGACCGATGGTATGTCGAGGCCCTGGGAATCGGGGCTGACGGACAATGGGACAAGTTCATGGATGCCTGGCTCGCGCAAACGGGTTCCGAGACAGCCAGCGCCTCGGCGCGCGACATTATCTGGAGGTCACGAAGCAAGAAGACCCCGGACCTCCTGGCGCAGATCATCACCGACAAGAACACCTCGGCCCAGGATCGCACGCGCTACATGCGTTCACTCGACTTCATCACCGGCCCGGAGAAGGACGCGGCGCTGTTGAAATTGCTGACTACGGGAAGCGGTGCGAAGTAAGTTCAAACAAAAGTGAGATATCAATGAGCGGCCTGCGGGCCGCTCTCTTTTTCATGAGGAGCCGATTCTCGATTCTTTTTGCGGCACTAAGCCTGGCCATTCCCGGTGGCTCGCTCGCTGCCGACAACAACAACGCCGTGGCCATTGAAGCGTTGAGCCGCCTGAAGGATGTCGATCTCGACGCCAATCCACCGGTCAAGAACGCAGTGCTTCGGATCGTCGAATCGACCAAAGGCACGGCACAATTCGTGGAACTGGTTCGAGATTTCAAACTGAAAGGTCAGGACGCGGCGCTTCTGGAGTACGCCATGGCCCATCCCTCGGAGTCTGCGGCAGCCGATGCCGTCCGCCTCTTGATGGAGAATAAGAGCGACGCTCTGATCGAAAAGACATTGAAAGGTTCCGATGCAAACAAGCTCATCGAACCCCTTGGCAACACTGGCGAAAAACAGATCGTGCCTTACCTGCTGCCGTTGCTCACGGATGCTTCAAGGGATCTCACTGTGCGGCAGCGTGCATTGCGTTCTCTTGTTCAGGTTCAGGATGGTGCGTCGGAGCTTCTCAAGCTGGCAAAGAATGAAAAGCTTCCTGCTGACCTCAAATTGGTCGCGAGTTCTGAACTGAACAACGCTCGTTGGGCGGCGATAAAATCCGAAGCCGCGCTCGTGTTGCCACCACCCCAAGGCCAGAACGCGGAACCCTTGCCGTCCATCTCGGAGCTGATGAAGCGCACCGGCGACCCGCAGCGGGGAGCGGAGATCTTCCAGAGCCCACAGGTGGCTTGTGCCAGTTGCCATCAAGTGAATGGCAAAGGCATCGATTTTGGACCCAAACTTTCGGAGATCGGCACCAAGCTGGGCAAGGACGCACTCTACGCCTCCATCCTCGATCCCAACGCAGGCATTTCGTTCGGCTACGAGACCTGGCAGCTTGAGCTCAAAAATGGCGACGAAGGCTACGGGTTGATCGCGAGCGAAACTGAGTCCGAGCTGATGATCAAGAGTGCGGGCGGAATCCTTACGCGATTCAAGAAGTCGGACGTCGTCAAACGCGAAAAGCTTGCCACATCCACCATGCCATCTGGCCTCCAGCAGGCGATGACTGTTCAACAACTCGTCGATTTGATCGAGTATCTCACGACTCTGAAAAAAGCCGTGGAGTGAAAACAAAAAAGTTGGCGCCTCTTCCGCGGCGCCAACTTAAAAGTCTTGGAAAAACCGGACTGTATCTCACCACCAGAAGGCAGGAGCGCCATCGGTGCGCACGAGCATTTTGGCGAATTTCCGCGATTCCACATGCGCATCCGCAAACGCGAGATTCCCGCCCTCGGGCATCTTTCCGTTCAAATGCGGTGATTGATGCCCCTTAAAGCCCCCGTCAACTTTCGTGTACTGGTTCTTCGTCCTGTCTTTTTCATTGTCCCCGTTCGAGAGTGTCGCGTCGGCTATGATCACTCGCTCCGATGAACCCGGATTGATCTCCGTCCCGTCCTTCATCTTCCATGCGACCGGATTGAGACTTTCAGTGATGTTCGTCTTCCTTACGCGCGCCGAATTCAATAATGCAAATTGATACCCAACCACCCGGAAGCCAACATCCTTCAACGTTGTTTCCCCCGCTCCGTTTTTGTTTCCGCCAGAGTCGGTGGTGAAACTCCACAACGTATCGTTGTCCTGTTTCGCAAACCCTGGGCAATAAAGGATGTGCCTTTGCGCTCCATTTTCGGTCAGCCGGTTGGCCACATACGCCGGCACGTCCCACGGCCAGTTGCCGACATCGCCACTGGGAGCCTTAAGATCAAAGAAACGATCCTTGTTGTCACCCGCGTACAACCAGGAGGCGAGCCCCAGTTGCTTGAGATTACTGGCGCATTTGATTTTAATGGCCTTGGACTTGGCCTTCGAGAGCGCCGGCAACAACATTCCGGCCAGGATGGCGATGATCGCAATGACCACCAGGAGTTCAATGAGAGTGAAAGCTCGACGGCGAATGCGGTCGCGACTTTGACGGAGCAATGACAGGATTTTCTGGTTCATAAGATTTTCTCAGCCGCTTCAAAGCGGCGCTTTAGTTGGGAAATGGAAACAAGGTAGCGCGGCCCGCCAAGTTTTCCACCTAAATTTTTATCCAGCTTCGAATTGATCACGGCTGTGACAAAGTCATTGGAGAAAACAGTTGAGAGTTGAATGGCCATGGCGAGCATCTGATTTCTGGTGAATTTCGGTGGTTCAGCGACTTCAGGAAGGGCAAGGCTTGAGGTTTTTGAACGCCATCACCAA
>SXMN01000285.1 GCA_005777315.1 Verrucomicrobiales bacterium
GCTTGGTGATGGCGTTCAAAAACCTCAAGCCTTGCCCTTCCTGAAGTCGCTGAACCACCGAAATTCACCAGAAATCAGATGCTCGCCATGGCCATTCAACTCTCAACTGTTTTCTCCAATGACTTTGTCACAGCCGTGCGCAAAGTGGCCACGAGCGACCGAAGCTCCTTCACTTTCGGATGTTCATCGGTATAACGGAGCAACGCCTTTTCCAGGTCATCCTTCGCCTTCACCAGCGGCGGGTACTGTTTGGTGATCTCATTGACGAGACGCGCCACCTGCAGGTCGATGGTTGCCAATTCAAGGCGCAGGCCCTCATTCCGACCCTCCAGTTCGGCGCGCTCCTTCAGCAGGGCGAGCGTTCCCCCATCGCCACGCAGCGCCTCCGGCGTGGCGCTGGACTCCAAAAGCTGACGATTGGCATCGCGTAAATCGCGAACCGTATGAGCCAGCTTGTTCTCGACCTGAGTCTTTAGTTCCTTCAACTCGTCACGTCGAAGGTCTGTACCGACGTCGATGGCCGCCTTTGCATAAGCCTGGGCCAGCCGCACACATTCAAGGGAAGTTCCCGCGCGGGCGCTGAGAGTGATCGGATCGTTCGGACCAAGAGCCGATGCGCTGGTCCTCACAGCGACCTCTTCAGCCGTCATTCCCCCGCCCAGGCCCCTGCTCGCACGTTGGAGAACTTCGGGCGAGCGGAGGAACTCCAGGATGGATTGAAGGGATTCCTCCCGCGCGATCAATAGTTCCGAATCCTTCGAGGTCGTGGCGGCCTCCAGGGCGCCGTTTCGTGTTAACTTGATTGTCGCGGAGAAATCGCGAACTGCGTAGGCCCAATTGAAAGCGAGCACGAAGACCCCGATCGCCAGAAGAATGATCCAGCCAATACGCGCGACCAATGTGTCCGCCACGCGCCAAGGGTCTATCGGGAACCAGTACTTTGATGCCCGGTGCCGAGGCACGCCACTCCTTGGCTGGCTGCGTGAATTCTCCTGACGAAACTCCCGATTCTCTCGATAGCCGCGACCCCGGCGGCGGCGGCGTGCTGGCAGCGATTGGCTCCCGCCAGACTCCCCTTCCTGCGACCGGTGTGATGGGTCAGGTGCGTCCATTTTTCAGAACGAGGCAAGGGAAAAGAAGACCCGCCATGGAAAGGCTGTCCGATCATCTCTCGCGAAGCCGGACCGGGATGGAGCGATACTCAACGCCACGTTGGCATTGGGATACTGCAAAGCATCTGGACCGTCAAGATTCGCGCCCGGGCATGCAATGTCCTGACCACAAGGAATTCATCGCACGCTGCCCAACGCATCGAGTCATTGCTCGACGCTGGCTCCGGCCAGCTCTAAACTTTTTCCGTGCTTGAATCACTGACGCGACAGACAACTTCCGGGCGGGATCTTTCCGCTGAACAAGTGGCCATCGCCGTGGGTGCCTTGACCGATGAGGGTATTCCAGCGGAGATCAAGTCGGGCTTCCTCTCGGCCCTCGCCCAAAAAGGGGAAACCCCAGCCGAAATCGCCGCGTTCGCCCGCGAACTGCGAGCATTGTCCGTTGTTCCGCCAATTGATCCCGAGATCTGCCACCGCGAGATCCTGGATGTGTGCGGCACCGGCGGTGACCGGCTCAACACGTTCAACATCTCCACCACAGTCGCAATCCTCGCTGCCGCCGCTGGTGTGACAGTCGCCAAGCACGGCAACCGGGCCATTACTTCAAAGTCCGGCAGCGCGGATGTGCTGGAAGCCCTCGGGATACGGATCGACCTGTCGCCACAGGAGGCGGCGCAATCCCTGCGGGATCGGCAATTCGCCTTCTTTTTCGCGCAGAAGTACCACCCGGCCTTCAAGAACATCGCGCCTGCGCGCAAACTTTGTGCGGATCGCGGCCAGCGAACCATCTTCAATTTCCTCGGGCCGCTTTTGAATCCAGTCCAGCCATCGGCCCAGCTCCTCGGAGTTCCTCGAACTTCCTTGTGTGAACCGATCGCCCGCGTGCTGCAAACTCTCGGCACACGCCGCGCCATGGTGGTCTGCGGCGAAGCACCAGGCTCGGGTGCCTCGGATGGTCCTGCGTTTCTTGACGAACTTTCGACATTGGGTGACAGCACCGTCGCTGAGTTTTATCAGGATCGGGCGTTCTCATGTTCCGTTATTTCTCCAAAAGCCTTCGGATTGCGTGGCGCGAAACTGGCGGATTTGGCAGGCGGCGACCGCGACACCAATGCCCGGATACTCACCGAAATTCTTGCAGGACGCGAACGTGGTCCGAAACGTGATGCCGTTTTGCTCAACGCAGGCGCCGCCTTGTTTGTTGCCGGTCGATCCCGATCCGTGACGGAAGGCATGGAGCTCGCGGGCGAAACGATCGATAACGGAGCTGCCCTGGCGAAGATCGAGCAACTGCGTGCCTGAGAAGCAGTGCTGCTACTTCGCCGCCGGTCGCGCGCGTGGTCCGAACAAAGCCGTTCCTATGCGGACCAGCGTGGAACCTTCTTCAATCGCAATCTCAAAATCGCCGCTCATCCCCATGCTCAAGTGCGGAAGCGGCGCACCGAGGATTTCTTCACAACGAGTTTTAAGCCCGGCCATTCGCTGGAAAATCGGACGAACTTTCTCTGGATCGGGAGTCCACGGAGCGATGGTCATGAGGCCGTGAATTTCAATCTTTTTGAGGTCATTGATCGCGCTTAACTCCGCGACCAATTGGTCGGGACGAAATCCGAACTTCGTTGATTCCCCGGCCATGTTGACTTCGAGCAAAACGGGCATCGTCTTCGCTGAACGATCGGCGCACCTGTTGATCTCCACGGCCAGACTCAGGCTGTCGATGCTTTGAATCATCTCGAAAAAATGCACCGCATCACGCGCCTTGTTGGACTGAAGGTGCCCGATCATCTGCCATCGCAATCGAGGCGGACATTGACCGATCTTGATTCGCGCCTCCTGAACCTTGCTTTCTCCGAACAAAGTTATTCCTGCGTCGGCCGCCGCTCGCACCATCTCCGGCGTCTGCCCCTTGCTGACGGCCATGAGTGTTACGGAAGCAGGATCGCGCTTTGACCGGGAGCAGGCAGCATTGATGCGGCGTTGGATGGAATCCACATTGTCGGTCAAATCCATGCAGCTAAAATACGGGAGTGTGCTTGTGTGACAAGCTTTGAGACCAGGGAGGCTGAAACGCGCAGGTCTTTTCGATATTCGCGGCAGGCTGCGGATCGGCAGCTTTCCCGGGCAAGTCCGGGAAGATCAATCGGACGCCATCAGGTCCATGTGAGGCGCGTAGTAGAGAACGCGGCCGCAATTTGGACATCCGACCAGCTCCAGTTGAGCCTGACATGACCGGATGATCTGGGTTGGAAGTTTCATGTGGCAGCCTCCACAGACGGCGTGGTCGATTCCCACCAGGGCGTTGTCACCCTTGGTTTTCTTCAGCCGTTCGTAACGTCCCAGCGCACCCTCCTCAATTCCGACCGCCAACACTTCGTAGTTGGCCTTCAAGTCACTCAACTGTTTGGTGAGCAACTGTTCCTTGTCGGCGAGTTCCTTGACAAGATTATCCACGGCGTGCTTGGCTTCGTTGAAAGCCTGAGTGGTTCGCGTGACTTCATGCTGTGCGGCCTCGGCCTTTTCCATCTGTTCGAGCTGCTGGTCTTCCAGTTGAACAATCACTTTCTTGCAATTCTCGATCTCGTTGGCCAGGGCGCGATACTCCTCGTTCTTCTTGGTCTGAAATTGCTGGAGCGCGTACTTTTCGATCTGGGACTTCTTACCCTCGGCTTCGAGTTCAAGCCTTTTCCGCTCACTTTCGATCTGTTTCACCTTGAGTTTCGCCCCATCCAGCGCCACCTGCGTGCCGGCAAGGCGTCCTTGTAATGCGTCGCGCTCGGGTCCGACATTTGCCAGCTCCGCTTCTGTGCGATGAATTTTTCGATCGCGATCCTGGAGTATCAGAAGTTTTTCAATGACATCTAGCATGCTGCTTGGTCGTAAAGTTGCCCGACGCTATAGGGCGCTCCCCGTCAAGTCAATGCACGCAACTGAAAGGCGCTGTGCGTGGTGCTTTGATCTCCTTCTTGCCAACCACGTGTGGCGCGGCTTTTAATGGCCCAGTGTTACAACAGCAGACTTTACGCGGACCCGTCCGCATTGCCGGCATCGGACTGCACAGTGGCAATCAAGTGAACATGACCTTCCTGCCGGCTCCGCCCAACGCCGGCCTGCGTTTCCGGCGCGTTGATCTGGATGGGAAACCGGAAATCGAAGCGAACGTCGAACACGTCACAGACACGGCACGTTGCACAACCATCTCAAAGGGCAACATCAAGATTCACACCGTTGAGCATGTGCTCGCCGCCATCTCCGGCCTTGGCATCGACAATGCCCTGATTGAACTGGATGCCAACGAACCGCCCATCTGCGACGGCAGCGCCCGTGATTACACTCGGCTCATCGAAAAGGCGGGCCTGGTCATTCAAGATGAGCGTCGCGCGCCTTTTCAAATAACGACTCCCATCGAGATGCACCTTGGGGAGACGACGATGTCTGTTTTCCCGCATGACCGGCTGAAGATCACCTGCACAAGCACCGACAAGAAGGGACGGTTCACGCAGTTTTACAGTGTCGAAGTTTCGCCCGAGACCTGGAGCAAGGAACTCGCTCATGCCCGGACATTCTGCTTCTTTGAGGAGATCGAGTACCTCATCAAGAACGGCCTCATCCGTGGCGGCAGCCTCGAAAATGCCGTGGTCATTCGTGATGACGCCGTGCTCACGACTGAACCGCTCCGATACCCGGAGGAATTCGTCCGGCACAAGATTCTCGACATCATTGGAGATCTCGCGCTCATCGGACGGCCGATCTGCGGCCACGTGACAGCGGTGAAGCCCAGCCATTCTGCGAACTGCGAACTCGCCCGTCAAATTCTGGCCCAGATCCGGAAACCACTCGAGTCCGCTCAAGCCTTCCTTCCGCCTCCGGTTCCGCCAGCGCCGGCCAGAAGCGATGGAGCCGCCGCTTCACAGCAGGAACCATTGGTGCGCGACAACGCGACACTCGAGATCGATGACTTGATGAAGATCCTGCCGCACCGGTACCCGTTCCTGATGGTGGACAGAATTACCAAGATTGAAGGCAACCGCATTGTCGGCTTGAAAAACGTAACGATCAACGAACCATATTTTCAGGGACATTTTCCCGGCCACCCCATCATGCCCGGCGTGCTGCAGCTCGAGGCCATCGCGCAGGTCGCGGGCATACTGATGCTCAAGCAGGCTGAGAACTTCGGCAAGATCGCCTACTTCATGTCGGCGGAGAACGTGAAGTGGCGCAGGCCGGTGAGACCGGGGGATCAGGTCGAGATAGATATCGAGATGACCAAGTTCCGCGGCAAGATAGGCAAGGCCAAGGGTAGTTGCCGCGTGGCTGGCGAGACCGTCAGCGAGGCTGATGTGACTTTCATGCTCGTGGATCGTTAGTTCGTATTGTCATGGCCCGCATTCATCCCACAGCCGTTGTTCATCCGAAAGCCTCTATCGGCTGCAATTGCGACATTGGACCCTTTTGCGTCATCGCCGAGCATGTGGTGATCGGTAGCGATTGCCGGCTGCATTCCCATGTGGTGATCGAAGGGCACACGACGCTTGGAAGAGCGAATGAGATTTTCCCGTTCGCCTGCATCGGCCTCAAGACACAGGATCTGAAATGGAATGGAGGCACGACTTTCACCCAGATCGGCGATTCGAACACATTCCGCGAACACGTCACGATTCATAGCGCAACGTCGGACGGAGACAGCACGGTGGTGGGATCCAACAACCACATCCTTGCCTACGCGCACATCGCGCATGATGTGAAGCTGGGCAGCCACATCATCATGTCCAACGTGGCGACACTGGCCGGCCACGTGATTGTGGAAGACCACGCGGTCGTTGGCGGACTGGCCGCGGTTCATCAGTTCTGCCGCATCGGACGCATGTCCATCATCGGGGGTTGCTCGAAAGTGGTGCAGGATGTGCCGCCTTACATGCTCGCGGATGGGAACCCCGCTCAAACCCGTGCTCTCAACAAGGTTGGCCTGGAAAGAAACGGAGTTGGAGAAAAGTCCCAGGCCGCGCTGAAGAAAGCTCACAAGATACTCTTTCGCGACGGCCTCACGATCTCGAACGCCCTCAAGCGCATTGAAGAGGAACTGCCCGCGCTGCCTGAGATCCAACACCTCATCGCCTTTGCAAGGGCGAGTGAACGCGGGTTGAGTAAGTAATTGCAGATGCAGGGACGTTGGACCACACGAGCTATCTCACACGCGAAATGACATCAGAATTCATCAATCAGTACCTTCAGCGATCCAGTGAAATCATCGGCGACAGGTCTCCCGCGGAAAAAGCCTACGACGAAGAGATCGTTGCCGGGCTTGAAAAGGGTTTGCAGCTTTCAGAAGCCCTCAAGGCTGCCAACAGGAAATTTCCGAGCGAAGCTTTGCAGATCGACAAGTCCATGCTGCCGGACATCAAGGCGCGATACGATTACCTGGCGGAGCATAAGAAAATCCTTGAACGCCTCGGAATCAATGACAGCCAATGATCGCACCCGTTCGACATCCGATCTTGCGATTGTCGAGCTTGCAGTCTGATAAAGAGAACCGTGCCGTGAATGTGTTCCGCAATAAGTGGCCTCGAACTGGAGCGCTCCTTGCCATCAATCTATTGTTCCTCATGGTGTGGGGATTCGCCGGTGTCGGGAAGTTGGTCAACGGCTATCCCGTGTGGTTCAATGACAAGTTCGGCTCAACCATCCTTGCGCGTTTCCCCGGACTCCCGGCCTCCTTCTGGCTCCTGACCGTGGCAGAGTTGTTCGCGTTTGCGCTGGCAGTCATTGCGCTCCTGCGCGGCGAGTTTCTCGGATGCCGCTCGTCGTCATGCCTGACAGGCATGCTGGTTTGGAGTCTGTTTGTGTTCGTTCAACTGGGATTCGGCCAGTGGCTGACCTCTGAATTCAACGGAGCCTTTCAGATGTGTGTGTATTTCGGCGTAACTCTGGTGGCATTGCAATTCGTTGTCGGGAACGCAAGTGAGCCGTCCGTCACGGGAGCGAAATGATGATGCTCCAGCGAGTGTTACTTGCGAGCAGGTTGTGCTTGATGATGTGAACCGTGGCTCCCTTCAATGTCAGCGGCTATGCAATGCGGTGAATCCATTCAATGTCCTTTCTGCGGTCAAACCTTTGACCTGATCATCGACACCAGTGTCACGAGCCAGCGATTCACGACGGATTGTGAAATTTGCTGCCGCCCCTTTGAAGTGTTTGCCGAATGCGAACCCGGAGAGGTCTTGAGCCTGGATGTTTGTGGAGGTTGATACAGCGTTTCAGCCCCACGAGAACACGAAGAAAACCGAGGAGGCGGAATTGCTTTCGTGTCGGGATCATCTTCCAGCTCTTCCATGCCATTGGGAGCGTGTGGTAATGCTTATCCCAAGGGGCCGCAGAGAATACCTCGACGAGGTGTCGAAGCTCATCCTCTACGCGTGCCGGATCTTCGACGGTTTGAACGAACTGCATCCGGGAATGCAGCGAGAACTTATCGCCTCTCGCCACCAGAGTCCAAGCGAACCATCAGGATCATGAGTTCTCCCAGCAAAGTTCCGGTGGCGTTGCAGACAAGGTCCATGGCTGAGGAATGGCGGGTTGGCATCCAGACTTGAATCAGCTCGATCCCCAGGCTGACCGACGTGCCGACGAGCATCACAAGAATGACGTTCTGGAGCCAACGGCCCGGCCTTGCCATCCGGAGGTAAGCCAGCAGGAAGAAGCCGACCGGCGCAAAACCCAGGATATTGATGGAGAGATCCACGGAATTGAACCCGAGCCTGAAATACTCAGAAGGCGTGTCCAGGATGATCCTCTGGATCGCGTGATAAAACGGCGGAATGAACACTCGATGCCGGTTGCGAGAGATGTCTTTGGCCCATGGTCCATTCGGTTCATCGAAAAGGTAGAGCGCCGTGAGGCCCTGTTCCGTGATCAATCGCTTCGTCCGGTTGTTGGTCCAGGCTTCATGGTGCAGAGCAACCTCGGCGGCGTTGAGCGACCGGTCGAACACAGCCATTCCAAGAAGTTTCCCGTTCCAGGATTGTTTCCCGGCTGGAGATGTGCCAAGGACCATCTGTCCATTCAGCCTTCGAGACGGCAGGACAAATCCTGGAAAATGCCGCGTCAGTTTTCCGTCCACGTAAAACGCCGTTCCCGATGCATCACCGTTGACGGTGAAGAATCGAGCTTGGCGCTTTTGCAATACGGCTTCAACGCCCACCTCCCGGAACCCCCGCCTGTTCTCCCTGGCTGGACTGCGGAGAAGAAGCTCCGACTTCCATTGGCAAAGAACCAAGTTCGAGGGCAGTTGGCCGTCGTGAATCGTCAGGATGTGAAACACGTCGTTCCCGGGTTCCGCCTCTGCTTCGAGCCAAAGTTCCAGGGCGAAAGTTGCTGGTTCGTCCGGCGACCGGCCAGAGCCGGCAAAAGTCAGCGGTTCGGGATCATACGCGACGCCATCGGTTCGAAATTGAAGCCCCGCGCGGTCGGCAAGCCGGGTGACGCGATTGGGAGGATGAAAAGAAAACGGCCACAAGCCCGCCAGGAAGCAACCGACCACCACGAGAGCGGCGACCCAGCCGGTCATTTTGCGATTTAGAATGTCCTTCAAGAAATACAAAAATCTCGGAATTCCTACACCGATGTCGCGCCTTCGCGTCCAATGTCTGACACAAATCCGGCTCGGCGGCAAAGGGATGTCATGCGGTACCAAATGCACAACCAATATCCCAGATTGATTTACCACGGCACAAACCGGGGTGACCGTTGGGAACCCAACTTCGAAGATGCCCTTGACCATGCGCGTCTTTCAAGACCTCCGGCGAAACCCGCGCAAAGCCCGCCGCCCACTGAACCATAGCGCAGTGTAGTCACCACATCCTGGGATTTTAGTGCCCACAAATCATGAGAATCACAGAGCTCGGTGGGAAGCAGCAGGAAGCTTCTTCCTCCCTTCGGCTACCACGTTCAGGCATTCGAATCTCGCCCTGTCCACCTGTGAAATGTAGCTCTTTCAACCAGATGATTTGAGGATTCACCTGCTGAATGGTTCCGTCAAAGCAGGTTCAGCCATGGCCCTCGACAAGGAGGGTGGAATGAAGTTTGAGGGCAAGGAGATGGAATGAATTTGGTGGCGCGCCGCTGTGGACTCTGATTGGATTGGCGCATGTCCATCGCGCATGCGGATCAAATGTTGGCAGGATTGCC
>SXMN01000286.1 GCA_005777315.1 Verrucomicrobiales bacterium
CTTGGTGATGGCGTTCAAAAACCTCAAGCCTTGCCCTTCCTGAAGTCGCTGAACCACCGAAATTCACCAGAAATCAGATGCTCGCCATGGCCATTCAACTCTCAACTGTTTTCTCCAATGACTTTGTCACAGCCGTGCCTGGGTGGTTTACTCACCCAGTTTCCCTGTTGACGCTGCTCTCAGCCCCCCCGTAACCTATCGCCGCGCCACCGCCAGAGGCGTCCGCGCACCCGATTATGCCCGAAGGCTACTGCGTCAAATGTAAATCCAAGAAGGAGATTGCCGACGCCGTTGAGGAACTCATGAAGAACGGTCGCAAGGCAATCAAGGGCAAGTGCCCCACTTGCGGCGTCGTCATGTTCAAGATCCTTGGCGGCAAAGCAGCACCCGCCGTCGTGCCGCCGCCTGTTGAGCCCGGCACTTGATCCCTTTTATTATGCCGGAGCAGATCGCCTATGTCATTGTCACTCCGTATTCCCTCTACAAATCCCGCACGGGCGGAATCCTGGCCCGCCTGATCACCAGAACCGGACTGGATCTGGTGGCGGCGCGGATGTTCGCTCCGAGCCCAGAGCTGGTGACGGCTTACTCCCAGGCGGTTGTTTCAGCGCAGGATCCGCAGGATCGGCACATTCAGGAGCTCATTCGCGATTACATCCTCGAAAACCTCGCACCCGATCCCAAGACCGGCCGTCGGCGCAGGGTGATGATGCTTCTCTTCAAGGGTGATGATGCAGTTCGGAAAATTCGCGGCGTGGTGGGCAACATCAGCACTACTCGCGCAAGCGGGGAAACCATCCGGGACACCTACGGGGATTTGATTCTCGGAGAGGATGGCCATGTCCGTTACTTTGAACCAGCGGTCCTGGCAGGCCCGGTCGCTGATGAAGCGCAAGAGAAGCTCAAGCTCTGGGCACGTTATTCGGACGCCGACGGCGGCATCCTGGAAAATACCATCACCTACGCTCCCAACGAAAATTCCCAGCGAACGCTTGTCCTGATCAAACCGGACAACTTTCGTTTCCCGACCGGACGCCCGGGCAATGTAATTGATTTCTTTTCCAGGACGGGCCTCTACATCGTTGGAATCAAGGTACTGCGCATGAGCGTGGCGGATGCCATGGAATTTTATGGACCGGTGCTCGAAGTTCTGCGCACAAAGTTGACCGATGTCGTTGGTGCACGCGCCAAGGCAGCCATCGAGAAGGAACTGGGCTTTTCAGTTCCGGCTGCGGAGGAAAAGAAGTTGGGCGAAACTCTCTGCCCGCTTTTCGGAGAATACCAGTTCGGCAACATCGTCCGCTTCATGTCAGGGAAGTCACCCGCCGAAGCTCCCGAAAAGCAGCGCCATCAGCCTGGGACCGAAAAGTGCATCGCGCTGATTTACGAAGGCCCGGAGGCCGTGCGCAAAATTCGCGATGTGCTCGGCCCCACCGATCCCTCCAAGGCGCCGCCAGGCTCGATCCGTCGCGAGTTCGGGCAAACCATCATGGTCAATGCCGCACACGCCAGCGATTCCCAGGAAAACGCTGAACGGGAATTGAAGATCGTCAACGTCGGCGAGAATAATTTCCGTGCGTTGATCGAAGAAGCCTACGGCAGCATTCGATAGTTCCGAGCCAGGAAGCGTTCAACGCGCTGGCCCGCTCTTTGGCTCGATGTGACGGGGCTTCTTCCTGCCTTCGATGGCCAGTTTGTCAGTCTGTTTCAGATCAATCCTCATCTCCGGCTGCCACGGCACTTCGCGCTTGTTGACACTCAACACCCGACGGAGCAGTTGAATCTCGTGCCCAAACAGATCAAGAACGACCGTCCCGGGGAGAAAAGTCGTGTCGATGAAAATCACCGAGCCGAACGGAGTGTTGGTGACCGGCCTGTCAAAGAGAACGGTGCTCAGGAGGTTGGTTTGTGGCAGCCGTTCCTCTTCAAAGCGAAACTCAATCTTCCTCAAGTTCAACTTCTCGTGCGAGGCGGTCACGGATGGCCGTCCGGCGGCATCCGTGGAATACGTCACACTCCAGGGCCCCTTGCCCGGCCTGGATCGTTCGATAAGGAGATAGGTCACAACGTAAGCGCCCAGCACAACAAGTGCAGCAACCAGCAACTGTCTCCCGATTCCAGATTTCATGCGGAGCCAACGATCACGACAGATCCAACAGAGTCAAGCCACAGTCACGATCCAAAGTCAGCAGGCAATATAGAACCCGGGTGGGAGCGACAGTGCGCGCCAGCACCGCGCCAACGTCCGGTGCGCTTGATTTCATCGAGAGATTTATTGAAGTCATTCTGCAGAATTCGCAAGATCTCGTCTCGTGGCTCTCTCATGAGCATCTCCGAATCAGACCAGCATTGGGTAGCAGTCCTGGGTGCAGGCGTGATGGGGGCGGACCTGGCTCTGGACCTTGCCGCCCACGATTATCGTGTCATCCTGAAGGATCTCTCCGAGCACCAGCTCACTCAAGCCCGCGAGCGGATCAGGCAGCGTTATCGCTTCATCCGGCTGATGAAGCGGGAAGTGATGCCCATGTCCTGCGACGAACTATTCTCGCGCATTGTATTCACCACAGACTTTGAGGGACTTGACCGGGTGGAGGTGCTCATCGAGAACATCACAGAAGATGTCGCCGTAAAGGAACAACTTTACCGCGAGTTGTCGCCGATTTGCCCGGCCGGGGCACTGGTCGGTATAAACTCGAGCTGCATTTCCATCTCGCAGCTCGCCTCCTTGATGCCCCGCCCAGAGCGGATCGTCGGCATGCATTTCTTCAACCCGGTTCCGCTTAAACCCGTCGTTGAAGTGGTCCGCGGTGAGAAAACTTCCGCCGCGACACTGGAGGAAGCCCGCCGATTTCTGAAGACCCTCGGCAAAACATGCGTGGTCGTGCGGGATGTCCCCGGCTACGCAACGAATCGCGTCCTGATGGTGATGATCAACGAGTGCATCTGGCTGGTGCATGACCGCGTGGCCGAAGCGGCTGACATCGACACAATCTTCAGGCTTGGCATCGCACACAAGATGGGGCCGCTGGCCACCGCCGACCTCATTGGATTGGACACCATTCTGCGCTCCTTGAAGGTGCTATACGACGGCTACCAGGACGCCAAATACCGCCCCTGTCCTCTGCTCGAGAAAATGGTGGCCGCCGGGTCGCTTGGGCAGAAATCCGGCCAGGGCTTCTTCCACTATGGCACCTGACAACCTGAGCGCTTCCGAAGACAATGTGGTCTGGGATCTGGACAACACACTTTGGGAAGGAGTGCTGCTCGAATCAGATGATGTCCGGCTGCGCCCCGGCATCGCTTCGGTGATCGCAACGCTCGATGAGCGAGGCATCCTGCATTCGATCGCGAGCAAGAACGAACCGGAGCCCGCCCTGGAAAAACTGCGGGAGTTCGGGTTGCACGACTACTTTCTATGCCCGCAAATCGGCTGGAATGCCAAATCAGTTTCCATCAGCCGCATCCGTGAACGGCTGAACCTGGGCTTGCGCAATTTTTTGTTCATTGACGACATGCCGATCGAGCGGGACGAGGTCAGCAGCGAACATCCGGAAGTATGGTGTCTCGATGCCGCCGATTACTCGAAGCTGCCATCACTGCCCCGGCTTTAGCCACGGTTCGTGACGGAGGACTCGCGCGAACGAAGGCGCTTTTATCAAGCGCAGATGCAGCGAGAGCAGGATGAACAGCATGGCCCTCGACAAGGAGGGTGGAATGAAGTTTGAGGGCAAGGAGATGGAATGAATTTGGTGGCGCGCCGCTGTGGACTCTGATTGGATTGGCGCATGTCCATCGCGCATGCGGATCAAATGTTGGCAGGATTGCC
>SXMN01000287.1 GCA_005777315.1 Verrucomicrobiales bacterium
CACAGGGAAGCACAGATACATTTCGCATCCCAAGGTTAGTGGGTCATTACGGCTCAAAGTACAAGGCAAAAATTACCCAGCCACAGCAACTTACGCTTCGTTTCATTCTCCAAAACTACGCCAATTCGTAAACGGCTTTGGGCCTAACATGTCATCGTCGGCTGTTTGATGGCCCTCTCTTCTGTCGCCAGAGCGGCCCAAATCATTGCCTTCGTTGAGGCCGAGCGCAGCGAAACTGCGCTCGGACGCGTTGGTCCCGACGAGCACGCCGTTCAGAAATAACCGCATGCCACCTGGTCCGGAAACCAAGGCGAGATGATACCAATGGTTCGTGGTCAAGACATTGGTCAATCGGATGGATGGGGAATTGTCCGGACTGGAGCCGATGACGGCAACGACATCATTTTTCGAACGCGCGACCCAGATTCCTCGCTCGGACGCGCCAAAGTGGAAAAAGAAATCCATGTCGTCGGAGCTTTTGCACTTCACCCAACCTTCCACCGTCGCCTGCGTGAGATTGCTGAAAATGTTGGGCGGCAGCGCCGCATAGCTGCCTTCACGCGGAAGCGACAGCACGCGATTCGTAGGCGCAAGCGAAAGCAGGCGCGGATCAATTTCGGATTTCGGAATGCGGGTTTCGGATTTGGAGGTTAGATCCTCCTCACGGTGGCCGCTACCGCCTGGGTCAGCCTGCACCAACTCCACCACCACGTTGTCCAGGAGCGTCTTCCCGTCCAAGGCCATCAGGGTGCCGGCAATGTGGTTTGCGAGGGTGAGCTGCCACTCCACCGGGCGCTCCGTGCCGGGCGTCAGGGACACCTGGAAACGCCAACCCCCGGCGTCGTTCGGGCCGGTCGCCTTCAGGTCCACGTTCGGGGTGGCTTCCCAAACCGTGAGGGCACACCGGCCGGCCGCGTCACTCGAAGTGCTCGTGGCCACTTCGTCCGCATTTGTCAACGCCCGCACGGTCACCCCGGACACCGGTGCGCCGATGGGATCGGTAAACTTGAACGACAGGCGGGACCAATGTGGCAGGCTGGATTCTGCCGGCAGCGCGGTTTCCACCACCCGCGCCTGGCCGCGAGTATCGCCGTGATTTCCGGCCGGCGAGGCGTCGTTTCCGGGGTTCGCCGGATCGACAAAATTCCAGAGGCCGACCAGACCTGACTCCGTGCCGGTCAACGACTCGAACATGCGCTGCCGGATTTGTTCCCCCGTGCGCGCGACCTTCCAGACCCGGACTTCGTCGATCGCGCCTTTGAAGTTCGTCGGCGGATCGTTCGTAGTCACTGTCTGGCCGAGGTAGCAGTGGTCGCCGTTGCCCAAGCTGGAGAAGCTGCCGGCGTGGTCATTGGTGCCAACCAGTGTGCCATTGAGGTAAAGGCGCATTCCATCGCGGCCCGAGACCGCCGCGACGTGAAACCACTGCTGCGCCCGGAGAATCCCAGGCACGTGGATGGAATGCAGAACTCGCGACTGCGGATCCCTCTTGGCGAACCACAGGTCAGGGGATCCCCACCAGGTCGCGACGCTTAAGTCGCGCAGACCATTGCCGTAATCGAACACGCGCTTGGCCTGGCCGCTGAAATCATCCCACCGCACCCACGCCTCAACCGTGGCCTCGTCGAGGTCGTTGAAGATGTTCGGCGGCAACTCGACGTAGCTGCCCTTGCCATCGAGTTCGAGGACGCGGTTGGATTTTGGTTCGTTGTTCGTCGTTTGTGATTGGTTGTTGGCGGCCACCTGGGCGCGGAGGCCCCAAACCGAAAGCAAGAGCAGCAGCGCGGCGAAGAGAAATGCGCCGCGAGGTTTCCGGTGAGCGTCCACGTCCGACGAACGGACGCGCATCGGGACCATGAACCTGGGAGCGCCGGCGTCTCGCCGGCAAGTCTCGGTGCTGAAGTTAGGAACACGCCGGCGGGACGCCAGCGCCCCCAGGTCAGGTTCATGGGGAGTTGCTTGCACGCGGCAGATTCAGCCAGAAGGCGAGCCGTGAGGAAAGCGGCAAATCCAGACGCAGGTGAATCACGGATGTTCCGGCTTCCTGTCGGTGGTGCCATGCAATGGGTGAGGATTGACGCCTGGCGATCTCCCGCATTTGCTTCTCTGGTAGAAAAAATTCTCGGGAATGATTGCAAATCGACTTATGAGAAACGGTGCTTCCTTTGGAATTTGAAAGGGTCTTCATATTTTGCTTCCTGGAAAATCACTTTATTTCCCCGAAGCAAAGCTTCGCGCTTTGAACCCCCGAACCGTATCAGGTTACGTGGTCGCATGGACTGCGGCGGCATGACGCCGCTTTGGCTGCACCGCGGAGGCACCAAGCGGTGTTCGACTCTTGCAGCGTGCAGCCAAGGCGGGGACATGTCCCCGCAGTCCAAGGAATCGGATTCATCGAACAGTTCATGGAGAGGAGGTTCATGGATGGAACTTCTAAGAGCCTTTGCTAACCTGCAAATCTCTTGTTCCTAACCAACCTTCCGCATGGGTGCGGCTTCCACCTTCTTGACTTGTGAGTGAGTTGTGTGATTTTTTCTGCGCACGACGTATGCGGAAAAAGAGCGCTTTGACAAAAAAACTCACGCGGAAGGAGAAACGGGACCTCGACATCGAGATTGGTTTTCTGGAGGGCGTGGTGCGGCGTGCGCCGGAATACACAGAGGCGTTGCAGGTGCTCGGGGACAATTATACCCGGCGCGGGCGCTATCCCGATGGGCTCAAAGTGGACGAGGATCTTGCCAGGCTCAATCCCGATGATCCGCTGGTTCAGTACAATCTCGCTTGCAGTTATTCTCTCACCGGCCGCCCGGATTTGTCCGCGCTGGCACTGGACAAGGCGCTGACTCTTGGCTACCGCGATTTCGAGTGGATGGTCGAGGATCCAGATCTGGAGAACTTGCGACGCGACCCCGCCTACCGCAAGATCCGGGCAAAGCTGAAATCTCTGAAGGTCAAGATCGTCTGAGCCGAGACTATGCAATCGGAGCGCGGAATGAATTCCGCCGGAACACACCCATCCCCCCTCGGGACCGAAAGAATCAAAGTCGGCCGCTCCGTCACGGCCCAATCACCAAACAGTGACTGCCACCTGGGGCAAGGAACGATCAAAGAAACTCCCGCCCGAGTTGATGGTTTCACATTCCTGCAGAATGAATTCGGCGATCCAACTGAATCACTACGGCTAAGACTGGGCAATCGAATCGCCCCAACGTTTCGACAGCAACACGCCTCATGAAAGTACTCATCCGCGGACGGCGGCGGCATTTTCGTACCGTGGAGTTTGACGCGCGGCGCAATGAAGTCCTCCTGATCGAACAGCGATTGCTTCCTCACCAGTTCAAGGTGGTGCGCATTCCCGATTTTCAGGCCACGGCCAGGGCAATCAGGGACATGGTGGTGCGCGGAGCAGGAGCGATCGGTGCCACGGCGGCGTTTGGACTCGCACAGGGAGTCCTGGCATTCAAGGGTGCTGATCTCGCGTCGTTTCTTCGTCGTGCTGACAAGGTTTATGAGACGTTGAAGTCTGCACGACCAACCGCGGTGGATCCCGTCAATGCGATGAAGCAGGTGCTCGCGGCGATGGAGCAGGGGAGCAGTGTCGTGGAAAAACAGGAGCTCGCCCTTCTGGCAGCGGAGCAATTTGCGGAGGAGGATGTGGCGCATTGCCGGGCGATCGGTGGACACGGCGCGAAGTTGATTCAAGACGGGGCGCGTATTCTCACGCATTGCAATGCTGGCTGGTTGGCGTTTGTGGACGTGGGTTCGGCGACCGCGCCGATTTATGCCGCCCAGGAGCAGGGGAGGAAGTTTCATGTGTTCTGTGATGAGACGCGACCGCGGAGCCAGGGCGCGACTCTCACGGCATGGGAGCTGGCGCAGCAGGGCGTGTCGCATCAGATCATTGCTGACAATGCCGCCGGGCATTTGATGCAGCGGGGGGAGATTGACCTGGTGATCGTTGGCAGCGACCGGACGCTTGGACGCACGGGCGAAGTCGCCAACAAGATAGGCACATACACCAAGGCCGTGCTTGCGAAGCGGCACAAGATTCCGTTTTACGTAGCAATCCCGTTGTCCACCATCGACTGGAATCTGAAGAACGGTTTCGACATCCCGATCGAGGAGCGAGACGAAGAGGAGGTGCTCGGCGCGTGGGGTGTGAACGGACGGAGGCGACGTGAGTATGTTCGAGTGGCGAATCCGGGCAGCGGAGCGCGCAATCCGGGGTTTGATGTGACACCTGCGGAATTGATAACCGGCATCATCACGCCGGTGGGGATTTTCAAGCCACGGGAGCTATGGCGAAGGAGGAAAGAGTTGGTTTTTCCGGGTTGAGTCTGGGTGTCTTTAGCGGCCAGCGATGACAGCAGGCAGGCTCGCAGGAGAAAGTGATCAATCCTCGTCAAACTTGCGCCGGAGGAGGCTTTCCAATTCCTCGATGGCCTTCAAAGCATCCACGCCCTCGGCCCGGACGAGCAGTTTGCAACCAGGCCCGGCGGCCAGCATCATCAGTCCCATGATGCTCTTACCGTTGACCTCTTCGCCGTCCTTCGCGACGAATATGTCGCACTCGAAGCGGCTGGCGGTCTTGACGAACATGGCAGAGGGACGCGCGTGAATGCCCAGTTTGTTCTGGACAATCACTTCCTTGGAGATCGAATGCGATTCCCCATGTTTTCGCGCCGTACTCATTCGAGGTTGCAGGGTTGCCGATGGAGCTGATTTTGGCGATTCAATTCTACAGAGTCTTGTCGCCGGTCATCTTCGCGATGAGGCGCTGGTTGAGTTCGCTGGCTGGATTGTAGCCCGAGGCCTTCAGTTTGGCTTGAAAGGCCGCGACCTCGATCAATCGCGCCAGGTCGCGGCCCGGGCGCACCGGGATGGTGACGTGCGTCACGTCCACTCCAAGGATCCTCACGTACTGATCCTCCATTCCCAACCGGTCCACGTCCGGAACCTGGTCCCAAAGTTTCAGGGTGACGATGAGATCGACTTTCTTCTCGTGCCGGATGCTTCGGACTCCAAACATGGCGGCGACATTGACGATCCCGATGCCGCGCACTTCCATGTGGTCCCGCGTCAGGTCTGAGCTGGTGCCCATGACATCCCGGCCATCCACGAGAGTCACTTTCGTCACATCATCCGCCACCAGGCTGTAACCGCGCTCGATCAAGGCAAGGACGCTCTCGCTTTTTCCGATGCCGCTTTCACCCCGGATTATCACTCCAACGCCCAGAATATCCACCATGCTTCCGAGTTCCGTGCCGCGAGGCGCGAACATCATTTCAAGCGACAATGTCGCCAGATTGATGAATTTCATGGTGATCAGTGAGGATGTGAAGATCGGGATGTTGGCCTCCTCGGCGAGTTTCAGGAACAACTTGTCCGGCCGATGCTGGCGCGAAAACACGAAGCATGGAATCTTGTGTCCAAAGAGCGCCTTGTAACGCGCCGCGCGCTGCCCGGCAGGGAGCGATTTAAGAAAGTGCGACTCGGCATTGCCGATGACCTGGACGCGCTTGCTTGCGAAGTACCTTGTGAATCCCGCCAGGGCCAGTCCGGGCCGGTTGACGGTGGGTTCGCGGATGATGCGCTTGAGTCCGTTCGCGCCCGCCACGAGATTCAGGTCCAAAGGGGTCTCGTTGGCAGTGTAGAATTTCTCGACGGTAACGACGTCGCGTTGCATAGGTTTCCGGATAGTTGACCCGGCCAGCGTAAGAAGGCCCGGCGTGTTCGCGCAATCTGTATGTTTTGGCAGCGGCTGGAATCGTGAACTGGCCTCGGTAGGGCTAAACAAGCTTCCCCGGATGGGGGAGATCCTCCGTTTTATCAGTGGCTTCTTCTAAAGTTTTTCCCCAAGGCGCCGAAATAGGTTGCATGGCTTACTTCCACGCGGGGCGGGGTGCCCGATTTGCATTTTCGCTTGGAGGAGGCAGGCGGAGATTTCTGAGTTTTTGGGGCTGACGTGATAAAGAGAGAGCATTCTGAAGAGTTTTTCCGAAATGACACATCGACACATCAAGGCTGGAAATCCGTTGAATTAATTGAAGTGCCATCTTTGAGATGAATTGTTACCCTCCAGTCATGTCGTCTCCGTATGAAGATCTGACGCGCGAGGAGTTGGTCGGATTGCTTTCTGCCCGCGACACCCATCTCCAGGAACTGGAGCGCTATCGTGTCCTGGTGGAGCAAGCGGCGGACGGTATCTTCATCGCGAATGCCGATGGAATCATTCAGGACGTGAATTCGACTGGCGCGCGGATGCTGCGTTCAACCTGTGATGACCTGATCGGGCGGCACATATGCGAGATTGTGGCTCCGGAAGAGGATGCGCTCATAGCCGGTGACATCGCCAGTTTGAAAGCCCGCGGCTTCCTGGTGGTGGAAAGAAACTTCTGACCTCAGAAAGAGCGGGGTAAACCTGAAAAGACAGTGACCGGTTCAAATCCCTTGAATTGGTGCTTTCGTGAGTGGGTCGAGTGGAGAGGTCGGGTCGTGCGGACTGTTCCCAACGGACGGCTGGAAGGTA
>SXMN01000288.1 GCA_005777315.1 Verrucomicrobiales bacterium
CGCTTGGTGATGGCGTTCAAAAACCTCAAGCCTTGCCCTTCCTGAAGTCGCTGAACCACCGAAATTCACCAGAAATCAGATGCTCGCCATGGCCATTCAACTCTCAACTGTTTTCTCCAATGACTTTGTCACAGCCGTGACCGGCGGTGAAGCCTCCATTTCTTTCCTGTGGACTCGCATTGAAACCACCTCCGACACTATAGCTGATGCCATCCTTCTGCCGGATGCGGGTGGCGAGACGTGAATTGAGAAAACCCCCTCCGATGATGTGACCGCCGACGGTCAGAGCCGGATACTCTGGATCATCATCGCGCATCGCGAAACCAAATCCCGCCTGATAGACCGCGTTTGCCTTGTCGGGTGTCGGGATGGTTTCGGTGCGGGCGGCAACGGGCTGATAATCATTGGCGATGCGTTCGTATTTCACGGGGTTGCTCCAGTCCCCGAAGGATTCGCGCAGGATCTTCTCAATCTCGGCGGCATCAAAGTCACCCACCACGGCGGCCGTGGCATGGTTAGCACCGTAGAAATTCTTATGGAATTCCTTTACTTGATCGAGTGTCACAGCTTTCACGGCGGCGGCTTCCTCGTCGAAGGTTTTGGTGTAGCGCGGATCGTCTTTGGCGTAAGGCGGACGCGAGATGCGAAGGTAAAGATTGCCAGCGAGCGCCTGGGGCTCCGATTTGTTTCGTTCGATACCTGAGAGAGTTTCTTGCTTCGATTTCTCGAATTCGTCCGCGGGGAAGGAGGGTTCACGCAAAACTTCCCGCACCAGGAGGAACACATCGGGGATATGTTCGCGGTCCGTCTCGATGGAGACCGTGGCCGACGACTCACTGCCGGAGACGATCAGTCGGGCCTTCAATTTGTCCAGGAGATCCTTCAACTGCTGATTCGTCTTGTGCTGCGTTCCCTTGTCCAAAAGGCCGGCAGTCATCTCACCAATGGTCGATTTGCTTTTCAGCGTTTCCAGAGTGCCGAAGTGCAGCGTCATCGAGGCGCGAACAGCGTTGCCGCGAGTCTTCTTTGGCAGCAATGCGAACTTCATGCCGTTGGCGAGCTGGCCGCGCGTGGTGCGTTTCTCGATATTCGCAGGGGAGGTCTCGAAGTCTTCGCCGTGTGCCAGGGCGGCCTTGCCCTTGTAGTCTTTGAGCACCGTGGCGGGAGCTGGCGCGTCGGGGATCTCGGCCCGGTCTGGTTTGGCCTCGGGAATGAACAGTCCTACGCTGCGGTTGGCCGGCTTGAAGTAATGGCGGGCTACCCTCGCGGTTTCGGCGGGAGTGACTTTCTCCAGGTTGTCACGAGCAAGAAACGCAAGCCGCCAGTCGCCGGCTCCGATGTATTCGCTCAACCCGAGGCCAATCCGGTCGCTCTGCTTCAGAACGAGTTCAAATTCCTTGAGCAATCGACTCTTTGCCCGATCGACCTCCTCCGTGGACGGTGGGTTTTGCTTCAGGTCATCGAGAACCGAGAGCATGCTGGACCTGGCGTCATCAAGGGAGTTTTCCTGCCGCACTTCGGCGACGAATGCCGCGAAGCCTCCTTCAGCCAGTCCCAACGAATTGCCGGAAAGTCGCGACGCCTTCTTGCTCTCGACGAGCGCCTTGTATAATCGACCTGAGGGTTCATCCGCCAGCAGCTGCACCAGCACGGAAAGAGGTGCGAAGTCTGGGTGGGAAGTGGCGGGCAGGCGGTACATCGTGGAAACAACCTGCACATCACCTACGCGGCGCAAGGTGAGAAGACGTTCGCCATCCTGAGTGGGTTCCTTCGTGTAGGTGGGGACCAACTGGCGTTGAGGTTTTGGAATCTTACCGAAGTATTCATGAACCAGATCCAGCGTCTTCTGCGGATCAAGATGTCCGGCCACGAGGAGTACGGCGTTGTCGGGCTGGTAGTACTTTCGATAGAAGGCCTGCAGACGTTCGATGGGCGCGCCCTCGATGTCGGACTTTTCACCGATGGTGTTGCGACCGTAGTTGTGCCATTGGAAAACGGTGGCGAGCATGCGCTTGTACAGGACATTGGCGGGGTTGTTCTCGCCGCGCTCGTATTCGTTGCGCACGACGCTGAACTCCGTTTCGAGATCCTTCCTGGAGATGAACGAGTTTACCATCCGGTCTGATTCAAGGCCGAGGGCCCAGCGCAGATTTTCCTCGGTGGAATCGAATGTTTCATAGTAATTGGTGCGGTCAAACCACGTCGTGCCATTGGCTTGTGCGCCGTGTTTGGTGAGTTCTTCGGGAATGTTCGGATGGGTGGGCGTGCCCTTGAACACGAGATGCTCCAACAAATGCGCCATGCCTTTCTCGCCGTAGTCCTCGTGACGTGATCCGACTTTGTAGGTGATGTTGACCGTGATGATGGGGCGTGAAGAATCGGGAAAAAGCAGGACGCGCAAGCCGTTGGGCAGGGCATATTCGACGATGCCTTCCACCGAAGTGACCTGAGTGACTCCAGGCGGCAAACGCAGAGAGTCCTGAGCCTCTGCGCGAGGGGTAAGGCTGGCCAGTGCAAGCAAGCCGGCGACGAAACAAGAGCAGAGAGGGGAATTCGTTTTCATAATTGAGTGACTGGAGTGTGTTGAGAACAATTGCGAGACTCGACAAAAAAATTCCGAATAGTTGCGGTTCGAGGACAGAGCCAGGGACACCGGTTCGAGAATCGTTGCGAGTTGCCGCTTGCCTCTGACTGGAAACACGCTTTCCTGCCTGCGAATCATGGGTGATCGACAGATAATTATATCGTCCACTGCCAGCCAGCGCCACGGATCTACTCTAATCCTGCCAGGGGCAACCATAGGCGTTCTCGGCAGCGGCCAGTTGGGGCGCATGTTTGCAATCGCGGCGCGCGAGCTGGGGTATCGGATCAGCATTTACTCGCCAGAAAGCGATTCGCCGGCGGGGCAGATCGGCGACGTGGAAGTGACTGCTCCTTACGAAGACCTTGCCAAAATCCGCGAGTTTGCCCGTTCGGTGCAAGTGGTGACATTCGAGTTTGAAAACGTGCCATCCATCACCACCGAGGCGGCGGCTGAATTCGCCCCGGTGCGGCCCGATGGACAGGTATTGCATGTCACCCAGCATCGTTTGCGCGAGAAGCGATTCTTGCAGGATCACGGTTTTCCTGTGACGCCATTTCGAGCGGTGTCATCGAGGGGAGAACTGGAGCTGGCAGCCAGGGATCTTGGACTGCCTGCTGTGGTGAAGACGGCTAGTTTTGGGTACGATGGCAAAGGTCAAACAAAAGTAAGGTCCGAAGCAGAGCTTGGGATTGCCTTGGAAGCGCTGAAAGGTGCTGAAGGCATTTACGAAGCTTTCGTTGATTTCGAGAAAGAGGTCTCGGTCGTGGCGGCGCGGACGTCCGCCGGGCAAATTGCCGCCTTTCCAGTATTTGAAAACTCACACGCGAATCACATCCTTGATGTGACATTCGCACCTGCCCGAATCCCTCCCCGCCTGGCACAGGAAGCGGCGGAGCTGGCATCCGGAATCCTGGAAGCCCTGGACGTAGTTGGCCTGCTGACAGTGGAGATGTTCGTGACGCGTGACGGGCGGCTTCTGGTCAACGAGCTGGCTCCGAGAACTCACAACTCAGGGCATCTGACCATTGATGCCTGTGTGACGAGCCAGTTTGAGCAACAGGTTCGGGCGGTTTGCGGACTTCCACTCGGATCGATCGAACAACGATCACCGGCCGCTATGGCTAACCTGTTGGGCCACTTGTGGCTGGGAGGAGAGCCGAACTGGCCTGCCGCCCTGGAAGATCCATCGGTCAAACTCCATCTTTACGGCAAGCGCGAGGCGCGAATCGGTCGGAAAATGGGGCATCTAACCGCGACAGGATCGACCACGGACGAGGCGGTTCGGAGGGTAGTTCGGGCACGCGAACGGCTCGGGATTCGATAGCCTCAATCCGGGGAACCGCTTTGGACTTTCTGGCAGTAAGAGTCAGGAAGCATCGTCGATCTTTCTAAACTCCTTTGATCGCGGAGGTTTTGCGCTTGCGATGATGCCCCTGATCTTGATAGCGTCTTTGCCACACTATGGCAGCAATTGGCCGGTTCCAAAAAGGCGACGAGATCTTTTACGCAAAATACGTGGACGGCGAACTGTTTCGCCTCCAAGGGGACGTTTTTGGTTCACCGTCGTACGACAAGAAGCCCGTGCCTCTAAAAGGGGTAAAGACTTTAACTCCGGTTGCTCCTTCAAAGATCATCGCTGTCGGGCTCAATTACGCCGATCACGCCCGCGAGAGTGGCAAACCGCTGCCGAAGGAGCCGCTTTTCTGGCTCAAGGCACCGACTTCATTGATCCCTGATGGTGGCAAGGTGGAAATTCCATTCCCGGCACACCGAACCGAGTTCGAGGCAGAACTCACCATCGTCATCGGACGACGGATGCGCAACGTTACGCCCGCTGCCGCAGCTCGTTACATTTTTGGGTACACTGCGGCCCAAGACATCAGCGATCGCACAATCCAGGCGGGAGAGAGTCAATGGGCACGAGCGAAGTCATTCGACACGTTCACGCCGCTTGGGCCTTATGTGGAAACGAAGATCGACCCGCATGATCTGACGATCCAGCTCTTCCAGAACGGCCAGCTTCGGCAGAACTCGAACACGAGCCAGCTCATCTTCAACTGCTTTCACCTGGTCAGCTTCATCTCCACCAACATGACGTTGTTGCCAGGGGACATCATTCTGACTGGCACACCCAGCGGCGTGGGGCCAATCGAATCCGGTGACCGGCTGGAGGTGCGAATTCAAGGGTTGGCGCCGTTGGTGAACACGGTGAAGTGATTCACTATTTGCCTTGAGTGGTGCGTGTGGCACTCTTCCTCCCATGAAGAAACCGTCCGCGAAGGAACAGCAAAGGCAGCAAGATTGGATTCTTGCCGGTTGTGAGGAGATACGGCAGCGGTGCAACAAGCTTTCCAAGCAAGAACGCCGTCGGCTGCGGGAAAGTGCGCTCACCATCATTTACGGCCACGATGCAACGACCGCTCGTAGCCGTTGACACCAACTTCCCACTCCTTCTCGCTGGAGGGAACGATGCCGCGCTGGATGCCTTGGATGTTTTGCGCTCGCGGGTTCATGCGGCGGAGATTCTCGTCACGCCCACCGTGATCGAGGAATTGATCTGCCTGTCGGAAACCGATCTGGACGACAGACGACGGAAGCTTGGACAGGACTCGCTGCACAAATTGAGCAGCTCGTGGGACTTTCACCCTGCGGAGTTGAGTTCCATTCAAGAGATCATTGTATCAAAAGCTTCGCGCCTCATACTATCCCGTCAGATACTGCCGTCCGCGGAGCGCAACGATGCTTCGATCATTGCCGAATCCGCAGTGTTGAATACGATTTTGCTCGTGTCCAACGACTCGCATCTTCTCAATGCCGATCACCGATCACTCGGTTTGCTTTTTCGGGAATTGAATTTGCCCGTCCCGCTGATTGTCTCGCCGAGGGAAATAGTGGAGAAATTTTATCGCTGATATCTGAACTGAACTTATGCGCTGGACTAAAACTTTCATTCCCACCCTCAAAGAAACCCCTGCCGAAGCTGAGATCGTCTCGCACAAACTATTGCTTCGCGCCGGACTGATCCGCAAGCTCGCCGGTGGGCTTTACACATTTCTGCCGCTTGGATTGCGCGCACTTCGCAAAGTCGAGCGCATCGTGCGCGAGGAAATGAACCGGGCCGGCGCGCTGGAAGTCCTGATGCCCACGCTTCAGCCCCCGGAAATCTGGCAGACTTCCGGTCGCTACCAGGCCATAGGCGACGGATTGTTCAAGGTCCGGGACCGAACCAAGAAGGAATGGGTGATGAGTCCGACCGCCGAGGAAGTCATCACTACGATTGCCGCCGCCGAGATCAACTCCTACCGGCAGATGCCCGTGAACTTCTACCAGGTGAGCGTGAAGTTGCGGGACGAAGTTCGTCCGCGCTTCGGCCTGATGCGCGCCAAGGAGTTCATCATGAAAGACGCCTACAGCTTCGATGTGAGCGACGAGGCGGCGATGGCGAGCTATCACAAGATGTACGACGCCTACAAACGCATCTTCGACCGCTGCGGTGTCCAGAATTTCCCTGTCGAAGCTGATACCGGGGTCATCGGCGGCAATTATTCACACGAATTCATGGTGCCGGCGGAAACGGGTGAGAATGAAGTCGTTTACTGTGAAGCCTGCGGATACGCGGCGAATATCGAGAAAGCCATCAGCGGGATCCCAAAAACCGCCCCTCGCGAGGTTGGCGCGGCCATTGAAAAATTTCCCACGCCGGGAGTTGTTACAATCGAGGCCTTGAGCAAGGCACCCTACAACGTGCCAGCCAATCGCCAGATTAAAACGCTTGTGTTTATCGCCGATAGCAAGCCGCTTCTCGTTCTGATCCGAGGCGATGATCAGCTGAATGAAACCAAACTTATGGCCCGGACCGGCGCAGTGCTGGTGCGTCCGGCTGACGTGAAGAACCCGGCCGACATGGTTCACTTCACAAGCCTGGGTGCCATGCCCGGTTCATTGGGCGCGGTCGCCAATGTCCCGTCCGGCTGGGACGTGCTCGCGGACGAGCGCCTGGAGGGTGCCAACGCCATGACCACCGGCGCGAACGAAGACGGTTTTCACTTCCGCAACGTCTCCATCGAACGCGACATCAAGGTGACCAAGTGGTGCGATCTTCGCACCGTCGGCGCGGGCGAACCCTGCGCGAAATGCGCGAAGGCCCTGAAGATTCGACGTGCCATCGAGGTTGGTCACGTTTTCAAACTCGGCACCAAGTACAGCATTCCGCTCAACGCGACATTCCTGGCAGAGGACGGACAACGGCACCCGGCGATCATGGGTTGTTACGGCATCGGTGTCACGCGCACGATGCAGGCCGTCATCGAGCAATGCAACGACAAGGACGGCATCATCTGGCCGCTTTCTGTGGCGCCGTACACTGTCTGCATCACTCCGCTCGCCGTCGCACCCGACAGTGCAGTGATGAAACTCGCCGAACAAATCTACGCGGAACTCACTGCGAAGGGTGTGGATGTGATCATTGATGATCGCGACGATCGCCCTGGTGTGAAGTTCAAAGATGCAGATCTCGTGGGCTTCCCAATCCGCGTCGGCATTGGAGAGAAGTCGCTGGCGAAGGGCGAGGTGGAAATCAAGATTCGCGGCGGGGCGCTGGTGCCGACGAAGTCTGAGGACGCCATTTCCAAAGTGATGGAGCTATTAAAACCATAGCCGCAAGCTCTGGACTGCTGTGGGAACCACAGCTTTCACGACAGCGAGCGTGTCACTCCCATCCGGAACAGATCGCCTGCAAAAGGGGCTCTTCTTAATGCAGGCCTATGTTTGTCGATGACAGGAGGTCGCGACCAATACAGCTATCTCGCTATTGATTCCACAACCCACGCTTCGTTGAAATGCGCGTGCTTGATCGACTTGTGCGGAGTGCGGCCTTCATCGTCTTTGGGGAGTCCGCGTTCAGCGATGAAGAAACTATAGCTTGCGTGGAGTGATCCGTCCTTGCTCTGCATGATGCTCGGGTAATGGTAGGAGCCGGCGTTGTCGCCCACGGGATCCTTTTCCAAGTGCCGCTTCCATTTCCAGGTGCGGCCTTCGTCGTCGGAGATCTGCACGGCCAGACTGTGACGGCCGCGTTCGGTGTCATTGCTGATCAGCGCCCAATGGCCGTTCCTCAATTTGATGATCTCCGAGCCCGAACCAGGATTCGGCAGTTCACTGTCGAGAACGGGGCTCCACGTTTCGCCGCGATCCTTGGATTCACTCCAGTGAAGACGCTTCGGGGCGGGGCCATTGTCGCGCATGAGCGTGTAGAGTGAACCGTCCTTCCTCTGCACGATGCTGGGCTGGATGTTTCCCGGCCCGCAAAGCGGCGTGCTCGTGTGCCATGACCGGCCCCAGTCATCCGTGATCGCCATGAGAGAGAATGAAAACCCGTCCGAGTAGAGCGGGACGATCAATCGTTTCCCATCGAGCACGATTGGGCGCGCGCGCGTCATCCAGCCCAGTCGCCGGGTCAACTTGTCGGCGGCCTGTTTGCGCAACTCGGCGAGAAACTTCGTGGCTCGCTCTGGATTCTCAGCGACCCACGGTTCATTCGGAAACTTCGCGGTCATTTCATCCGCGTATCGGTTCACCGTCGTGACGAACTCATCGCCGGGAGACAGGTGCATGACTTCGCTGGTCTCCCATTTTGGCGGACCGTTACGGCGATAATCCGATGAGATTCGATACTTCATCAGCGCTGTGTGCCACTCGTTGGCCAGGATCGTCGGCCAGAGAAGCCACAAGCGATCCTGCGGATCGATGAACATGGCGCAGTTCGTGTCCGGGTAGTCAGCCGTGTCCGCCATCGTGAAGCGCAGACTCCACGCCTTGTCGCCACGCCGCTTCCGTGCTCCCTCGATCTTGACATCATCGGCCTTGCGCTCGCCTGAACCGTGAAACCAGCAGACGATTAAGTCGCCGTTTGGTGCTTCGACGATGCAAGATCCGTGGTTGTGCCAGTGTTCTAGTGGGAAGATGAGTTCGGATTTGAGGAAAGGTGCTTCAGCGGCACCTGTTGGAATTGTCCAGCCGAGAAGAATGGCAGCAAGGAAACAGAACCGAGATCGTAGAAGGAAGAACCACTGATGACTCGCGACAAGGAAGTGTGGGTTTGCAGGATGAATCGAAGAGGCTCGGACAGTCACGCTCGCAAGATCTTTTTGGTCGGTTCGCGCGGACGCGAACGTCCGCGACTTGGTCAAAGGGCTCATGGAAGGAGAGTAGGCAAACAGAAAGCATCCTGCCAAGCGTGCTCGTAATCGGGCACGGCTGTGACAAAGTCATTGGAGAAAACAGTTGAGAGTTGAATGGCCATGGCGAGCATCTGATTTCTGGTGAATTTCGGTGGTTCAGCGACTTCAGGAAGGGCAAGGCTTGAGGTTTTTGAACGCCATCACCAAGC
>SXMN01000289.1 GCA_005777315.1 Verrucomicrobiales bacterium
AAAACACGGCGCGAACGGCGGAGCGCGGACGGCTCCCGTGAAAATCGGGGAGACAGTCGCCCAAGCGGCGTTTTTCTTGTCTCCAGCCGCTCCGACAAGCCTTGGCCTCGTCGTAACGTGGGAGTTTTGAAAGAGCGTCCAATGAATATGATTTGGTTTGATTGCATTCATGCCTCACTCTTTTCGGTTACTCGAGTCCTAATGCCGACAGTTATTCTACGTCCCATTTGACGTGCTATATTTCGGCTTGGAAAAAGACTGGTTTTCGTAGGTGGTTTGTCGAGAACTAATTTCGTAAAGGGGTCACTCATTATTTTTGACACATGTTCGGGGCGGGTTCGTGGTCGGATTGCGGGGTGTCATGCAAGAGCCGGTTGGCCACAGGTCTCCAAGATCTGGGCGGTCCTGAGTATTTTTGTACATGAGGCAATGGGTAGTGTTGGGTCGATAAACCCTCAGCGATCGCATGGAGCAATCCGTTCACGCCGTCATCGGGTTCATGGCGTTTTGCTCTGCATCGGAATTGAGGATGCGCAACACTGGCGGCATCAAGCTCCTGACCACCGCTGATCTTGGAGTGTGTTCGCGCGGCGTACCAAGGACGATTCCAAGTTGAAATTGTGTCCATTTCGTCGCGAAACGAGAAGATTTCGCGATTGAAATTTGGGATGATCACTCACTTCACGCCGAGTGTGGGATGAGGCCGTGATCTCGCAAAGGCTGGTAGGGCGCTGTGTCCACACTGCGCCGTGGCGTTGGCAGGGGGATGCGGAAATCCATTCGACGTTCGCGGCGGGCTGAGGACAGCCACGCCCTACCGGTCGGTTTGGTGGCTGGTTGTGAGTTGAAGCCATGAATCAAAGCGCCTCCTCTCCCGCCCTGCGGGCAGGGAGTATCAATCTTTGCGAAAGTTCATGCAGATTATGGAGTGCGCCGGCAGAGCGCAGCGGCGACGGCGCTTTGGCTTCCAGCGACCATGACTCAACGGTGCCAAAGCGGTGTCGCGCTTCGCTTGCCACCGCACTCCAAAAGCTGCGCGATGACGAGTCGGGCTTTTGCTGCACGAATTTACGCAACGACTGATAACGCCACGCTTTGCGGCGCTCTTGTTTTGGTATGTGTCAGCCCTGGTCACGAAAGCAAAATGGCTTGAAATGCAAGTCAACCATCCAGTAGTTGATAGCGTCCAATCCAGCAGGCGCAGCTTGAACTTGCGCCCTCGGGGAGCGAGGCTGCGCCTCAGAGTTTGTGTGCATCGGAGAACTCACGCAGCGAAAGGCAAAGTGCCGGCGGTCGATGCACCCGGCTGATTGGGCAGCTTATGGCGTCTTCTGAACACGGCGAGTCCAAGGTTACGCGGCGCGAATTCCTCATGGGGTCCGCGGCAATCGCGGCGTCCATCGCCGGGACGAGCCTCTCGCAGGCGGAGACAAACCCGGCAGGCGATTCCAAACTCGAAGCACTTCTTTTCCTCCTTCCACTCCTCTCGTGCCCAACCGAAACCTCGATTCGCATCACCGCTCTCAACGACAAGCAGCCGGCAGAGGCTGTGATTGAAATGCGCAAGGAGGGCGCGCAGGAATGGGAACGCAAAAAACCTGCCTTGAAGCTTGCGGCTTACGAGATCTTCAACTGGACCGTGAAGGATCTCTCCCGCGCGACCCGATACGAGTATCGGGTCTTGCTCAAGCAGGGAACGGACGAAACCTGGCGTCCGGTGGCTGGTGGCAGCTTCACAACCCAAAGGAAAGGCCCCGCGAACTATACCGCAGTCCTGATGACTGATCCTCACACAGGATCGTTTCCCGCGGGCAGCGGACCCGCTCTCACACTCGACAAGGTCGTCCAGAATGCTTCTCGCGCGAAGCCGGAGTTCGTTCTCGACCTTGGAGACAATGTCGCCTGGCCTGGTTCCAGGGAATTTCCACAGAAGGATCCCAACGGGGCGATGAATGCCTACGCGCGCTACCGCCGGCAGATAGGACCGCTCTCGATCAATGCTCCGCACTTCGCCATCCTCGGGAACTGGGGAGGAGAGAACGGGAAATTTCCGGAAAAGAGCATCGAGATCGTGGCCGCCGTCCGCCGGTCCTTGCTGCCGGCTCCTGACCACAAGACGTATCCACAAGGTGGCAGTGAAAAGGAGGATTATTATGCGTTCACATGGGGCGACGTGCTCTATGTCATGCTGAACATTCAAACCTATTCAAAGCCTTCCAATCCTGAGGCACTCCCGAGTCTCATGTCCGACGTGAACCAGATTACCGAATGGACGCTGGGCGAGAAGCAAATGGCCTGGTTCGAGAGCACCTTGAAGAATGCAACCGAACGATTCCGATTCGTGTGCATGCATCACCCTGCGGGCGGCAACGCGGGGGATCCGATGAACACCTTGTATGGACGCGGTGGTGCGCGCGCCTGGAACACGGGCGAGCAGGTCAAAATTCACGCCTTGATGAAGAAGCATAAGGTTCAAATCTTCTTTTACGGACACGATCACGTGTTCGTGGATGACGTCGTTGACGGGATTCACTACACCCTGCCCGGCAGTTGTGGCGCGCCCTGGAAATTCACAAAAGCGGAAACCGGCTATGAGCGATTCTGGCCCGATTCCGGCCACGCGCAATTGGACGTAACTCCCGAGAAGGCCACCGTTACGTTCATCAACGTCGAAGGCAAAGTCCTCCACAGTTTCTCCGTTCTTCCCGCTTAGGCGCCGACATGACACGTTCACCTGGGCAAACGAAATCGATAGTTGGGGAGATTTGCATCCTGGCTGAAAAAGCAGGCACGGAAGCGATGCGATTCTACAAAGGAGGCGCGTCCGTCACACTGAAAGAGGATTCATCGCCGCTCACCGACGCTGATCGTGCTTCTCATGACTTTCTGATGCGGTTTCTGCCCGGGTTGATTCCCGGCGTCCCTGTCATCTCCGAGGAGTCTCAGAATCCAACGCACGGCCTCGCCGATGCGCAGGGTCGCTTCTGGCTGGTGGACCCACTGGATGGCACGAAGGAGTTCCTCAAGGGGACCGGCGAGTTCACGGTCAATATCGCGATGATCGAGCAATCGCGGCCCGTGATTGGCGTCGTCCACGCCCCGGCGATTGGACTGACCTACTTCGCGGATTTGGTGAACGGATCGTTCCGCCAAAAGCAAAACGATCCGCCCGAGCGAATTCGTGTTCAGCCCCCCGCGCAACCGCGGTTAAGGGTCGTTGCCAGCAAAGATCACGCGGGTCCAGCCGTGAAAGCCATGCTGGCTCGACTGCCCGAGGCAGAACTGAAGTCGATGGGCAGTTCACTCAAGTTCTGTCTCGTCGCGGAAGGCAGCGCGGACCTTTACTTGCGAGACGTGCCCACGATGGAATGGGACACGGCGGCGGCCCAGTGCATCGTCGAAGCAGCCGGCGGCCGCGTCTGCACTCTGGACGGCAATCCGCTCCGCTACGGCAAGCCCGGCCTCAAAAATCCAGCGATCATCACCGTGGGTGATCCAAACCTTCAGTGGACAAATCTGCTCGACGCCAATTCGTTGACGGCCGATCCTTGCTCCACTGATTCCCATGCCTGACAATTTTTCAAAAGGTTACTGACCGACTTGCCTTGCATGGACCACCTTTCCAAACTCGAGAACCAAAGCATCTACATCCTGCGGGAGGCTCATAACAAGTTTGAGCACCTGGCGATGCTCTGGAGCATTGGAAAGGATTCCACGGTGCTGCTCTGGCTGGCACGCAAGGCGTTCTTCGGACACGTGCCTTTTCCGCTCGTGCATATCGATACCAGTTACAAAATCCCGTCGATGATCGAGTATCGCGACAAGCTGGTGCTTGAGTGGGGGCTCAATCTTGTCGTCGGCAGAAACGAACCGGTGCTCCAGAGCGGCGTTACCTATCCGAACGGCAAGGCGACGCGCGTCGAGTGCTGTGGCACGCTCAAAAAGGATGCGCTCAAGCAGGTGCTCGACCAGCATGGATTTACCGGCGTCATCGTTGGTGTGAGACGTGATGAAGAACCAACTCGGGCCAAGGAACGTTATTTCAGTCCGAGGGACAAACACATGGAATGGAATGTGGAGGACCAGCCGCCCGAGCTTTGGGATCAATTCAAAACGGACTTCGAGCCTGGGGCACACATTCGAGTTCATCCGCTCCTCCACTGGACCGAGTTGAACGTCTGGGAATACATCGAACGCGAAAACATTCCCATGATCCCGCTCTACTTTTCCAACGAGCAGGGCATGAGGTACCGGAGTCTGGGTTGCGCGCCCTGCACAGTGCCGATTCGCTCAAACGCGCGGACGGTTCGGGACATCATCGAGGAATTGCGCGCGTCCCGGACGCCCGAACGGGCTGGACGCGCCCAGGACAAGGAAAGTGAGGACGCTTTCGAGAAACTGCGCCGGGACGGATACATGTAATGCGATGAAGATCGTGATTGTGGGTCATGTTGACCACGGCAAGTCCACATTGATCGGGCGATTGCTGCACGACAGCGGCTCGCTACCGGAGGGAAGAGTGGAACAGCTCCGACAAGCCGCCGCGCGTCGGCGTGTTCCCTTCGAGTGGGCAAATCTGATGGATTCATTGCAGGCCGAGCGGGACCAGAACATCTCGATCGAGACGACGCAGATATGGTTTCACAGCGCAGTGCGAGAGTACGTCATCATCGACGCGCCCGGGCACAAGGAGTTTCTCAAAAACATGGTCACGGGCGCCGCAAGTGCTGACGCGGCCCTCTTGTTAGTCGATGCCCACGAAGGAATCCAGGAGAATTCCCGGCGGCACGCATACCTGCTGCACCTCCTTGGGATTCGCCAGCTCGTGGTGCTTGTGAACAAAATGGACCTGGTGCGATACGACCAGGAAGTTCATGCACGCATCGTTTCTGAATACTCCCAATGGCTGCGATCTGTCGGACTTGTCTCGCTGGCTTTCATACCCATTTCTGCGAAGGAGGGCGACAATCTGACAAGCCACAGTCCGTCTCTGCCCTGGTGGACTGGTCCAACGGTGATGGAGGCTCTCGACAGTCTCAAGCCGCACCTCGCCCCGGAAAGTCTGCCTCTGCGTTTTGTGGTGCAGGATGTCTATCGTTTCGATGCACGACGCATCATCGCCGGACGTATCGAAGCAGGCAGTCTAAAGACAGGCGACCGCGTGTTTTTTTCTCCTGGTGGCAAGTCCAGTGAAGTCAAATCGATCGAGCGATGGGCCAGCGCACCCAATAGTACCGCGGAAGCCGGAGAGAGCATCGGCATCACCTTGACCGAGCAGATATTCGTCGAACGCGGCGCCATCGGGGCTCATGTCGAGTCGCCGCCTTACGAACTCACGCGGCTGAAGGCCCGCCTGTTCTGGATGGGCCGCCGTCCACTTCAATTGCGCAGCCCTTACCGCATCAAGCTGGCCGCGCAGGAGGCTGAATGTGAGATCGAGCGGATCGAGAGAGTTCTTGATGCCTCCACCCTTGCCACTGTTGGCACACCAGGCGCGGTGTCGAAGGTGGATCGCCATGAAGTGGGGGAGGTCATCATCCGCACTCGAAAGCCGGTGGCATTTGACCTGGCTGAGGAAATCGTGGCCACAGGTCGGTTTGTCATTGTGGACGGACTGGATGTCGCCGGCGGCGGCATTGTCATTCCGGACGCGTATCCGAGGATTCGTCACGACACCCAGCAGAAGAGCGAGCACATTTACTGGACACATGGGAAAGTCACCACGCAGCAACGGGAGATCCGCAACGGACATCCCGGTTGCATCCTTTGGCTTACGGGATTGTCCGCGTCTGGAAAATCCACCATCGCCACGGAGCTGGAGCGGCAATTGTTCAACCGGGGGAATCAAGTCTGTGTGCTCGACGGCGACAACGTCCGCCATGGCTTATGCTCGGATCTGGGTTTTTCCCCGGAAGACAGGACCGAGAACATCCGACGCATTGGTGAAGTCGCCAAACTGCTTGCCGGTTACGGGGTCATTTGCGTCACGGCGTTTATTTCGCCTTACCGAGCCGACCGGGATCTGGTTCGGAAGATCATGCCGGAAGGACGTTTCATCGAAGTTTACATCAACGCGCCGATCGAAATCTGCGAGGCTCGTGACCCGAAGGGCCTCTATGCGAAAGCTCGTTCGAATCAGATCAAGAATTTCACTGGCGTTTCCGCGCCTTACGAAGCACCAGACCGTCCGGAGCTGGAGCTGCGGACTGATATCCTCGGTTGCGAGGAATGTGTCTCTTCCATCATCGAATTTCTGAATGCATTCGCGGAGGCATGGGGCTCCAACGCAGGAAGGATATGAATGCGATCTGTGCCAGATTGCCGTCACCAAGTTCTCAATAACGGGTGGTGCCGACGCTGCCGACTCGAACTCTCGCGATCGAAACACTCAATCTCGCCGCCTTCGGTTTCTTCAAGTCGCAGGCAAAGGAACAGCCGGTCAGTATGCAGACCTCAATTCGCAGGCACTCGAAACTCATCCGCGTGGTAGGAGCTTCGCACCATGGGACCGCTTGCTACATGGACAAAACCCATCCGTTCCGCCACGGAGCGATACTCGTCGAATTTTGCAGGCGTAACATATTCATAGACCGGCAAATGATCACGTGTTGGCTGCAGGTACTGTCCGAGAGTGAGGATGTCGCATTGGACGGAGCGCAAGTCTTCCATTGCCTCGAAGAGTTCCAGCTCGGTTTCGCCCAGGCCAAGCATCAGGCCGGACTTGGTGTGGAGGTTGTCGCCCGACCGTTCTTTTACTTTTCCAAGAACGCTCAGTGAGCGCTCGTAGGTGGCGCGTGAACGAACCGTCGGCGTCAGGCGACGCACGGTTTCGAGGTTGTGATTGAAGATCTCAGGCTTCGCCGCGAGAACGGCTTCGATTGCCGAATCTTTGTCGAGGAAATCGGGCGTGAGTACTTCAATGACGATTCCAGGATTCAAGTCCCGCACCGCTTCGATGGTTTTCCGAAAATGTTCCGCTCCTCCATCTGCCAGGTCATCACGAGCAACTGCGGTGATCACCACATGCTTCAGTTTCATTCTCCGCGTCGCTTCGGCGACACGTTGCGGTTCGTCGGCTTCGAGAGCCAGAGGTTTCGCCGTCGAAACAGCGCAGAAGCCACAGGCGCGTGTGCAACGATCGCCCGCGATCATAAACGTTGCCGTGCCTTTGCTCCAGCATTCCCAGTGATTCGGGCATTTGGCACTCTCGCAGACGGTGTGAAGCTTCAGGTCCGTCAGGAGAGTGCGAGTTTTGAAGTACGTGTCGGTGTTTGGAAGCCGGATCCTGAGCCAGTCAGGCAGGCGTTGGCGGGGCTTGAGATCGATCTCGGCGGTCGTCATTGCGCGGCGGAGTGTGCTCTAGCTGGCAGGCTGTTCCAGCTTTTTCCAGAACTCCTCCAGTTGATCAGTGTCGAAGTCGGCCAGCACCTGGCCATCCACTTCGATCACGGGAGCAAGCGTCTGGCCGGATAGCTCTCGCATTTCGTGGCGCGCATCGGTGTCACCGATGACGTTGAGCTTCTCGTAGCTCAGGCCACGTTCATTGAGCCAGTCCTCTGCTTCGTCGCACCAGCCGCAATAGGGTTTGACGAACAGGCGAATTTGTTTCGGTTTCATCGCGGGCGAAAAGTGCTTCATACCTCTGCGGACGTCAACCGCAGCTAAAGCCAGGAGCGAATGCGGAAGGATTCGCAAATTCCCAGTAAACCCATCAGGAAACGAAACGGTGCGATAGGGAATCGTCAGGATTAGGAAGTTTCGGCGAGGTTTTCGGTCTCGGTAAGGATCGTGTCGGTGTGTTCGTACGGCGGCGCGCAGCAACAAAGGAGCTTCAAAACTTCTGAACTGGTGTTCCAAATCTTGTGCTTCTGTCCCGCCGGAATGGCGATGGCGTCTCCGATTTTCACCTCACGCATCTCACTCTCGATCCTCATTCGGCCCTGCCCGGCTGTGATGTAATAGATCTCCTCCGTCTTCGGGTGATAATGCTCCTGAGTGCTGCCGCCTACGGGCAGTCGAGCCTCGGCGAGGCTCTGATGGCGGATGACGGAGTTCCGATATGCCAGCAGTTCTCGAATTTCCGAGCCGTCCTTTGTGATAAAAGGAGCGATTTCTTCAATGTTGTGAATGTCCATGCAATGGCAATGAAGGCATGCTCATGGTGCCCTTCAAGACGATTTCAGTTTAACTTTGAGGGGTATTGCTGCGAGTGCCGCAGCCATGGCTTCGACATCATCGGCGACGTGCTCACTCTGCCAGCGGAGATGATCATCGCCATTACAACAAGTGCCGGGCGGATTCCGAGCGGATGGCTGGGAGCCTGGCCGAAGGGTTCAAGACACCCGAGTCAGTTCCGCCCGATGCGCAGGCGGAGATCCACGATTTCGCCCGAAATCAGGTTCAGGGATTTGGGAAGGCTGACAAGAAGTGGCAGGCCCATCTCCGTTCCAAGTTGCATTCCGGGCGACAAAAGCGTGGCTTTGATGGGCTCCAATTGCACACCAACATTCAGAACCGTCGCTTCCGCGATTTCATGCTTGTATGAGCGAGTGCGGACCTCGACCGACATTCCTTGCTTTGGCGATAAGACGAAAGGTTGACGCACGTAGGTCACGATCTTGTCAGACTGCCCGCTGCTGATGGTCATGATGGCTTCCCCCGCCATGATGGCCTCCCCCGACCTTCTGAGGATCGAACTCACAACACCCTCGATGGGCGCGTACAGTGAAATCGGGCTCATCTCGGCTTCCATGAGGCGAAGCTTCTCTTCCTGAACGTGTATCGATGCCTGGAGGATGGATTGAGCGGGCAACACGTTGGTCGAGCCTGGAACTTGCGGTTCGCGCAATTGCAGAGCCGCAAGGTTTTTCTGCTGCTCGGAAACCAGCAGCGTGCGCTCTTTGATTTCAGCTTCCAGGCGTTCCTTCGTGATCTTCGCCTGGTCGTGCAATTGTTCGGAGAGAATCTGTTGTTTGAATAGTTCATCTGCGCGGCGGAATTCGCTCTCCGCCAGTTGCAGCCTGGTCTGCGCTGTCGTCAGCACCACTCGTTGCTCCATCCAGTCAAGCCGCAGTCGGTCATAGGCCAAGGCATAACGCCGCTCACCAAGGAGAGGTTCAAGATTGACCTTCAATAATTGGATTTCCGCAAGAATGACTGCCAGCGATGATTGAAGTACCTTTGGGTCTGCGATGATCACCTGGGCTACCCGGTCGCCAGCCTTGAGGTGTTGGAATCTTGAAACATTGAGCTCTGCAAGCAAACCAGACTTATGGCTGGTGACACTGGCGTTTACGGGTTCCACCTCTCCGACCAAAACTGTCGTCGGCACCTGCTGGACCCACAACCATGCCGCCGCAGCCACAGTGGCAAGGAAGGTGATGAGCGGGACTGTCCGCTTTCGGAACTGTCGCCACCGTTGCGCTGCTGGAATTGGGATGGGACTTAGATCTGTCATCTCTTTACAGTTCGGACTCCTCCTCCGCTTTCAGACTCGTAACTCGTGATACTCCCTGCAGAACCCGGACTTCATTGAGCAACTCTTCCACCCGGTTCGAGTCACGCAGGAGAACCCGGTAGGAGAGATCCGTTCCCTCGTAGCCTTCACTGGATCGCTGGCTGGCACAATGATTGGTCAAACTGTGGCGGGTCAACAACTGATGGAGATAATTCAACTCGGACAATGGTCTGGCCCAGTGGAGATTCAGGATCAAGTCGTAGCGCTGTCGGCTGCCAAACGACGAGTACCACAGCAACAACAGCACGCAGACGATGACCAGGCAGCCGATGATTGCCGTGGCAAATTTCTGAGTTCCGCACGCCATTCCCAGCACAATCACGGCAAGCACATAGGTTGTGTCGAAGGTATCGCGCAGAATGTTGCGAAATCGCACGATCGCAAATATTGCCATCAACCCGAAGGCCGTGACCAGATTGTTGTTCAGAACCTGCATCACAAGCGCCACGAGCATCGGCATTACGACCAGTGAATTGACGAACGACCTGGAATAGGAAAGTCCCGCGTGCGTCAGCATGTAAACCCATGCGATGATCTGGCCAAACGCAAAAGCCAGCAGAACCCCAAGCAGCACCATTGGCAGGTTCGTTGGGGCGGCGGCGTAATCTCCGCGCATCATCGATTCTATCATGCGAAACTTGGATTGAACGTCCCAGCGGCAGCGTTCTTCAAGAACTCTTTTCGGGAGGCAAGGTTTTCCAAGCTCTGTTCCCCAACGGGAGCCACACCGCCAGATCCCGTCAGCAGAGGTTCACCGAGCAACACCACGCCGTCGGCATACTTCGCGGCGGAACATTGCACCAGATTGAAAACCCGCACGAGTTCTCCAAACCAATCAGGATACCGTCCGGTAAACTTGAGCTCCAGTACGACCTGGTTGCCAAACACCCGCGTCGGCCTGGTCATGCTAGTGGAGAACCGGACCGCAGGTTCGGATTCGCATGTGACATCCCTGTCCATCGTAACCCGTACGGCATTGTTATGCGGACTGATCCATGCTTCCCGGAGGTAGGATACGTGCGCCTTTGGCCTGGCCTGGTTTTCCTGCATCAACTGGCTGAAACGCTGGAGTGCGACGAGGTCTTTAGCGGACGCAGGTTTGATGAGATCAGCGGGAGCGGGGAGGTGTCCTGCAAGCAGTGACTCCACGCGTCCTCGTCGGACAGATCCCCGCTGTTTCAGGATAGCGTCGTTCACTCGCCGCTTGATCTCGAAGAACACTGGAGAATCCGGCTTCGAATCATAGTATCGGATTCGGAGCTTGTACCGGTTTTTGTTGCCGTTAACGGTCTGCCAGTAACAGACAAGTTGGTCGGAATCCAGGTAGAGACTGTGGACCGGATAGGACAAATTGGGGTGTGTAGCGCCGAATTCATCAACCTCCAGATAGGAGCGAACGAACTCCCTCACATTGGTTGCGACACTCTCGCGAACGATGTATTTGAGTTCGAATCTTTGCTGCTGGAGGTTATCGGTAGGCATCTGTGATGGAACTTTGACGAGCTCCTTATCAGGTTGTTACATGATTGTCACTCTCCGCCATGTGTTGTTCACATGGTGGGCCATCGGGAACGTTCCAGTATCAGTTACTAGTGCCGTGTACATTTATAGAGCGAAGCGGCTCGAAGAATTCTTAGCAATGGTGATGCCATGAGCTCAACATGTTTCAGTAAAAAGGCATTCCAAGAATAACTCAGTCATCGCCATGATTCCAACCGGCATCAATATTGGACAGTGTGTTCATAATATTGGCAGGTATGTTGTTCGTAACTCGTCGTTGCTTCCGATCCGGTATCGTGCTAAGTTGCTCCGGAATTTGATCAGTCATGTCTGAAGATAACAAGCAGATGAATCGTGGCGGCAAGAACACCGAGCTTAAGGTGCCGCCGAGAAACTGGTTGCTGTGGATCCTTATCCTGGGGTCCATCCCGCTGCTTGTGATGCTTCAAAGGAGCAACGAAGCGCAGTACACAGAAATCAGCAGGCAACAATTGATTGAGTACGTGGACAAGGGATGGGTCCAGAAGGGCGTGATCCACTACAACCCTCAATCGTCAATTCTTTATGACATCACGGGTGAATATAAGAAGGAGGGCGCGGGGCGTTTCGAACCATTCAAAGTCAAAACCCGGCTAAATGACGAGCTGGAAAAAAAGCTTTTAGACTCGGCTGAATTTCGGACCGTCGAGCCAAACACCTTTCTTCTTAACCTGTTCGTCACAATCCTCCCGATTTTGTTCGTTGCTTTCTTGATTTATTTCTTCTTCATCCGGCAGATCAAAATGGCTGGCAAGGGAGCATTGAGCTTCGGCAAGAGCAAGGCCCGGATGCTGAACAAGGAACGCAATCGAACGACGTTCAAGGATGTCGCCGGCGTCGAGGAAGCCAAGGATGAGGTTTCTGAGTTGGTGGAATTTCTGAAGGATCCCAAGAAATTTCAGAGACTGGGCGGCAAGATCCCGAAAGGCATCC
>SXMN01000290.1 GCA_005777315.1 Verrucomicrobiales bacterium
CGTCCATCCGCACGGACAATTGCCGATACTTTCTCCTGACCTGGGCGATGATGATCTTGAGCCGGATCCTTCGAGCTTATCTCTCGATCCGTTTCAAAAGCCAGCCTATTTGCTCAAGTTATTATTTCGCTCGCCCTAAGGCTGCCCGGCAAAAAGGCAGGGCGCATCAATCCTCTGCGCGCCGCCTTCGAATTGTTCAGCCCCGGCGCTCACGGAGTGACGCGTCCTCTCTTCCGTCATCTCCGTATCCAGAATCTTGGTGATGTTCGGAGATCCATCATGGCCAGCGCCTGCTGGTCAGACAATCCCCACACAACACGCTTGAAAGTCCAGTTGCTCGTCGAAGCCATCCCGTCTTGATACCTGACACTCTGCCTCAATAGCGGACGGATTGAGGACATCGCCCGGCGCAAGTGCCTGATACTGGCACTGGCATCTCCGTTGCTAAACCAGGCGTGCTCAACGCGACACGCATTGTCATTCAGTTTAGCCACCTGCTTCTCACAGGCGCAGCGGCTCATGCCTTGACGGTGGATGAACTGGCGAACGATGCTTCTCTTACTCCACGGACATTCGCGCACCATTTCGCAAACTTCCGCTTTCGCTTTGATCCGAAAGTCCAGCAACCCGATGCTTTTCTGTCGGCACGTGCTGGAGATTGTGATGATTATGCCATTCTCGCCGCACGCATTCTCAAGTCCCGTGGCTTCACGCCGAGACTGATTTCCGTTCGAATGCCGGGTGAAGTTCACGTTGTGTGCTACGTGGAAGAAGCGGACGGCTATCTCGATTTTAACGAACGCAAGTCAGGCGATGGCATTGTGCATTGCGCCAATTCGCTCGAAGATATTGCCGAAAAAGTCACCGGTTCTTTTGACGCAAAGTGGGAATATGCCTGTGAGTTCATTTTCCGAGACGGCGTCAAGCGGCTCGTCCGCGGAGTCCATCCGAAGAACCGGGAAGCCATCAGCGGGCCCGTCCGGATCGAATCTCAGAAGTCAACACGGTCCTGAGGATCCGCTCTTCGCGAGCGCCTTGGATAATTTCCTGGCCGTCCTGTTACTTGCCATGGTTACACCTTCAGAGGCGCGGGGTTTACGCAGCTTCAGCGTTGGTTGGCAGATTGAGCCGAATCGGTCTAAAGCCCGCGCTCCCTGGGAGACTTTGGCAACTAAACGGATACGTTTGTGATCATCCGAACACGCGCTTTAGATACTCGATGCTCCTGGTGGCGATCACTTCGGGGCCTTCGTCGAAATTGAAGACCTCGACCGAGACGAATCCCTTGTAGCCGACTTCCTTCAACGCGGCAGCGATCGGCGTGAAATCCACGTCGCCAAATCCAGGGCCTTTCAGGTTTCGATCATTGGCGTGGAAGTAGGCGAAGTGAGGCCAGGACTCGCGAATGATTTGAGGAATCGGCTTCGACTCCGAGCACATCGCCTTCACATCCAGGATCACCTTGCATTGTTGCATTTGAGTCGATCGTGCCAGGGCGATGGCTTGCTCGGCCGTGTTGATGAAATTTGTCTCGGCAGGAGCCAGCGGCTCGAAACAGATGGTGACATCACGAATCAACGCGCGCATCAGGGGCATTTTCAGCACGCCGCAGGTCCATTCGAGCGCATCCTCCAGTTTCACTCCATCAGCCAGATTGCGCTGCTTCGGCGAGCCAAGGATCATGAAGCGGCCGCCAAGATCAGCGCAGAAGTCCACCAGTTCACAAAGATACTTGGAGGTGTTCGCACGCACGGTCACATCGGGATGAGTGATCTGAAATCCTTCCGTCTGCGCGAGAACCCAATGAATTCCAGACACGCTGATCCCGTGCCTGGCCGCCTGGTCGCGAATCGACTTCCGGTCGCCGCGCGAGATCTCCGTGACCCTGCTCGCTATCGTGAACGGAGCGATCTCGACGGCTTGATAACCGGCCTGCGCGGCGTAGGCGAATGTGTCCTCCAATTTCCAATCCTTAAAGATCTCGTTGCAGATGGCGAATTTCATTTGGGTTAGCGGGCCGGAGCGTGGACAAGAACCCACCGTGAAGCAAGCACGGGAACAGGAATCGTCGCTGGAACCGGCGCAAGTTCCCACAGTTGATCGGAAACTGGGATCGCACCCGTGAATGCGGCGAATCGCGCGGCGCTGATTTTACAGAGGAGACTGCGGTCTGGTCAGTGAGCTACAAATCAAGCCGGCTCATGATGAGGTGGTCCGGGATGTCGCTTACGGAACTTTTCCTTGAAGGAACGACGGTTTTTGTGTTGCGCTCCGCCTCGACGGAGCTGCCACCCACGGACAGCCATCCGCACCAAATGAATTCAAGCGATATCAAGAAGGCGCTCGCAACTGCGAGCGAGGCGGCTCGCGCGGCCGGAGCGCTGATGCGGAAGAATCTGAATCTCCCAAAAAAGATCAACTCGCAGGTCCAGCACGACATCAAGCTGGATCTCGATGTTCGCTGCCAAAAGCTGATTGAGCTCGCCCTCCTCCTGAATTTCCCGCAGGTGGCGGTGTTGGGGGAGGAAGGTGTCCAGGGAGATCAATCCGCCGATGCGCGCTGGGTGGTTGATCCGATCGACGGCACGGTGAATTTTACGTATGGAGTGCCGCACGCCTGCGTTTCAATCGCGCTTCAAATCCGTCGCGCCCGCTCCGCCACTCCGGCGCGAAAACGCGGCGACAGCGGCGTGCTGGATGATGATTCGGATTACGAGACGCTGGTGGGGGTGGTTTACGATCCGTTCAGCGATGAGCTTTGGACCGCGATCCGCGGACAACCGGCAAGGCTGAATGGACGGATCATCCGGATTTCAAATCGCAATCGCCTGGATGAGTCCCTGATTTCACTGGGATTTGCCAAGAGCCCCGAGACGATGGCGCAGACGCTTCCCGCGTTTAATCAATTGATCCATCGCGCCCGCAAGATCCGCATCATGGGCGCGGCGGCGCTCGCGATGACGTACGTGGCTTCGGGACGTTTCGATGCTTATGTCGAGGCTGGCGTCCGCGTGTGGGACATTGCTGCCGGCGGTTTGATCCTGGAATGCGCGGGTGGCGAATTCTGGCACCGGCAGCTTCCGGGAGAACATGTCTATGCCGTGAATGCCAACAACGGCAGGTTGCGGAGGAAGATTGAAGCAGCCTCGCGACCGCCTCGAAAACTTCCCGGCAAACAGCGCACCTGACGGTCTCCGTCATTCCGGCATGAATACAACCTTCGCGAGAATCTGGGTGTTGGTGACTGCCGCCGTCTTTGTCGGCCTCATCGCCACCGGGGCGTCACTTCCGGCGCGGGCGGGAACTCTGGCGCAATTCCGCACCGAGCTTGGAGTCATCGATGTCGAATTGTTCGACCAGGAAAAGCCTGTGACGGTGCGGAATTTCATCCGGTACGCACAGTCCGGGCGCTATCAAAACTCGATATTGCACCGCTGCCCCGCGAGTCCGCTGACAGGATTGAGCGACTTCGTGGTCCAGGGGGGCGGGGTTTATGTGGCGAACCGTGGCAAGACCAATGCGAGGCCGGCCTTGATTGAAACGTTTGCCGACATCACGAATGAATTCTCGACAGGCCGCCGGTTCAGCAACGTGTATGGGACAATTGCGATGGCCAAGCGTAGTGGAGACACCAACTCGGCCAGTTCGCAGTGGTTCTTCAACCTCAAGGACAACTCGTTCCTCGACGCCACCAACTCGAACAACCTCTTCGTGGTCTTTGGACGGGTTGTGGGCGGGACGAACGTGCTTAATCAATTTGTTGGACGTTCGTTTGGAAACGGCCTCGCCAATGCCGGGGGCCTGCTGAGCGAGCTGCCGGTGAACTTCTTCGGCGTGCGGGAAACTGTGCGATACAGCGACTTGTACTATGTGGATGTGTCAGTCCTCAACGTCAGTGTCGAGTCCATGGGGAATGGCGGCACTGGGATCGGATGGCAAAGCGTGAGCAATCGCCTGAACGTCATCGAATTCACACAAGCCTTTCCCCCTCGCTGGGAAGTGCTCTCGGAGATCAAAGGAACGGGGACGCCCCTACAGGTCATTGACACTTCTCCCAATGCGAGCGAGCGGTTCTATCGGCTCCGGGTGGATTATTGATCCACGTGTTGTTCGACGCCGCGCGCTGTGAGACTTTTACGCGAGTGGTGCTGAGGCGATGAGTTTCCTGCCCATAGTCGAACGTGAGTTGCGTGTGGCCGCCCGCAAATCGTCCCTCTATCGGGTTCGCGTGCTGGTGGCGGGAGCGACGGTTCTTGTTGGAGCGGTCATGCTGGGAATCGGGTTCGTGTCCGGAGGCACACGCATGGGAGGCCAGGTGTTCACGGCACTGGTTGGGCTGGCTTTCACTTATTGCCTGCTGGAGGGCCTGCGAGCCGCTGACGCGGTGAGTGAAGAAAAGCGCGAAGGCACTCTTGGACTTCTCTTTCTCACGGATTTGCGAGGTTACGACGTGGTGCTGGGCAAGCTCATGTCCGTGGCGATCCGTTCTTTTCACGGCGTGCTGGCCTTCGTGCCGATGCTCGGCATCGCGCTGATTCTCGGTGGTGTCACGATCGGCGAATTCTGGCGCTCGGCGCTGGCGCTGGTCACCACGCTCTTCATGGCGCTCGCGGTGGCGTTGTGCGTTTCCACACTGAGCCGGCAGGCACATCGGGCGATGGGTGTATCCGTCCTTTTGTTGCTGGCCCAGGAAATCCTCCCTTCAATCGTTCAACACCTTCAGAGTTCAACCGGCCGTGGGCTGCCGAAGCTGATTGTGAACTCGCTGGTCTTCGGAAGTCCGGCAACCGCAATCGGAACAGCTCGTGACCTGGCTTACCGGGTGTCCCCGGAATACTTCTGGGGAAGCGTCGCAGGCTGCTTACTTCTCGCCTGTCTCGCGCTGGTAATCGCAAGTTTCGTCATCACGCGAACATGGACGGATCGCTGGGCGGTTCCATCGTTCATACCGACCTTCCGCGGACTGTGGCAACGCTGGCAGCACGGTAATCCTGAGAAACGGGCTTCGAGAAGAGGCCGCCTGCTCGACAGCAATCCGTTCCTCTGGCTCGCGTCAAGGAATCCGAGGGATCAGCTCAACTTGGGCCTTTCGTTTGGTGTCGTTTGTGCCGTTGGTCTTGTCGCTGGCGTCGCAGGTGACACGTCAGCCGTGTGGATATCAGGGATGTTGCTTTCGATTGTGCTCAAGGCCTGGATTTGCTGGCGGGCGGTGCAGATCTTCTCCGAAGCAAGGCGTCATGGTGCGATGGAATTGTTCCTCGTCACCCCACGGAGCGCGGCTGAAATGATCCGTGGCTCGATGGTCGCCCTGCGCGATGTGTTCCTCTGGCCGGTTCTCTTCGTCATGATCCTGGTGGCGGTTCCATCGCGCGGTTTTTTCGGGCCAAACCCGGTCGATGAACTGTGGAGAGCGGGTTTCACCTGCTATGGGGTGTTGACACTTTTCACCGGAGCACTCGCGTCAGGTTGGGTGGGGTTGTGGTTCGGCCTGAGCCGGCGCAAAGTGGTGCCTGCATTTTTGATCACCCTGCTTGTTTCCATGATCGCTCCGGCGCTGGCCTTCTGCGTTCCGAATCTGGCCATTCACCTCGTCTTAATCTGGTGGTTCCGTGGTCAGCTCCACCGCCGGTTTCGTATCCTTGGCAGCGATGAACTCAACCAGGGAGACCCTATCAAGGCCCGACAGACAAGCCTGCCAACTCCGGAGCCGCCGCCGATGCTCCATTCTTGAACCGCCTTGTGAAGCCCAAGCCGCTTCCCCAATTGTTGGCATTGCCCTGGTCTCAATCTTACTCATCCTCTTAATCATTTTTTCCGAGAGATTATGAGTAAGGTGCGCTTCGTGAAGCTGTGTGAGTCCGGGGGTGAAAGTCCCCTGAGACTGGGCGGATGGTCCGCTCGGAATTCAACGTGAAAACAATGAATGGAAAGGTCTAACCAACCACCCAAGACCGAGGATTGCTTGGCGGATTATGGTACTATCGGAAGGAACGACCGTTGAGAAGCGTATCCACGGAAAAGC
>SXMN01000291.1 GCA_005777315.1 Verrucomicrobiales bacterium
CGCCGGAGGAGCCACCCGGAATCCGGGTTTCGTCCCAGGGATTGCGCGTCGTAAAGAACGCCGAGTTCTCCGTTGAACTGCCCATGGCGAACTCGTCCATGTTCAGCCGTCCGAAAACGATTGCCCCAGCCGCTCTCAGCTTTTCGACAACCGTGGCATCATAAGGCGAGCGAAAGTTGCCGAGAATCTTTGAGCCGCAATTCAACGGATGATCTCGTACCGCGAGGACATCTTTGACGGCGATGGGCATGCCCAGCAGCGGACGTTTGACATGAGATTCACCTGCGGCGAGGGCTTTGTCGGCAGCATCCGCCTGTGCCATCGCGTCCGCGGAGTCATGGCTGAGGAAGGCTTTGACCTGCCCGTCCACGCGCTGGATCTGGTCGAGGCAAGATTGCATGGCTTCGCGCGCGGAGACTTCCCGGCGGGCGAGGCGAGCGGTCAGTTCAGAAATCGTCAGGTGATTGAGCATCGTGGGTGAATTTGAAAAACAAGTTGAGAAGGTTGCTGGTCGTCGCGGTGTTCGCAGAGGCGGACCGTCAGGAGTCGCTATTCCACGATTTTTGGAACGACGAACAAGCCATTTGCCTTCGCCGGGGCATTGCGCAGCGCGTCTTCATTGGAGAGCGACGGCCTGATTTCATCGGGTCTAGTTACGTTCACAAGGGGGAAAGCGTGCGCCGTCGGTTCCACGCCTGACACATCCACTTCCTTGAGCTTGGCAATGTAGCCCAGGATGTTTTCAAGCTGCGTGCCCAACTTCTGTTCTTCTGCAGGCGAGAGTTTCAGCCGAGCCAGGTGCGCCACATATTTTACGTCAAAATCCGATGAAGCCATGCGGCGAAGCTAAGGAGGGATTTCCCGAAGTTCAAAGATTAAAGTGTGGGTCCAGCACTGGTCGGTTGCTTTTATGGACGCCAGTTTTAGCGCAGAGATTTGGAGGGCACAGCGAAAGACTACTTTGCTTCCCTCCCGAGCCTCTGTGTCCTTTCAAACTCCGCGCTGAATTCTGCACGCCAGGAAGAGGTTCAGATTCATGGCTCCAATTCACTTCCATTTTTGGAGGTCCGGATTTTCCAAGAACCGTCCCATGGCGCGCGGGCAGCTTTGTTCGCGCGAATTCAAACATCCGGGCTTGCGAATTTGGCTGACTGTCCGCGCTTGTGCTGGTGGCAGGTTCAGGGGCGCAACGCGATGTCTGAATCACTGATCTCGCGATTTGCCCGGGTTCGTGCGCTCATCATTCACGAAAACATCACCTTGGTCGTTGCTGCTTCCTTGTCCCAGCCGCGTGTGGGCTCAGCAGTCACCGATGAAATGTCCTTGATGGAAATCTGCCTTCCGAGGGTCTTGGGGGATTTCACGTCCACGTCAGATGGATTGCAGGTCTGCTGATTGATCTTCTGGTGCGGAGCCGGCTTGTAGCGGATGTAAAGTGTCTCCGGGGTATCCGGCGCGAAGAACAGAATGCGCGCCTTCTCCGGAATGCACCGGTAATCCTTGTTGAGAATGATCCCGCCGAACGTGAAGCGTTTCAGGTAGCTGGCCTCGCGATCTGTGTAGGCGCAGGTGAACACGCGCTCCCGATCCGGCAAGCCCACGTGGATCAGATCCGGACCGACAAAGAATTTCTCTGGCAACTCGGTCAACTTGAAGTGGCCGTCCTTGAATACGAGCAGGAGCTTGTCGAACTTTGTGCAATCGATCTTGAACTCGTCACCGGAGACCTTGTACCCGACGTAGCCGCTCTCGCGGTCGTAAGCGACTTTGAAAGATTTGAAAGCAACCTCTTTCGCGTCGATTTCCTCGTGCCGGCTGGAACGGGTGAGCCGCGGATATTGCGGCCCGTACTTTTCCAGCAGTGCTTCCAGATGGCCGATGGCATACTTCACCACGTTCTTGAGATGCCTCAGAGTCTCGGCAAGGTCAGCGCGGGTCTTGTCCATCTGTTCACGGTGCTGCTGGATGTCGAAGAGCGAGATCCGGCGAATGCGCACCTGAAGCAGCCGCTCGACATCAGCATCCACCACATCTCGAAGCAGTTCCTTGCGGAAGGGTTTGAAGCCGTCGAACACGGCGGCGATCACAGCCTCGTTGGTCTTGCATTGCTCGATCTTCTTGTAGATGCGCTCCTCGATGAAGATGCGCTCCAGCGTGCGAAAGTGCAGTTCATCCTCGAGCTGCTGCTTTTTCAGCTCCAGCTCCTGTTGGAGGAGACGCACGAGTTGGTCCGTGTTTTCCCGCAACACTTCGCTGACAGTCAACTCCACCGGGCGGTTGTTCTTGATGACAATGATCCGGCTGGTGATCGACACTTCGCAGTCGGTGAAAGCGTAGAGTGCGTCGGTCAATTGTTGGGCGCTCACGCCCGACGGCGCTTTGATCTCGATCTCGACATCCTCGGAAGTGAAGTCGTTGATCGCCTTGATCTTGATCTTGCCCTTGCGCGCCGCGTCTTCAATCGAAGCGATCAGCGATTCAGTGCTGGTGGTCGGTGGCAGCTCCCTGATGACGACCGTGGATTCATCCTTCTCCTTGATCTTTGCGCGCACCTTGATCGAGCCGTTGCCGTCGGCGTAATCGCGGGCATCCATCAATCCGCCCGTTGGAAAGTCCGGCAGGCACTTGAACGGCTGCTTCTTCAAGATCGCAATCTGCGCCTGGATCAACTCGGGAAAGTTGTGTGACAGGATCCGGCAGGACAAACCCACCGCGATACCTTCCGTCCCCAGCATCAGGAGAAGCGGAAGTTTGGAGGGGAGAAGAACCGGCTCCCGGTTGCGGCCGTCATAGCTCGGGATGAACCTTGTAATCTCGTCATTGAACAGCTCTTCACGGGCAAGCTGGGTAAGCCGGCATTCGATGTAGCGCGGCGCGGCGGCCGGGTCACCCGTATAGATGTTGCCGAAATTTCCCTGTCCTTCGATCAGGTAACGTTTGTTGGCGAGCACCACCAGCGCGTCGCCGATCGAGGCGTCGCCGTGCGGATGATACTTCATGCAATCACCCACCACGTTCGCAACCTTGATGAAGCGTCCGTCGTCGTTTTGATGAAGTGTCCAAAGGATGCGGCGCTGCACCGGTTTCACGCCATCTTCAAGATTGGGGATCGCACGGTCGCGAATGACGTAGGACGCGTATTGGAGGAACCCCGTGTCCACTCGCCGGTGCAGTGGCATTTCGATCTCTCCGGGGAGGAATGGTCGATGGACCACAGCCGGTGTCTCTTCGGCGATAACGTGGGTGTCGCCATTGCCGTTCGTTGACTCGGGCGATTTCGGGGCATCGGCGGGTTTTGCAGGCGAGCCATCAGCCCGCAAGTCTGGTTGTTGGGGATCGTTTTTCTTCCTGGTGGCCATGCTTGTGAATGATGATTTGGAGTGGAGCGGAGACTTGGATCAATTGAGTGTGTCGAGATTTACGGCTGCGAACCGCCCAACTACACGGACGAAGAGACCTCCTCGATTTCAGAATCGCGCATCGGGATCATGAAACTGGGATCGCTGGCGTCTCGCCGGCGAGACGCCAGCGATCCCAGGAAAGGTTCATGGGAACTCCAGGCTTGCTCAAACTCACACCGAGGCAGTTGATCGCGCCGCAACATCATGGCCGGAAACTACAGATGGAAAACCTGGTTTGAAAATGATTTTCTGCATTTCCTGAACGCGCCGTGCATCCACAAATTGTCGGTGAACCTGGCTGGCAGCCTGGAGCGCGGTTGTGTGCGAAGCACCAGCCGCGGCAGGTTTGGCGTGAGGGCGAGCCACCGATACTGCTGCGACTGGCTTTCAGCACAGTCGCGCTCCACCGACAATTTACGGATGCACCGTGAACGCGCGACCACTGCTCCAGCATCCTCCACTTTTCAGTTTCGCCATCCATTCGCTTCGGATACCTCTTGCGGCATCATGCGGCCCGATCCCGATCAGCTTCATTCATTGCTCAAACAGTACTTCGGCTTTGGCTCCTTTCGTCCCCTTCAGGAGGAAATCATTCGTGATGTGCTTTCGGGCAGGGATGTGTTCGCCGTGCTTCCGACCGGC
>SXMN01000292.1 GCA_005777315.1 Verrucomicrobiales bacterium
CCATCCGCACGGACAATTGCCGATACTTTCTCCTGACCTGGGCGATGATGATCTTGAGCCGGATCCTTCGAGCTTATCTCTCGATCCGTTTCAAAAGCCAGCCTATTTGCTCAAGTTATTATTTCGCTCGCCCTAAGTCGGATTGTTGAAGCGCAAATCCGGTGGAAGGCACCGGCCACGCGATGGTCAACTGATTACCGCTCAAGGAGGTCTTGAGCCTCTTGATCGAAACCGCGCCGGGCACCAGCACCGGGATGGAGGTGACGTAAGGCTGTCCAACCATGTAAAGGGTCTTGTAATCGGGGCCCCCGAAGCAAAGGTTGGCCGTGCGGGTCAGGCGAATCTTGCCGATCAAACGTCCGTCGGGGGCGAAGATTTCCACACCGTCCTCCGCGCTGGACCAGATGCGCCCATCCACGTCGCACTTGATTCCGTCCGGACCTCCAGCCCCGATGGTGCAGAAGATCTCTCCGCCGGTCACCGTGTTGTCGGGTGTCACATCGAACACCCGGATGGGGCCGGGAGAGCTTCCGGTGTCCGAGACGTAGAGCTTCTTTTCATCCGGCGAAAAGCAGAGGCCGTTGGGGCGGGACATGTTGGTGATCACCTGCAAGACGGTTGAGGGATCGTTTTGAAAGAAGCGATAGACGTGGAGGCCCGGTTGAAAACCCGTCGGAATGGACGCGCCGTACGGGGGCGGCAATGGCAGGCCGCTGTCGTATCCCGGATCGGTGAACCAGATCGAGCCATCTGATTTCATGGCCAGATCGTTGGGAGAATAAAACTTCTTTCCAGTCACGTAATTTGTGAGAAGCGGCACGGTCACGCCATTGGTGGTGAGAGTCACCTGGAGGGCGGCCCGTCCCGCCGCGCAGGAAATCAGGCGTTCGTGCAGGTCCAGAAGATTGCCGTTGAACAAGGTGTTCCGCGGCGGTCTGAGAAAGTCGGTGAGCTTTCCCGACGGCACCAGCTTCTTGAGCACGTCATTCCCGATGTCGCTGAACACGAGGTAGCCGCCATCCGAAGGAATCCACACCACACCTTCGATCCAGGAGTTCAGCGTGGCCATGCGGGTCAGGACCGCGTTCGTGGAAATGATTTTGTTGAACTCCTCCGGATCGCCAATGTCGAAGATGCCTGTGCGGACAAAAACATCAAGCCGGGCCACCCGGCTTGTCACCGATCCGGATGCGTCACTCGCGACGGCGGTGTATAGACCCGCCATGGAGCGCTGGATGTTCGTCAGGACCAGGCTGGAGTTGGTCGCGTCTGTCACTGCCTGGCCGTTGAAGTACCATTGAAAGCCGAGTGGCACCGTGCCAGTCGCCGAGACGCGGAGTATGGTTGTAGCGAGACCCTGCGCGACCATTTTGCTGGTGGGCTGCGAGGTAATCTTAAGCTCCGCGCTGACGACGGCAGGAGCGGCGAGCACGAACCAGATGCTGATTCCCAGGCACACGGCACGCCATCGAGGGTGGATAATCGTGGGTAAGAAATTGATCAAATGAGACATGGTCTGCATAAGGAGTTTGCTTTTAGCTCACGTAACAAGCACCTCGCTGGCGGTGATCGTGCGGTTTGTTCCCGCACCTTGCCACAAACTCCGCGTGGTAAAAGCTCTTTTTCAAGCCTGTTGAGCCAGCCGAGGAAATTACGATTCCACGAAACAGGCCCCGGGTCTTTCAGTGGTCCACCGACCTCAGGGATGCACTGCGCCTTGGGTGTGATTAAAAGCGGGTGAGGAAGGAATACGGTCCGACCTTGGAGCGCCGGCATCCCTGCCGGCGCGTGCAGCGAGTGCAGAAGGGCGCTCGAAGATAGAAATCGCCGACAACGATGCCAGCGCCCCCAAGTGAGGCCTCCCTCGTTTTTAATCGCCCCCCTGCGCTCTATTCGCACGTCTTTTCTTGGCGATTGAAGGAGTGCCAGTGCTTTGACATTCTCGCCTCCATGAAGTCCTTCGCCGTTGCATTGCTGGCCGTATTCTTCCTTCACCTCTTTGCGTTTGCCGCGGATACTGCCGCAACTCTCAAGAAGCCTGTTGTGAATCGCGCTCCGCTACGTCCGAAGGCATTCAACGAGCTTCCGTTGGGTGCGATCGAGGCGCACGGCTGGATGCGTGAGCAACTCGACCGCATGAGAACTGGACTCACCGGCGATCTCGATCAGCGTTACGAGAAAGTCGTCGGCCTGCGGAATGGCTGGCTGGGCGGCGATGGCGATGGCTGGGAGCGCGGCCCCTACTGGCTCGATGGGCTCGTTCCACTCGGGCACATTCTTCGCGACGACGCGCTGCTGGCAAAAGCGAAACCCTGGATCGAGTGGACGCTCACGCATCAAGAGCCGTCGGGCTATCTCGGGCCGAAGCGATTCGATGTTGAGCCTCCGGCAGAATCAGGCATTCAAAAGACACCGCGCGAGGACTGGTGGCCGCGCATGGTGATGTTGAAGGTGCTTCAGCAGCATCACAGCGCCACGGGTGATCCCCGTGTCATCGAAGTTCTGTTGCGCTACTTTCGCTATCAATTGCGCGAGCTGCCCAGGACGCCGCTCGATCACTGGTCCTTTTGGGCAAACCGTCGGGCCGGAGATAACCTCGCCGTGGTCTATTGGCTCTACAACGTCACGGGAGAGCCCTTCCTCCTCGAACTTGCGGAACTTATCCACAAACAAACTTTTCCCTGGACCGAGGTATTCCTGAACACCGAGCCTGCTCCATCACCCGATCCGGCGCACCTTTATCCCTACAACACACGCAATCGCTACCCGTTCAATCGCGATCTCATCCGACGGTTGAGTGTTGATCAATTGCAGAGCTTTCACTGCGTGAATCTTGCCCAAGGCATCAAGGAGCCCGTCGTTTATTTTCAGCAAAACGGCGATGAACGGCACCTCCGCGCGGTCAAACAGGCTATCGTGGACATCAAGCGTTTCCACGGGCAGGCGCAGGGCATGTATGGCGGCGACGAACCGATGCATGGCAACGATCCAACGCAAGGCGTTGAACTCTGCTCGGTCGTCGAGATGATGTTCTCCCTGGAAACAATGCTCGCCATTACGGGTGATCTCGAGTTCGCGGATCAGCTCGAAAAGATCGCCTTCAACGCGCTTCCGGCTCAAACGACCGAGGACTTTCGACACCGCCAATACTTTCAGTCTGCAAATCAGGTTCTTTGCACCCGCGCCCGACGGAATTTCTACGAAGACGACTGGCATGGTGGCACGGACAGTTGCATTGGACTGCTCAACGGGTTTCCGTGCTGCACCTGCAACATGCACCAAGGCTGGCCCAAACTGGTTCAGAGTCTCTGGCACGCAACTGCGGATGGTGGAATTGCCGCGCTTGTCTATGGTCCAAGCCAGGTGACTTTCGAAACGCCAGGGGGAGTGCGTGTCCAGATCGTCGAGCAAACCAATTATCCATTCGAGGAGACGGTGCGGTTCGTTATCAACACACCGGCAGCCGTTGCATTCCCATTTCGTCTGCGTGTTCCCGCCTGGGCGACATCCACATCGATCCGCCTCAATGGGCAGCTCGCGGAAGTCCTCGCGACAAATCGCCTCTTGACCGTGAGCCGCACCTGGAACCCTGGAGACAAGCTGGAAGTGCAGTTCGGTGCCGCCATCAGAACAACCCGCTGGGCGGAGCAATCTGTCGCTGTCGAACGAGGGCCACTCGTCTTCGCGCTCCGGATTGCCGAAGAATGGACATCTGTTCGCAACGCTGATGAGCATGGTGATTTCTTCGAAGTGCGGCCCAAGTCTCCCTGGAATTATGCGTTGCTTGATGCCGCGGTCACCGAACCTGGAATCGGATTCATGCTGATCCGTCGCGGTGCAATGGGATATCCGTGGAGCCAGGAGGGTTCACCCATCGAAATCCGCACCCAGGGAAAACGAGTGCCCGAATGGCAGCTCTACAATAACAAGGCTGGTCCCCTGCCGCATAGCCGACCGCAGGGGCATCTTGAAAAAGCGCGCCCGGAGGACATTGTGCTCTTGCCTTATGGGGCCACGCGGCTGCGGATCACGCAGTTTCCGGTGGCAAAGTAGGAAGCATTCGGCATCCAGTCGAAATGGGGAGCGCGGTCGTCTCGACCGCTGTTCTCGGCGTCTCGCCGAGAACTCAGTACGTGGTGACCAGTCACCAGATGGTGGGTTTCCGGAGCGGACAGGCTGGCCAGCGGGACGCTGATCAGGGCGCGCGAGACGCACGCGCTCCCCGTTTGCAACTGAACAGTTACTGTATTCTATCCTGCGGTCTGGTCAGCAATTTCAGGACGAACACAGGCCACGACGCAGGCGTTTGGGTTCAGATACTTTGTTGTCACCGACCGGATCTCGTCGAGCGTCACGCGTTGGTAACGTTCGTCATCTTGATCGGCATTCGCAAAGCCGAGACCATAAAGCTCATCCAATGCGGTATTCATCGCCAGGGAACCGAGATCCTGGCGCGCGATCTTTCGCTGGCCGATGACCTTGGCCTTGGCTCGGGCGAGTTCCTCGCTCGTCAGCCCGTCGAGTCGGAGCGCCGCTGTTTCCTTGAGAAGTTCAGATTCCACGAGATCTACTTTTTCAGGCGCTGTGCCAGCGTAGAGAGAAAAATAGCCAGGCTGCAAACCGAGGAAGTTTTGCGCCCCGACATAATAGGCGAGCCCGAGCTGTTCACGAATCCGAAGAAAGAGCCGTGAGCCCAGATCACTCAACGATTCCTGGAGCAGCTCCAATGCATAACGATCCGGATTCTTTACGGAGACACCCTTGAACCCAATGACCAGCACGGCTTGTTTCTTGTCGCGCAATTCAAGGACGTGCGTTGTCCCGTCCAGGGGAGGTCTGAGGGCGGCCACATCCGTGGGCGCGGCACCGCCGGACCAGTCGCCGAGCCTGGCCTGCACTGCTGCGACGATTTCAGAAGTGTTGATGTCGCCATAGATGGCGAGAACACAGTTTTTTGGGACCGTCAGGTTTCGATGAAGTGCCGCGAGTTGCCCTGAGGTGAGCGAAGTGATCGATTCCTCGGTCCCGAGCGCATCGAGGCCATAAGAGGAAGTGCCAAAGATCGCCCGGCGCATGGCTCTCCCCGCGCTCTGAAGAAGTTGATCCTTTTGAGCGCGGATCCCCGCCAGTTGCACCTCCCGTTCTCGTTCAAGCGCGGCGGCGGGAAAGGTCGGATTTCGCAGGACATCGCAGAGCAGGTCCAATCCGAGGTTGAAATCGCCACGCATGACTTCCGTGTTGACACCAAAGCTGTTGTTGCCGCCGTAGGTGTCAATGCTGCCGCCCACGGATTCGATTTCGGCAACGATCTGCTCGGCACTGCGGCGCGTGGTGCCTTTGAGCAGCATCCTGGTGAAGAGATGAGTGATGCCATTGTTGGAGGTGGTCTCCGCAAGCACGCCTCCCTGGAACACCGCCCGCATTTCCACGAACGGCAGCCGATGATCCTCCTTGATCAGCAGTCTAAGGCCGTTGGGCAGTTCAATTTTCTGCACCGCCTGCTCGGTGTGTGTGGCGGTGGTGGTGGTTTTTCCGTTGACCGAACCCTGCGGCAGCAGCGCGTAAATGGTGCGGTTTTCTTCCGTGAGATAAGCGCGGGCGACACGCTGAAGGTCCGCGGTAGTAAGCCGGTGAACGGCCGCGAGGTATCGTTCGGAAAAATTCAGATCCGCAGTGCCGATCCAGTTGCCACCGAGATCTTGTGCCTGGCCCTGCATCGTTTTTCGGATGCCAAGTGTGGAGGCGGTGAACTGTTTCAACGCTTTTCCGAGTTCCGCATCGCTGACCAGTTCGGTTTTCATGCGCTCTATCTGCCGCAACATCGCGTTGCGCGCCGCTTCGAACTTGTCGGCGTCCATGACGGCGCTCATCCCGAAGAGGCCGGGGTTGCCGGGATTGTATGTCCATGCATCGACTGAATGGACAACTCCAGCGCGTTCACGGATTTCCTGATAAAGCCGCGAGCTGTGACCTGTGCCGAGCAGCGTCGCCAGCACGTCGAGCGCGGGCACATCTGGGTGTCGCACGTCGGGGATGTGCCAGCTGAAATGAGCGTGTCCAAGTTCGATGGGCGCTTCTTCAATCACCTCTCGAGGAGCGGCCTGGCGTGGTTCATCGGGCATCACCTCGGGTGCCAGAGGCTTTGCCAGCTTCGATGTGAACGCGGTCTGGATTTGTTCGATCACTTCCTTGGGGCAAATATCGCCTGTGACGACGAAGAACAGGTTGTTTGGCGCGTAACGCGAGCGGTAATAGGCGGAGATGTCCTCCGGCTTGAGTTGGTTGAAAATGTCCAGATAACCGATGATTGGAAATCGATAGGGGCTGCGTGTGTAAGCCACTTCAAACAACCGCCTGCCCGAGCGGCGCGAAGGATCATCCTGGCCCATGTCCATCTCACGACGGATCACGTCCAGTTCCTTGGCCAGCTCGTCTGGCGGCAAGCTGGCGTTCTGCGAAATGTCACAAAGAATGTCGATCGCGACTTTGGCGCCGGTGTTGGGAACGTTGATGTAATAAACCGTCCGGTCAAACGAAGTGTAGGCGTTCATGTAACCGCCCGCTTCCTGAACCTCCTGATCAATCCGGCCAGCGCCTCGAGTGGTGGTACCCTTGAAAAGCATGTGTTCGAGCACGTGTGAGAGCCCCGCGCCGAGCCAGGCGCCTTCATTGATGCTGCCGGTTCTCGACCACACCTGCGCGGATACTACTGGCGCGCTGTGATCCTCGCGGACGATGATCACGAGGCCGTTGTTGAGTGTGGTGAATCGAGTGTTGGGAGGCAGGCACGGTATCTCGCACGTGGTTCCAACGGTGTTTGCAGAAGGGTTGTCGGCATTCATAGTCAGCAACAGAGGCGGGAGATTGCGCATTTGGAAACGCCAAGGCGAGAGAAGAATTGGTTGCATCGGGCGGTGACCATGCAAGTCCAACGTCCGTGAACAATTTTAATACGAATGCACGAGGTGCTGAGGAGACTGTGGGATAGGCTACAAATCTTGACGGCGGCACAGACGCATCTGCTTCGTTGCTCACTTGGTCGGAGGCCGCTGCGGGCATCCTCCCGCGTTCGCGCCTCGCATCTGCATCCGTGGCGCTCGCCATCATTCGTAGCCTATCCCACGGTCTCCTCAGTAAGATCTGGAAGCTTCTTTGCCGATCAACCGTAATTGTCCGGTGAGCTGGTTCCGTAATGCCCGGTTTCCTCAAAAGAACTTCCGTTTGCCATCTCAATGAGGGCGGCATACTTTCATCTCAATCGCTCCCGACATTGGACTGGCCGTGAAACGCATCAAACGCTCTCGGGGATCGACCAATGAACTGGAAGCTCACTTGACTATGAAGACATCATACCCAATCCGTCCGCACCGCGGATTCACCCTGATCGAACTGCTTGTCGTAATCGCCATTATCGCGATCCTCGCGGGGATGCTCCTTCCGGCGTTGTCCAAGGCTAAAACCAAAGCCCAGGGCATCACGTGCATGAACAACAACAAGCAACTGATGCTGGCTTGGAGATTGTACGCCGAGGACAACAATGACAAGGTGGTGGAAGGCTACGGGTCGAAACACGGCTACGTTGGAACCAGCTCCATGGATTTCAGCGGCGGGAACGCCTCCAACTGGGACATCGCTCAGGATATTCAAAAAGGTCCACTGTGGACCTACTGTGGCGGATCTGCGGGGATATGGAAATGCCCGGCAGACCAGAGCACGGTCAAGCCGACGACGGGACCGTTCAAAGGTCAATTGGTCAGACGGGTGCGGAGCATGGCCATGAGCAACTTCGTGGGTGGAAATGGCGAACTGCCGTATAAACCCGGCTGGACGCAGGATGGGTGGCCAGCGAACATCTGGCAGGTTTATCGGAAATTAAGCGACATGAACGATCCAGGGCCCACCATGACCTGGGTGATGCTCGATGAACGCGAGGACAGCATCAACGACGGTTTTTGGGTGACGCAGATGGACGGTTATCCAAACTTCGCCAAAACCATGATCGTCGATTATCCGGCGAGCTACCACAATAACGCCGCAGGTTTCTCATTTGCCGACGGTCACGCCGAAATTAAGAGATGGGTCGATCCGCGCACAGCTCCCAAGCTCAAAAAGGGTCAAGGGCTTGCATTGAACGCCCCTAGTCCAAACAACAAAGATGTCGTCTGGCTGCAGGATCGGGCGACCCGAAAGATCAAGTAGCTAAACAACGGCCCAGTCGGTTGGATGATGCCAGCGCCTTCCTCCTGCCACCGATGGCCCGCCAATTTCGCGGAAACGCGTTCAGCTCCTCGGATTATTGGCGGCGAACTGTCGGTCGATCATTTTCGAAATGGTTTCAGCAGTGGCCAGGAACTCCCGAGCCTTGTCATCACGATAAACGAAACGCCCATCCAGCATGACCTCGACAGTTCTCAAGGACCGATCAAGTTCAAAACTCACCGGCTGAATCTGGGAGGCGAGCTGGCGCATCTGAATCCGGAGGACAAATTCCACTTCAGCCAGGGCCTCCTGGTGTGCTGCCGCCATCCGGTAATCGCGGAGTTTCTGGCGGGCTCCTTTCGAAAAAATTGCCGCAACGCGCAGAAATGGGGATGGCTTGTCTTTTAAGATCTTTTCGTCGGCGCACTGTCCTCGAATCAGAAACTCATTAAGGAGCTTCAGATTTTGGTCAGGCTTGCGGGAAAACTCGCTCAAAGCGTGAACAACGTTCGCCAGTTCTTTCAACTGTCCGCGTGCCTGGTGTGACAATGAACTGTTTGCGGAGAGTTCATCACGGCAATTTTTCAGTTTCTGCGAGAATTCACCGCGCCGTAATCCAACCGTCTCAAACACGAGACGCAAGTTTTGCTCCTGGGAAACGGTGGATGCTGCCGGCTTTAAGTCCACCGTTTGCTGTTCACGGTTTGCGGCATCTTTTTTGAGACTGGAAATTTGCACCTCATAGCTCTTCAACTGCGCGTTGTGTCTTGAAGACATGGTGGCGAGTTCCAGATCCTTCTCCTTGAGCCTGGTATCAAGAGCGGACAATTGGGCCTGGGTCTCCTGCGAAAATTTCCTGATGTCTGTGATAGTCGCGTCACGGTTGGATTCCAACTTCGGCAACATGTGCTGCCAGACCATGAAGCCGCCCAAACCCACACCAAATAGGAGGAATGCCATGGAACAGCTGATGACCGGCACTATCGATTTTTTCATGAGATTTTCAAATCGGTTCCTTGTGACTGTCGAAACGCTGCCGCAGGCAATAGCAGGATGAAGTCCAACAAACGGCATCGTCATGTTGTGTGATGCAAAGCGTTGGTTTTCAAAGTGCCCTGTTCATTGGTACTGCTTTCGATCAGCTCACGGTGGAGCTGGGGCGGAGGTCAAGTGTAAGGTTTTCCAACGGAAACGAAATGCATTCCAGGTTTCCTGCTGATTCGTTCTGCTTTGCAGCAACTACTCCATCACACTAATCCGTGGGATGGTGCAAGCCCCACTGCGCGCGGACCGCGTCGAGCGTTCTCATGATGGAAAGAGTTTCGTTCAGAGGCATCATCGGACTCTCGGTTTTCCCCTCACGCAGGCATCGCATCACTTCTGCCGCTTCGAATTGATACCCGTTTCCTGACAGCGGAAATTCCATCACTTCATCTGCAACGCCTTCACGCGACAGCGTCATTGTGGTGGGCCGCCACCAGGGACGGTGAATGCGAAGGCGGCCCTCCGAGCCCAAGATGACCGCCTCCTGGCAAGTGTCCACGCGGACGGCTGTAGAGAGGATTGCCAGTTGTCCTTGAGAGTGGGAGAACAACATTGCGGCCTGTTCATCCACGCCGGTCCAGCCCAGATGGGCGAGGCTGGCAATTTGCGTCGGCGGGCCAAAAAGCATTGAAGCCAGCGAGACCGGATAAACGCCAACGTCAAGCAACGCACCACCGCCGAATGCCGGATTGAACAACCGTTCTTCGTCGTGATACTCCGCGAAGAAACCAAAGTCCGCCGTCAACATCCGCACGTCGCCGATGGTTTTTGATGCGAGCAACTGTCGCAATTTCTCCATCAACGGGAAACAACGGGTCCACATCGCCTCCATGAGAAAGAGCTTCTTCGCCCTGGCAAACGTGATGACTTGTTCCGCTTCTCGGGCGTTGATTGTAAATGGCTTTTCACACAACACAGCCTTGCCAGCGGAGAGCGCGAGCAGCGTGTTTGCCTTGTGACATGAGTGCGGCGTGGCCACGTAGATCACATCGACTTGAGGATCGGTTATCAGGGCTTCGTAGCTGGCGTGACGATGTGGAACTTTGAATTGTTGTCCGAAAGCCTCCGCACCGACGCAGGTGCGTGAGCCAACGGCGAGGAGCTTTGCTTCCGGCAAGATCTGCAACCCGGCTGCGAATTGCCTGGCGATTTTTCCGGTGCCAAGAATTCCCCAACAAATTGAATCGTTCATTTGGATGTGTGTTGTGCCGGAGGTCATCAGGATTTCGGTGCCGGTTCGCGAGGTGACCTGAGTTTGAATTCACAGCCTCCACCTCGCACGAAATCAAGCCAGGTACATGGGAGTGCGGCGAATGATGAATGAGATGTTTGAAGAGACGTGCGGCAGCGTCGCGCCCGGTTTCCTGGCGGCAAGCGAAAGGATGATCTGCAAAGACGAATGCACCGTGATGGGGCTCTATCTTACAGCGACTTGCTTCTTCGCCAGTCCCAGCAACCGACGTGATTCGTCGAGCAGGAATTTAAGATCGCTGAACGGTTCAAATCCAATGTCCTGCCACCGCACCCTGCCTTCGTCGTCGATCAAAAACGTCCCATGCAAAGGCATGTCCTCAAAATCGTCGTAGGCACGGTAGGCTTTGAAGGTGTTCAGGGATTTGTCCGAAACGATGGGAAAGGGAAAGCCTCCCTGCTGCTTGGCTTTCTCCACCGTCTTGTGAAGCCCATCGGGGCTGTCGGTGCTCACGGCGACGATGTTGATTCCTTGCGCCTGAAAATCCTTCGCGACCGGCCCCAGGAGATTGAGTTGCTCGATGCAGTGCGTGCATCCGAAGCCCAAATAGAACACCACCAGAACCGGTCGCCCCTGGTAATCGCGCAACGAACGTTGTTTGTGATCCGCGTCGGTGAGGGTCCACGTCGGGGCGGTGTAGGGTTGCCAGTGAAACGGGCCGAGCGAATCGAGAGGAGGTCGGTTGCCAACATCGCTTTTTGTCGAGTCGGCGATGCGCCAGTCGGTCGGCAGGCCCAAGTGGTTCGCAATGGGAGCCAGACGCGCCAGGATCGGCGTCCCCAGATCGAACCGCGCCGAGACGGCGCGGAGCTGATGAAACGCATTGGTGGACTCGTTGGTCTCGCCGCTCTTCCAGAAAAGGTGTGACGCCAGCGCAAGTGACGGTGCCTGATTCGTGCCGTCCTTCATCAGTTCCTTCACCACGCTGACAGTATTGGTGACATCACCCAGTCGGCTCCAAAGTCGGGCGAGCTGTGGCTTCGGCAGTTCCTTGGCGTCGCCGAGAAGTTTCAACGCTTCTTCATCTTCTCCTGAAGAAATCGTGGACCAGATTTTGAGTTCTGTGCGGTATTTCCCCACCGTTTCAAGCCGTGAGTTGAAACCTTCCATCGCCTTGATCATCGCCTTCGGGGCGTCCGTTTTTTCTTTCTTCGCAGTTTCCTCGGCTTTCTCGGTGGCGTCGAAACGCTCCTGCTTGAGTTGTTTCCAGCAGCCGTCGAGTGAACTCATCAACGCCTGGACGTGGTTCGTGTCGCCGCTGGCGAAGTGAGCGAGCGACAGCGCGTAGAGGCGGCGCGCCTGTTCCTCGGGCAGGGCGGTGGGTTCGAGGTAAAACGTGTCCGCCAGAGAGAGCAGATCGCTCCATAGTTCGTACTCGATGAAGGCGTCCAGGAGCCGGTTGCGACCGAGCATGGAACTGCCATGATTCTTGTCGTAGGGAGTGTTGTCCTCCTTTCGATTGAGCGTGTTGTATTTCGGATGGCGCGGCAGTTCGACCATGTTTTTCGCGAGATCGATGGCGTCCCGGAGCCGGCCCAAGTGCAGCAAATCACGGCAAAGCCACTCATTGTTGTGGGCATAATTGTGAATCTGGTCAGGAAGGATGCGCGCTTCCATCATGTAGGCGTGGTCAGTGCGCGTGGCGGCCTCCTGCTGCCAGGCGGCGTCATCGAACCGGTGGAGCTTGCTGTAGGTATGCCCCGGCATGTGCCACATGTGGGCGATGCCAGGCGCGGACTGCCCGCAACGGGCTGCGGAGTTCAAGGCACGCTCGTCCTTGTTGTAATTCCAGATATGAATTCGCGCGTGATGAATCGGATGCTGAGGTTCGACGGCGAGGACTTCGTTCATCAAGGCATCGACCGCCTGCCGGCTTCCGATGGAAATTCCTTCTCCTTCACTATTCCAGATCTGAAAAGCGAGAAAGGTTTTCGCTTCCAGTTCGTCGGGGTGCTCGTGAATGATTTTCTCCAGGGCTTTGATCAGATCTTTGCGGCGCTCAGTACTGTTGGTCTTCGTGGTGATGTAAGCGTGGTAAGCATCGACCCAAAGTATTTCGCGCGGGCTGGCGTTGGTCTTCAGTGCATGGGCGCGTTCGATGAATCCAATGGCTTGGTTGGTGTTGTTGACATTGGCCATCGCCATTCCCCAGTAGGCCATGGCGCTGTTCGTGTCGAAGGCGGCAACCTGGCGGAAGGACCGTTCGGCCTCGAAGAACCAGAAACCGTGGAGCTGTCCGATGCCTTGATTGAAAAACGCCTGCGCCTGCGGATGCCCGCTCGTGATGGTGAGATTGACCTTGCCTGTTCCAGGCATGAGCACGGCACGTTGTCGCGGCCCCTCGTTAAAGGCTTCACCGTGCAGCGAATGACCGGCAGGCGGTTCATTCGTCGCACCCGTCTTCTGGACTGGCGCGTCGTCCGCGTTGCCTGGAAGACAAATCCCAACAAACCAGGAAAATGCAACGAACGCGATGAGCCGCCGGGAGGCCGATAAATTCATGGTGGGATTGATAGCGGCGTTCCTCGGCGAAGCAATCGAAGAACAGGCGGTCAGGGCCGCAGAAGCGAAACGATCGTCCGGAATTTCTGTGGATTATCGCCGGGATTTCGCGCGCTCGCCGCGTCATCGCCCGGATCCCAGAGCTTGGGTTCAAATGCCTTCTTGCTCGTGCTGAAGGAAACGTGGCCGTCTCCCCACAGGGTATTGATTCCGGTCGGGTTTCTGGCCGATGTATGCGGTCTGGTCCTGACTGTGTAGATGAGGTCCGTGACCACGGAACGCTGGCTCACCAACTGGCCGGACTTTTCCGCGACGAGTGACCAGTCTTCCTCGCCGGGCTTGGGTGCTTTCTTCGCGGGTTGATCTGACTGGGGATAGTACATGTAGTTGCCCCGAACGCTGTCACGTTTGTCATCGCACTTGGGCCAGGCATACTTGGCATTCTCGTAGTATTTCAGGTCGAACCGGACTTCCACCAGGTCCGGATGCCGAAGGCCAGGGTCGTAGAACGTCTTGTGCGAGGTGATAAGGGCGAGCGAAATAATAACTTGAGCAAATAGGCTGGCTTTTGAAACGGATCGAGAGATAAGCTCGAAGGATCCGGCTCAAGATCATCATCGCCCAGGTCAGGAGAAAGTATCGGCAATTGTCCGTGCGGATGGACGA
>SXMN01000293.1 GCA_005777315.1 Verrucomicrobiales bacterium
AGAGCGCCATCATCGCGGTCACGAAATCCGCGTATGCCACCTTCCAGGCTCCCCCGTGATGTCCACCCTTTTTGCTCATCTATGGTAATTCCCAAAGAAACTCCGATGCCGCTACTTCTTGCCGCCACCGATGCTCTTGAGCATTGCCTCAAGATCGTCAGCGCTTGGCTTGAGATCGCTCTCGAGCCCGCGCCGGGCGACTTCGATGGCCATGACCGGAGCCATGCCGTTGGCAAAGCCAATGACCGAGGCGGAGATACACCTCATGTAAGTCAGTTCCGCCATGCCGATGAACTCGATGTTGACGGCGAGCGGGTTGATGTAGCCGTAGGAGATCAAGATGCCGAGGAAAGTGCCGACGAGCGCCGCTGCGACGTGATGGCCGATCTGTTCAATCGGTCCCGCAATGGAACCCATGGTGATTACAATGCCCAAAACGGCGGCAACGATGCCGAACCCAGGCATCGCATCCCCTGTCTTGTTGAGAACGCTCACCGGCTTGTGGTGCTCATCCTCCATGCAGGTCAATTCGATCTCGAGCAGCAGCTTCAGTTGATCAGGCTTGATCTTGCCATCGATGATCGGACGCAGACCATTGCAGAGGAACTCGAGCGCATGATGATTTTTTGCGAAGCTTGGATACTTCGAGAAAATGCTGCTCGTGCCGGGATTCATCACATGTTCTTCAAGGGCGATCATTCCATTGCGCCGGCCCAGCATGAAGAGTTCATAGAGCGCCTTGAAGAGTTCTTCATAGGACGCTTTGCCGTAGGGGGAGCCCTTTAACGCCCCGAGAATCTGCTTGATCATGTCCACCATGACCTTCTTCGGCGACATGATGACGAGAGCGCCCAGGGACGCACCGCAGATCACGACATACTCGGAGATTTGAATGAGGGCTCCGACCTTGCCGCCGGCCATCATGAAACCGCCGATGACAGATCCGGTGACGATGAGCGCTCCAATGATTACAAACATAATGTGATGTGAAACCCGTTAAGCGGCCTGGGCTTCGGTTCTGCGGAGGAAATTGCGGATCGAAAGAATGGCCTGCGTGTGAATCTGGCAGATGCGGGACTCAGTCACGCCGAAAGCCTCGGCAATCTCGCGCAAACGCAGATCTTCAAAGTAATAGAGGGCGAGAACCTTCCGCTGCATGTCGGGGAGTTCCTCCAGTCGCTCGGTGATCAGTTCCACCAGTTCTGAGCGCGCCGCGCGATCATCCGGTGAATGTTGCCGGTCGTCAGCCACGCTTTCATACTGCGTGGATCCATCTTCAAGGTCCGCGGAACGCGCCGCGTCGAGGCAGACGAAGGCTGCGGGTTTGATCTCCTTCAAAAGTTCGTTGTATTCGTCGATCGTGAGCCCCATTTCTTTCGCGACTTCTTCCGGGGCGGGGATCTCGCCATCCCTCTGCTCGAGCAGACACATTGCCTCCTGAACCTTGCGCGCCTTTGCGTGTACCGAGCGTGGCACCCAGTCCATCCTGCGCATTTCATCAAGCACCTCTCCGCGAATCCTGACGCGGGCATAGGTCTCAAAAGAGGCGCCGCACTTCGGATCAAAGCGACGGATGGCATTGAGCAACCCCACCAAGCCCGCGCTGTTCAGATCATCGAAGTCCACATGGGCGGGCATGGTCATCATCAAGCGGCCCACCACGGTTTTCACCAGCGGGAGATACTGTTGCACGAGTGCGTTCTCATCTGTGCTGCCCAGGCCACTCTTGGCGTAGCCTTTCCACATGAGGGCCGAGTCTGCCGTTGGATTCGAGACCACGAACCGGGGTTCGCTCCTGGTGTGTTGTGTGTTCGCTTTCATTTACTTGGTTGGAACGGTCGCATTGCTGGCTTCAGCGGCAGCCTGTTCGGCGGCTTGTCGTTGAAGATAGGACTCGCGAAGACTCTTCAGCCAGAGCCGCCCCCACCACCTCATGAGTATCGTGGCTCCACAAGCGGCAAGGCATCCACGCCAGAGCGCCTGGGGAGAGGAAGCGTTCTGTACGGAGCTAAAGCCAAAGCCTATGGCGAATCCCACGAGCGAGCCTGCAAGCATAAGTGTTTTCATAACGCGGCAACAGTCGCGGGCTGTTAAGCAGGTGGTTTGCCACGCAGAAACCGAATGCAAAAGACACCAGAAGAGAACGACTTACGAAGAAAACTGCCGAGAGAGGATCGTTTCCGCAGAGGCATTAAAGAACTCTCCAGGAACATTCTGCCCGGCGCTCAGGTATCGGATCGAGCAATTTGTGCCGACGACCAGATTCCAAAGTTTGCCCCAACGCGTTTCCTCATCCAGGTGGGTGACGATGACGTCATCTATCGGAAACTCGGAGAAAGCTCTCACCTGGTTCAGGAGCAGTGAAGTTTCGTAACCCGCATTGACCACCAGATGGACATGCGTTGCCCGGTATTGCCTTACCTGTTCCCCGAGCTGCCGGATGGAAGCAAGATTCCTCCATTCCACGCCTGGCAAATCGATGAACTGCACTTCGGCAGCGCTGGCTTCGGGCAGGGAATTCCAGGCTCGCTCAATGGGTAATCCGAGAATTTCGCAATAGACGCTCAAGGATTCCGCCGTGTTGGCAGTGGCCCCATCTAGTCTCCAAACACTCGCGGATCGCCCCTCCACCAGAACAACTTGGGTCAGCCATTTGCAAAGGGACGTGGTTTTGCCGACACCAGCCGCACCGACCAGAACATGAACCCTGCGGGCTCCGTCCACGAAAGGAGCCGGCTTGCGCCAGAGCTCAGAGAGAGCTGCGCGAGTCATGGCCAGTTCTTCGCCGATCAACCTTTGCTTGGGAGGACCACCTCTGGCCTCGAGCTGATTGATCACTCGCTGAACGGTTACAGGAAGCAGACCGGCCCGTTCCAGCACCGCTCCAACCTGCCACGTGGCGGGTATCCCGCCAGGAGTAGTCGGTTCGATCCCTGGTGGCACACGGAGTTCGCCAGGGGCGGCATCGAACACTGAAGATGTGCCGTGCCTTGTTGGGATTCCAGCGCGCGGGATGTTGAAAGCGGATTCAAGCCCGAAAGGAGCCGCGGGCGAATCTGACGTGATATCCAGGGCAGCCTCAACAGGCGTGGGAACTGATCCTGGCTCAGGCCGACGCGCCAGGACTTCGAAACGCGCCCGGCGCCAGAGCCGGCCCAGTCCCTGGACAGGCAGTGGCCGCACAGTGACAACAACGGCATCCGGACCGAGCCGCGCACGAATCTGCGCCACTGCGTCCGCTGCTGAATCAGCAATAAATGAAACCAAATCCATCGCTCAAGGCTTCCCCTGGCCATGCGCCTCCCTATTCCAGACAAGGAACCACGCCGGCGCTCTGAACTTCCACGCGGGCGGGGATCTCGGAATATGACAGCACGGCCAGCTCGGCGAAAGTGGTCTCGAAGAAGCGGCGGAAAGCAAGCCGCAATTGTGGCGCACAGAGCACCACCGGCGGCTGGCCCATCGCCAGCAGCTCTTGAATCCGCTTCGAAAGAGTGTCCACCACGTGCCGCGCAAGCTTCGGTTCCATGACCAGTGAGATCTCGGTCGGCGTCTGGCGCACCCCTTGGGCGATCTGCTGCTCCAGTCGGGGTTCAAGGGTGATCGCCCGCACCGCGCCACCGTCGTTCTGGTAAGGCCGGACGATCTGCACTCCCAACGCCCGGCGGGCGTGCTCGGAAAGTTCGTCTGGATTCTTCGTGAGACTGGCGTAGTCGCCCACCTTCTCCAGAATACCGGCCAGGTTCCGTATCGAGATGCCTTCGGCCAGGAGATTTTGCAGAATGCGCTGCACATGTCCGACCGTCAGTTGAGCAGGAATCAGTTCAGTAACGACCGTTGGATGAGTCTGCTTGAGGTTGTCGAGCAGGTTTTGGACATCCTGCCGGCTGAGGATTTCGTGCGAGTTGCGCTTGATCGCTTCGGAGAGGTGAGTGACGAGCACCGAGGGCGAATCCACGACGGTGTAGCCGTGCATTTCGGCATTCTTGCGCTCGACATCATTGATCCATGTAGCCGGGAGTTTGAAGACCGGTTCCACGGTGGGCACGCCTTTGAGCATGACCTTGCTGTTGGTGGCATTCATGGCCAGCCAATGGCCGGGTAGCAACTCGCCACGGGCGATTTGATTGCCTTTCAACAAAAAGCAGTACTCGTTCGGTCCCATCTGCATGTTGTCGCGAAGCCGGATGGGTGGAACAATCAACCCCATGTCCTGTGCAAAAGATCGCCTCACGCCTGTGACGCGTTCCAGAAGGTCGCCACCTTTGCGCGTGTCCGCCAGGCTGACGAGCCCGTAGCCCAGTTCGATTTGGAACGTGTCCAGGTTGAGCAAGGTTTCCAGTTTCTCACCGGCTCCGCCGGAAGGAGCCGCCGACTTGTCGGACGATCCCGCGCCGACCGCGTCCGAGCCAGCCACCTTGGCCTCCGCTGTTCCGGTTTTTTCCGCGTGAATCTTGTCCCGACCGAGCGATCGCGCGACGAAAAAGGCTCCCAAAGCAAGCACTGCGAATGGAATCATTGGCAGTCCTGGTACCACAGCGAAGATTCCCAGCATCGCTGAGAGCACATACAACGCCCGCGGGTAGTTCAACAACTGACCGCTGAGATCCCGTCCGAGATCATCCTTAGCCGCCGCGCGAGTCACCAGGATGCCCGCCGCTGTCGAGATGATCAGGGCGGGGATCTGCGAGACCAACCCGTCGCCAATTGAAAGCAAAGTGAAGCGCTGGAGCGCGTCCGCAACGCTCATCCCGCGTTGCATGATGCCGATGGCGAAACCACCGACGATGTTGATCAGTGTGATCAGGATCGCCGCGATGGCATCGCCGCGCACGAC
>SXMN01000294.1 GCA_005777315.1 Verrucomicrobiales bacterium
GCTTGGTGATGGCGTTCAAAAACCTCAAGCCTTGCCCTTCCTGAAGTCGCTGAACCACCGAAATTCACCAGAAATCAGATGCTCGCCATGGCCATTCAACTCTCAACTGTTTTCTCCAATGACTTTGTCACAGCCGTGCCCATGGCAACTGCCAGCGAGAGAATGATGCTCCACTTACTCTGGTTCCGCCATCTTTTCGCCGTCCAATCGATAAATCCCAACGAGGTATCCGTTCTCACGAATCTCGCCGATGTGGATCTTCCCATAGACGGTGACCGGCTGATCCATTACTGCCTTCACTCCCTTCTTCGCCATTTTGATGCTTACCCATTCGTTCATTTTTGGGACCTTGCCGTAACAGCACATCGATTGGTCGCGCATCAATAACATCTCCGATACCAGACCCCCTTCGACTTTCAAAGGCAGCATAAATCCCCGGAGTGCAACGAGCGATTCGTGAAGCGATTTGATGGACTGAGGAATCTGTCCATCCGCCTTCGTGGCCGCCGTCACAATGCCATTGGTGGAGACGGTCTCCTCGGGAATCACAAAGTCAAACGAGGCAAGCTTGTCGAACGCCACTGAAACGTATCCACCATCAATGGATGGGGCTGCAGGGGAAGCAGGCGCTGCCGGCGCTGTCGCTTCCGCCTCCGCCACCGCTGGCGCTGGTGGCACGGCGTTTGTGGCCTCACTCGCCGCCGCGGGCATGGGCGAATTGATCGGTTCACCGCGAAGGTCTGTCGGCGCATTGTCGGCCGTTTGAGGGTTTCGCGAGCAACCAGTCATTGAGATGATCAATCCAAGCGTCCCTATGACAGTAACGGCAGCGGTAAAGATGATTTTCATGGCTTTCCGAGATTCTGTGCAAATCTAACTCTCATGGACCGGTTGTGGCAACTGCCCTGGTCACGATGCGGGAATCAGATTCGTTGCGACATCCGTACGGTAAGCCTTCAACGCCGGCACCAAGCCCGCCGCCGCGCTCAACGCGATCATCCCCAGCGGAGCGAAAACCAAGATGCCGTTCGGCGACCACGGATTGAGCACAACGCCGGTTTGAACTTTCAGCACGCCCGTCACGCTCCACATGATGGCTCCGTGTACGGCGAGTGCGCCGAGCATTCCCAGCGCGGTGATCGCGGCTGATTCAAAGACCACCGCCGCCGACACCAGGGCTCGATGAGCGCCCAATGCGCGCAAGATCGCAATCTCTCGCCGCCGCTCGTTCATCGAATTGTAAATGCTGGCCACCACGGAAGCTGTCGCGACGAGTGCGACAAGGTAAGCAACCAATTCCAACACGCGATCGAACCAACTGATCTTGTCGAAGAACAGCGCGACGATCCGTCCGATGGGCCAGGCGAATGTCAGCCGGGTGCCCTGCTTGTTGTAACTTTGATCCAGCAGGAAGCCGGCGGTGGCGCTCCCTCCCTTCAGCTTGACCAGCACCGCGCTGATTTCTGTGGACGACTTCGGATCGTGACCGCTGAGCTTTTGCAATCCCTCCAGTGGAATCCAGATAACCCGATCCACCGGGCTGCTGGTCGGTTCGAGAATGCCAACGATCACGTAATCTTCTTCATGCTGATGCTCCTCGTTGAAGTTCAGCCCGTGATACGGCTTGATTCGGTCTCCCCGTTTCAGCCCGAGTTGTTCCGCGGCGAAGCTCCCGACCACAGCCTCGCGCGACGTGACATCGAAGATTCGTCCCGGCGAGCGAGCGGTCAGGCGGGTTGTCGAGGCAGCGTCACCAGCGAAAAACTCCGGGAGAGTGCCCACGACACGGTAGCCGCGAAAGTTGTCACCCATCGCCATTGGCACGGCACGCTCGACAGAAGGGTTCTTCTGAGCCTCAAGGAAATCCTTCCACTCCATGTTCCCCGTCGATTCCTCGAGGTGAAAAACTGCGTTCAGGACCAGTTGAAGTTTTGATCCGCGCGCTCCCAATACCGCGTCGTATCCGCCGCTCACCTCGGCGAAAGTTTTCCGAGCCTCTTCGCGAAGCGTCCAGACCGACATCAACAGACCTCCCGCCAGGGCGATGGAAGCAGCCGTCACCACTGTCGAGAACAAGTGTTGTCGGAAGCTTTTCGTGATCAGGAGAACGAGTGTTGAGATCATTGGGGCAACGCACTGCAGGCGCGGTTAATCTGGTGAAAGTCTCTCACATCATCGAACTCGGAAAGGACATCGCGATCATGCGAAACCAGCAAGAGCGCGGCTTCATTTTCGCGGCAAGTATCACGAAGGAGTTCGAGCACCTCGTGTCCGTTTCCTGAATCCAGATTCCCGGTGGGTTCATCCGCGACGACAAGGATGGGACGGTTGGCCAGGGCGCGAGCTACGGCAACGCGCTGTTGCTGGCCTGTGGAAAGCTGCCTTGGGCGGTGCCCGAGGCGCTGTCCCAGCCCAACTCGACGCAGCAGCGCTTCGGCACGGGAACGATCAGCCCTCCCCGCGAACGTCATCGCCAACAGGACGTTTTCCAGGCAGGTGTAGCCTTGCAGCAGATTAAACGTTTGAAACACGTAGCCGATGGCCGTCGCGCGCAAGCGGTCACGGGCTGCTTCATTGAGATCGGAAATGACCTGCCCCTGGATGGCAACGCGACCGGCATCCGGCCGAAGAATGCCGGCGATGAGATTCAGAAACGTCGTCTTCCCTGAACCGCTGTCGCCCCGCAAAGCGACGTGATCCCGCTCGTTGATTTGAAAGTCCTCCACGTCCACCACGGGGCTCAAGGCTCCCTCCGGTGAGGTGAAAGCTTTCCGCAGCCGACTGACTTCAAGCATGGGCACGCCGAAAGATTCGTGGTTGCGGCACCATCGCGTCAACGGATTTGTGCATCGTAAAGCGCGCCCACTTCCTGATTGAAGGTTGTATTGAACCGGTTCTTGCGCACTTTGAAGCCTTGGCCTTTCCCGGAAACCCACACTTCCCTCATGTCAAGGACGTGAAGTTTGAAACGCCGCACGGTGGATCTATAATGGCGGTCAGGTTGTGTGCCACAGATTGTTTGACGTGACGCTGTTCGCTCGACGCGGCATCGTACCGGGCAATGAAACAACTCAGGCATTTCATCGTCGGTGCGGTCTGCTGTGGCGCAGCCATTTCACTCGCAGCCCAGAGCACGGGACCATTACAGGTTTTGATCACCGATATTCATTCAAGCGAGAATCGCTGGGCCTTGAAATGGTCCGATGCGGGTGTCGGCTTCAGCTACTCGGTCCAGGCTCGGACTGGGCTTCAGGAAGGGATTTGGATCACGCCGCGCTCGACATTGCCTTGGCCGATCGGCGTTCAACAATGGGTTGATGTAGCGGAGCAGCCGTATCCATCGCGGTTCTATCGAGTCGTAGCTGTGCCCATCGCCGACCGCGGACGTCTGGTGTCCGAGCAGGAGGTTCTGGCATTGACGGCTGCGCAAATCAATCTGCTGCTTGCATTCACCGGTGTGCAAATGACCGTTCCTCACGGAGTCAAGGTTCACAAGCTGACCTACGAAACCGTGGACCCGTGGGGCGGTCGAACGCTGGCTTCAGGGGCGCTGGCTGTTCCTCAAAATTCCGGCCTCTCGCTCGCCCTGTGCAGTTACCAGCACGGCACGATCGCCAGACGCAATGAAGCGCCATCCTCGTCGAGCTCCACAGAACAGTTGCTTGGTGTGGTGATGGGTGGCAGCGGGTATGCAACGGTCCTCCCAGACTACCTCGGCCTTGGTGATTCTCCAGGGGTTCATCCTTTTCATCATGCTGTCTCTGAGGCGACGGCATCTGTGGACATGCTGCGCGCTGCCCGTGCCTGGTGTGCCGACTACAAAGTGGCTCTCAACGGTCAGCTTTTTCTCGTAGGTTACTCGCAGGGCGGACATGCGACCATGGCATTGCACCGCGAACTTGAGGAGTATCACACCAATGAATTCGCCGTCACTGCTTCGGCGCCGATGGCCGGCGCCTACGACCTCTCCGCAGTCACCACGGATGATGTGCTTTCCGGAAGATCGATGCCGAACCAGTATTACTTTGCCATGCTGCTCGCTTCGTATCAGGCGGTCTATGGTCTCGCAGCCTCTCTCCCGGTGCTGCTTGCGTCTCCTTACGACACCAAGCTTTCCCCACTGCTGAATGGCCAGCACTCTGCGAGCGAGATCAACGCAGCCATGCCCGCTGATCCAACCCGCATCTTGAAACAGGAATACCTCGCCGCGTTCCGCAGCCAGCCGGATCATCCTTTGCGCCTGGCGCTCCGAGACAACGATCTCCACCGCTGGACCCCAAAAGCACCCATGCGCCTGTACCACTGCCGGGCCGACAGCGATGTGATCATTCGCAACTCGCAAGCGGCACGCGACAGTTTTCGAGGCCGGGGCGCGACCCAGGTTGAGTTGATCGACCCCGACCCTTCGGCAGACCACGATGCATGCAGCATTCCATCCCTGCTGCTCGCGAAAACCTGGTTCGATTCCTTTCGCCTCCCGAATACACCATGAGCGGGTGGATTCAATGGGATTGCTGTTTCGGGATCAACGACCCATCCGCCTTGCGAAGGAACTCCAGCAAATCGGCCATGTCCTGATGTGAAAGGCCTGCTTCAAGCCCGTCGGGCATGAGAGACTTGGCGGTGGCCCGGAGTGATTTGAGTTCGCTTCGCGGGATGGTTTCATCGGGAGCGCCTGCGTGGCGGAGAATGACGCGCGTCTCGGTTTCACTCGCGAGCAGGCCGGTGACGGTCTCGCCATTGGTCCTCTCCGCATCATAAGAGGCTTGGTCAGGGGTGATCTGTCGGCTGGGGTCCAGGAGATCGATCAACAATACGTCCGCGGGCCGCGAGTTGATTCCGGACAAATCAGGTCCCACGCGCTGGCCGTGGCCCTGGAGATAGTGGCACGCCAGGCAAAGCTTCGAGAACGTCAGCGCTCCACGTGCGGGATCCCCGGCCAGCTTGAGCGCTGGGGCGAAACTCTCGATCACGCGCTGACGATCGGGATTGGAAGAGAGCGGTGCCGGCGGCTGACGCAGGGTTTTGCCCGTCTCAGGCAGGAAACTTTTGATCTGGTCCTTCGTGAGCGAGCGAGAGCTGCTGATGGCCGCGAGACGAATCCATCGATCGTCAGTGCCCTCGATCAATTGTCGGATCGCACGTTCACGCGCCGGATACTCATTTACCAGGCCGAATGTCAGCGCGGCTTGCAAGCGGACGCCGGGATGCGGATCGAGGGCTTTCCGCAACAGCGAATCCACGAGTGGAGAACCGCGATTAGCTGCGGAAGTGCCGCTCGTGGCTGGAAAAACTAATCCCGCGAGTTGGACAGCATGAGCCCGGACATGTGCCTCGGGATCTTCCAATGTTCCCAGCAAGGTTTTCTCATCCAGGCCAGACAGACCGGCAAGCGTCGATAGCGCCTGCACGCGCGTCTGTGGCAATTTCGCTTTTCGAGCAAGGGATCGAAGCGCTGGCAGGACCGCATTGTCTTGTCGTTCCACGAGGAGTCGTTGTGTGGTGTCGCGTCGCCATGCGTTCGGGCTTTCGATCTGACGCAAGAGTGCTTTCGCGGAAGCCTGAGCCAGCCCCAGTTTGGATCCGACCGGCTTCGGTCGCGAATTCTTCCGCACGATCCGCCAGATACGTCCGTGTTCGCTGCCGGTGCGCCAGCTCATCCTGTCGCGCATTTCACGCGGCACATAATCCGGGTGCTCGACGAACTGCCGGTAAAAGTCGATGACGTAAAGGGCGCCGTCGGGACCGGTGGTGAAGTTCACTGGATGAAACCACGGATCGGAACTGCGCAGAAACTCTGTTCCCTGTTCGACACGCCCCGCCGTGAACGTGGCACCGTGGGGCGTCAGCACGCGGCGGTGAACAAGATTGCGGAGCGTTTCGCCCATGAAGGCATTGCCATGATAGGCTGCGCCGAGCGCATCGCCGCGATAAATGTGCAGGCCGGCGAGGGCGTTGAAATGGCTCGCAGATTCATTGTTGAACACGAGCGGAGCGGGTGTGAGAGGGAAGACATCGCCCGCATCGCCCACCGGCATGAGGTCGGCGAGCACGTCCGAAACGGCAAGGTTTGGATTTCTCGCAAGATAGCGGTCAGCGAAAACTTCATGCCGGATGGGTATGGTGTTCCAGGAGAGAAAACGATTTCCCCAATCGTCGCGAGTGAGGCCGAACTGGCTGCGCCCTGCGAGCGTCTCAAATTCACCAGTGCCGGGCCGAAAACGAAAATCACGGCCACGAATCGAATTGGTCTTCGCGAGCTGGCCGTCAAGTTTGCCCCAGGCAGAACCTTGAAGCACCTCCACAGCTCGCGCAGTTCCATCGCTGCGGCCATTGGCACCATAGACCCAGCCATCGAGACCCCAGAGCAGACCGTTGGCGCGGAGTTGTTGATTGCCCGTCGCGAAGCCGGTGAAGAGCACGTGACGCTCATCGGCGTGACCGTCGCCGTCGGTGTCTTTCAGGAACAGCAGGTCCGGCGCGACAGTGGCCAGGAGACCGCCGTTCCATGCCAGGACAGAGTTGGGAAAGCTCAGTTTGTCCGCGAACATGGTGGCTGTTTCGTAGCGTCCGTCGCGGTTGCGATCTTCCAACACACGAATGGAACCACCGGTCGCAGCGTTCGGATAATCGCGCATCTCGGCCACGAACAAGCGCCCGTCCCCATCCCAGGTGATCGCGACAGGGCTGATCACATCGGGTTCGGCTGTGACAAGCTCGGCAGTGAGATTGGCATCGGCGAATTGAAACGAGCGAAGTTCATCCGTTGGCGCGAGTGGCGTGGCGGCGTGAGCGGCGCGCATGGACGCCAGCAGCGCGAGCAGAAGCGCCAGCCAGGAAAAGTGGTCGGGCAACACCTTCACCGCCACATCGAGATTGAGCCGCGTGTCCCGCGCCCGGAAGACTTCACCCATGCCGCCCGCGCCGAGCGGCGACAGGATGCGGAACGCGCCGATCTGGGTTTGTGAAGTCACGGGCGCAGTTTCGTGCAAGGGCTGGTACATTGGCAATCGCGAATCCACCGCACATTCGAACGCAAACCTGCTCTTCCATAGCAGAATGATCAGTGGTAGCTTTCAGTTGTTCCATCAACCTGTACTTGTATGAATGCCCAAATTGAGTCGCCCAAACCACGACGCCTGCTGAAATCCACTTTGCTGGTGGTGGCCACCATCGCGGGAGGAGTATTGGCAGGAAACGCCCTTATTCGTTCCGCCCGCCATTCGGCGTATGAGGAGCGTTCCACCGCGCGGTTGATCCAGTATGTTGGAAGGACGTATTCCATCGCAGACATCTTTCGCGATGTTTTCTGGAAGGTGCTGCCGGAATCGCTTTCGGACCGGTTTGCCGAGGTTGCCCCGGTCCCGCCCCAGGTCGTGCGGCAACTCGCCGCGATGGAGTTGCGCCGACGTGCTCCGCAGGGACCCGAGGCTGTGCCCGCTTTGATCCGCGCTCTGGATGATAACAGCATCGGAGTGCGGGAGGTTGCGCTTCAGGCGATCGGCGCTCACAAGAAAGCGGCGAAAGCGGCGGCACCCGCCGTGATGAAACTCCTCGACAGTCCGACCAACGCGGTCATCCGTACTGAGAGCGTCCGGGCGCTGGCGATGATCGCGCCCGAGGATCCACAGGTCCGGGCGCGGTTGCTGTCTTATGTCCGCGAGACACCCGCATCCGCTGCAGGCTCCACGAATTTGACTGGCAAAGCGGAGGCCTCGCGCAGGAGCTTGAGAGGAGTGGTGCTGCGCGTGCTGGACAGGCTGGACCATCCGGAGGATGAAATTGTTCCCATCCTTCTCGGGGAGCTTGCACGTGCGGACGATGACCAGGCTTCTGAGCTCGTGGCCAGCCTGGGTCGAATCGGGCCGGTGACTCCCGACGTGATTCCCGCCCTCGTCAAACGTCTTCGCGATCTGGGTCGCTCGTCCGCCTCGACTTCTTCCGAGGATCGAGTGGCTGCTAACGCCAGCGCGGGCTTCCGGTCGGTGTTGTTGAACGCGTTGCGCCGCATGGCCCGACCGGAAAATGAGGTGATTCCAGGGCTCGTCAATTTAATGGATGAAGCAGACCCTCATGCCCGGCCGGCATTTCTTCAGACGCTTGGCATGATTGGACCAATGCGCGGAGAGGTGCTGCCTGCGCTGATGGACTCGCTTCGTCATCCCATGCCACAGGTGCAATACGCGGCAGTGTCCGCACTGAGCGTGATCGGCACCAAGGCGGTGGATGCGGTGCCGGCATTGGGGGAATTGCTCCGGCAAAGTGTCGCAGCCGAGGCGGATCAAAATGAAAACAGCCCGATGGTCCGCATGATCCGGCGGCGTGACGGGCAGATGGACATGGACGACGGAACGGCGCCGGCCGGTCGTTTTGGTCCGCGCGTGGTCATGGTGCCGTGGGCGGAACAGATGGGCTTGCACGCCAGCCGCACGCTCGCGCGCATTGGCGCGGGTTCGCCGGAAGCGGTGGCCATACTTGTAAAGGTAATGGGAGATGGCCAGGGACAGATCCGCTATGAAACGGCACTCGCCCTGTGGCAGTTGGACCGCAACCACCCGCAGGTAATCCCAGTGCTTGTGGAATCCATCGAGATTCCGTCGCCGGGTTTTGCGCGACGGCTGGCTCAGCAATTCCCCCAGATGGGAGCCCCTGAGATGCCGGTGCTGTTGGCGGCCCTGGAGCATATCGATGCTCCCATTCGAACGGCGGCGATCAGCGCCTTGGAACGGATGGGCGCGGAAGCTGAACCTGCCCACGGCATTCTCGAACGCATCGCTGGCGACAATGCGGATCCGTTGCGAACGCTCGCTTCGCGAGCGCTTGAACGAATTGACCGGCCCGCCGCGCCGAAGAACTGAGTTTTTGTTCAGGAGGCTTTTGGGATCCCCAGGCCATTCTTCGGCCCGTAAACCCAATCGTGCCCATGCACCGGGCAGTGCTGCACCCTCAAAACCGTCGCAACACAAGCCGGTGATCCACTCGTTTGGTCTGGTGATACTCGAGCGGTGGAAGTTCGGTGAGAGTTGGTGACTTGGTCTCGTTGAGGATCTCCGTTGCCAGCTTCTGGAGAGCCGTCCAGCGCGGCCAGTCGAGCTCGGGTGAATGCGCGACACGACGCAGCAGGCTTCGCCATTCAATGATGATCCGGTCGATGTCACCAGCGCCGAGCGTGAGTGTGATCCAATCGTGTCTCTGCTGCGGGTTCTTGTGAGCGGCGGCCACGACAGGGTCTGCTCCCGAGCCGTATCGCGGTGGAAGGCCATTCTCAAGGTAACCGGGGATGGATTGCAGCTCATACGCCCGGTGACAGGCGTCCGCGAGTCGTCCACCCCATCGATTCTCGTCCCCCGCAAAACGAAATCCGGCGTCCAGGTTCGCCAGGTCGTAAATCAGATCCGTGAGGAGATATCTTTCATCTTCGAGCGCGGCGGCAATCGCCAGCCCATCACCGCTCGCGAAGAAGCTGACGATACGTCCACGACGCGTGGGCGTGCCATCGGCTTCGACAAGGCCCAGCCGACGCCAGAGAAGGGCTACACCCGTTGCGGCCGGGAGCTGACGGCAGACAGGCACGAGGGCGCAAACAGCGCATTCGGACGGCAGAACATCTCGTTCACCTGGACGCCAAAGGGCAACTCCGTACGAGTCCACGGGAACTTTCATCGTCTGGCTTGCCAGGCTGACCTCCACCACGATCTTGTGTGCCAGCGTCCGAAAACGCACGACGGGCAGCCGTTGAGATTTGAGGCGTTGTTCAATGAGAGGCACGATGCGCTCCGTCCAGAGCGGCATCGACGCCTGGCGGCCGTTCCAATTGGTCAGACGGCGAATCCACTTGGCGATGATGATGTGATCATCTCCCACGCGATCCGCGACGGTCATGGAGCGTCCGTAGATGCGGCCCGCCGCGGTTTCCTCCACAACGACAAGGTGGCCGGTGCCGATCTTCTCGATGGCAGAAGGTTCGCTCAAGATGGGGCGAAGTGAGAGGAGGAGGTTATGGACAGGAACCGGAGGTTCCACAGATGGCGACGGATAGGAAATCGCTTTCGATTCAGAGCCTGTCCTAACACCGGGTGGAACGGGCAACCTGCCCGTTCCGGTTGGCAACCTGCCGACCGGAATGGGAACGAGGGGCGTAATGTCATCAGAGCTAACATTGTTCACCGACGCCGAACCCGCTCCGTCCGGCAAGTTGCCGGACGGCACAGGCTGGTAGCCTGCTGATGTTGAATTAGGGAAAGATGGGAGATGCGATTCCGTTTCTCCCTCTCCCCGTCGGACGGGGAGAGGGTTGGGGAGAGGGGAAGTGAGTGAGGTTTCGACCGCCCTCCTCTCCCCGGCCCTCTCCTCCCGCTGCGGGAGGAGAGGGAGATGCTGCGGAGTTTCGCGCGGCACCTTCCTTAATTCAACAGCAGTGGACTGGTAGCCTGTGCCACCCAAAGCGGTTATTGCTGATCGGCTCTCAGGCCTGCGGCCGATGAAAATTTGTGCAAGCGGCCGTTCAACCAGGGCAGGGTAGGGTTCCCATTCACCGCGACTGTTCCAGAGCTGTCGCACGCGCTTGCGGACATGACGTGCCCTTTCCGCATCTGTCTTTAGCCCGCACGGAACGGAGGGATTCTTGAGCGATTCCTCCACGCCAAGGACAATCGGCTTGGTTGTGAACAGTCTTTGTTGGACTCGCACCGCTTCACCAAAAGGATCGTGCCCTGCCTGAGTGGCGGCGTGCATCACGTTCAGGAGCGCGCTCCAATCCACGGCGCCGCTGCGCAACAGGTGGCAGGCATGAGCGTCGATCAGGCGAATCTCGTTCGCGGTGACGATCACGAAGCCCGTTTCGTCCAGCCCTCGGCGTCCGGCGCGACCGAACATCTGGAGAATCTCGTCGGCACGGATGGGTTGTTCAACGCCCTCGCGACGATAGGAGGCACCCGCCAGTGCCACGCTGCGAAGCGAGAAGTTGATTCCAGCCGCAAGACCCATTGTGGCCACCACCACGCGAAGCTGGCCCGCCTTTGCGAGCGGTTCAATGACTCCGGCGCGGGTCGCATAGCTCAAGCCGCTGTGATGGTAGGCCACGCGGCTCTTGAGCATCCGCGCGAGATGTTCGCCAACGATGAGCTTCTGATCCGTGGTGAGAGAAAGTGGATTGGGCACCGGCAGATAGCGGGCCAGTTCGGCCGCCATGGATTCGGCAGCCTGCCTGCGAGGGGCAAAAATGAGGATCGGCCCGAGATCTTCGGCCAGGGCTTTTGTGATCAAGCGGGGCCAGTAGCCCCGAATCTGATTGGGAACATGCTGCCCGAGGCTGTTTGCGTGGACTTCTTCCAAGGGCACCGGGCGGTGATCGTGGCGGACCAGCACGGCATCTCTTCCCAGGCGGCGGAGCCACTTCACCACGTCCTGAGGATTGTCCACGCTCCCGCTGAGCAGCAGAACTTGCGTGCGAGGGGGAGCCATCGCCAGCGCAAGTTCGTAGTTCAGTCCACGATCTGGATCACCAATCATCTGGTACTCATCAACGACCAGAAGTGAAGGCCCTTCTCCGCGGATCAACCGGGTCTTCTGAGTTTCCAGCGTCGCAACGATGACAGGAGCGGAGAGGTTTTCAGAAAGGTCACCCGTGGCGATGCCGACGTTCCAACCCCGCGCGCGCCACTCCGCGAGCTTGTCGTTCGCCAGCGCGCGTGTCGGCACGGTGTAGATGGCGGTGCCTGGATTCTTCCCGTTGTTGGACCAGAGTTCGAAGATCAATGTCTTGCCTGAACCAGTTGGCGCATGGACGACGACATCCTTGCCGGCGCGAAGTGCGGACACGGCCTCCTGCTGCCAGAGGTCAGGCACCACAACCTGGTTGAAGCTGGCGGTGCTTTCGAACTTCTCCAATTGTGCGGCGATGTTTTGCACACGGCGAACCTACCCAATGACTCTCATCGCGAAAAAGCCAAATCCAGGACTGGGATTGATTGAGACATCCTGTGGACTGGTCAGAAAGAACGCGGACGATGATTCGTCGCTGGCCTAGCCGGACTAAGGGAAACGCCGGGTAATGGCGATGCAATCTGCCAATGGTTTGGCCGGAACCTGTATGCCACTCTGCGCCTTGTAGGAAACCCACTTTGCAAAATGAGCACCTTGGCACAGTTGGAGCAGCATCTGCAGCGCGAGGCTCCGCTCCTGATCTGGCATTGTCATCCTTCCGGCACGCTGCAAACACATTCGTCCTCCGGCATGCCCGAGGAAATTGAGATCACCGCCAGCTACTCTGCGGGCCGGCCACTTGATGGAACCCCATTTCATCTCCGTGGAGCGACGCTGGCCCGTTGGGGTGTGGAGATGACTGTGAGGCTGATCTGCTCGGAGATCATGGCAATGAGAGGTCATTTTCTCGACCATCCCCGGGACAATTGGGATAAGCTCGCCGAACTCTGAATGTCTTCCACCCGCCTCGCCGATTGATTTCCGGGCATTGCTTTCCCGGCGCGGCGTGAAGTAAACGTGGGTGTGTGCAGAAGCCACTCGAGACCATTTTTAATCTGGAAGACTTCGTGCCTGACTTGCAAGAGGAGTTTGAACAGCGTCCGTTCAACCCAAAGAAGATCATTCTGACCGCCATTCCGATCAAGAATCCTGAAGAGCATCCGGGCCCAATCCCGGCCGGAATGGATCGCGAGTCCATTTCGCTCTCGGATGGAAAGGAATTCTGGTTCTGGAAGAAGGAATCATTGCGAGAGTTATTTCGCGGTGACAAGCAGCCGCCCATCCTGGGGGATTATCCGGAAGCCTATAACGACTCTTTCATGATTCTTGACCTGCATGTCATGGAGATCAGCAAGTTTTTTGGCGATCGGAGGGATTCGGAGATGCGCGAGATCTACTCGGCATTGCGGCGTCGGCCGGATGGTAAAAGTCTGGGGTTTGTTCACGATTACATGTGGCAGGCGGCCGCGTTTGTCCTGGGGACGCGACCTCTGAGCCAGGCGGAGTTCGAGGCCATCATGGCGCGACTGGAGCGCTCCTGCCGGACGTTCGAACAAACAGGAAGTTCGAGAAACTATGTCGCAGCATTGAAGGCGACTCTGGGGAAAGGAATGGGTTATTGAATAACTCGGCCAATCACAATTTGCACCGTGATCCCAACCGGCCCACGGTCAGGAAACTCTCCACCCCGGTGGGAAGAATCACGGCTTCCCTCGACAGTCACATGGCTCTCCTTGGAAAGCGAAACCTCCTCTCCGTCGTCAGGGAGTCCGCTCCTGGATTGTACCTTGATGGCGGCGCACTGGGAGAGATCTTGTTGCCCGGTCGCTACATTCCGGCCGGCCTCAAGCCCAAGGACAAGCTGGATGTGTTTGTCTATCGCGATTCCGAAGATCGGCTTGTGGCCACCACCGAGATTCCGCTCGCCACTGTCGGCGAGTTCGCGTGTTTGAAAGTTGTCAGCATCAACGATCGCATCGGCACCTTTCTTGATTGGGGACTCGCCAAGGATCTGCTGCTGCCGTTTCGTGAGCAGGTGAAGCCACTGCGCGTGGGACAGAGCGTGGTGGTGTTCATCCAACTCGATCCGAAGACCGAACGCATCATGGCGAGCGCACGGCTCCATCGGCACCTGAGCCGGGAGCGGCCACTCTATCGCAACAGCCAGCCGGTGAATCTCCTGATCACAGGTGACACCCCGCTCGGTTACCAGGCCATCGTGGAGGACAGCCATGGAGGCCTGCTTTACCGGGACAACATCAAAACGCCCCTGCAGATCGGACAGCGCCTCCGGGGATTTGTGCGCAACATCCGCTCCAACGGGCAGATTGATCTAAGCCTTGACGCCGCCGGCTACCAGCGAGTGGCCCCGCTGACAAATCAAATCATCCAGGCACTCACAAGCAACGGCGGGAAGCTGGCCTTTGATGATGAAAGTTCACCAGAGACGATCCGCGAAACCTTCAGCGTCAGCAAAAAAGCCTTCAAGCAGGCTCTTGGCAAACTATACAAGGCACGGCGCATCCGCTTCACGAATCCTGGCATCCAGTTGCTCGATAACTCCTCATGGACGCCTGGCGGCTAAACATGCCAATGCCCGGCCAATGGCACTGGTTATGACAGCCCTGCCGACAGCTCCGATTCCCCACGATGGGATACTTGGCGAGGCTCGTCACAGCTCAATTCAACTCATAATCCGCCGTTAAGATCACGAAATTCCAGGGACGATACAATCAGACGACGGATGTTTGCGGGGAGTTGTTGAAGGTTGAGTTGTTTTGGAGCAGGATTCTTCTCGCGGAACGATCCGGAATATGAGAGAAAATGGCTAAGGGTAAATGAGATGCATTAGACACCAGTGTGGGCAGGCGCGGGTGGCTGACCGTGGAATCGACGCTTGGATCGCCTTCAAGAGATGGAGTTTTGGCGAGCGCATCAAGAGTAATCGACAGGGGAAGCAATCTGCTTGCGAGTTTTAATCTTTTGTTTTGCCCCAGAATCGATGTTTGCCGCGATGAAAGTGACGCCGTCTTTGTGATGAACTCTTGGAATTACAAATCCTGACTGAAGGTGAACCAGGTTTGGATCGGAGTGTCCATTATTCCACTAGACTGTCTCAAAACAAGTGAGGCTTCCGAAATCTGAAGGGCGAATGCCTACTGATTCTGAAGGGAGCCCTCTATTTATCACAGATTGGTGGCGTGTCGGAAATGGATTGGATAATTGGCATTCGATTGGCTAACTCGCAGTTGCTGAGATTGAGCCTGTGAACTCAAGCCATGGCGATCGTACTGAAGAACAAGGATGAACAATGGCGTTGAGAATTTGATCTTGTCGTCTGAATTGACTTCGAGTCCAGGGAGGAGAACCGACAGAAGCTCCCAAAATCTCGATCTTCGGGATTGCGTGAGTCCTGTAGCATCCAATTCGAATCGTGAATCCATGGGGAGGAGGGAAGGACGGGAGCTTGTTCATCTGCTTTTTGACGAGCAAGTCGCGCGGACGCCGGAGATCCCTGCGATTGAGTTCAATGGAAGTTGCGTGACTTATGCTGAATTGAAAATCCAGACGGACATTCTAGCCGGCGCGTTGCGGCGATTAGGAATCGGTCCAGATGATCGGGTGCCCATTTGTTTGGAAAGAGGGTTTGACATGATGGTGGCAGTTTTAGGCGTGCTCAAAGCTGGCGGTGCCTATGTTCCCCTGGACCCCGCCTACCCAACTGACCGGCTGGAATTCATGCTGACGGATGCACGGGCGAAAGTCGTTCTGACTCAATCTTCACTCGCTCGACGAATACCTCCAACGGAGGCGAAGATGCTATTACTGGACAGTTGGAGTGGAGAAGGGATGCATCCTGTCACGTTGGTGAATGACGGTGAACCGACAGATGACTCACTCGCTTATGTGATCTACACTTCGGGATCAACCGGGAAGCCGAAAGGCGTTGCAATGGTTCATCGTGCATTGACGAACCTCATCTTGTGGCATCGTCGCGCGTTGCCATTAAAGCCGGGAGATCGGACATTGCAGTTCACATCACTCAGCTTCGACGTCTCATTCCAGGAGATTTTCACAACGTGGGCCGAGGGCGGCACACTGGTGTTAATGAAGGAAGAGCTTCGACGCGATCCAAGGGCGTTATGGAATTATCTGATCGAACAAAATGTTTCCCGCTTGTATTTGCCTTTTGTTGCTCTGCAACAACTGGCGGAGGCGGCGGAAGGATCAGCAATGGTACCGGGAGAATTGAGGGAAGTAATCACCGCCGGCGAACAGCTTCAATGCACTGCCAAGCTCCAATCACTGTTCAAGAGACTGCGGGGCGCGCGTCTGCACAATCATTACGGTCCGAGTGAAACGCATGTGGTGACATCATTCACGTTACCGCCGGATGTCGCCATGTGGCCACCGCTGCCGCCGATCGGCAAGGCGATTGATCGAACTACCCCCCGCATTCTCGGTGAAAACCGCGAGCTCGTACGCCGGGGTGAACCGGGCGAGCTTTATATGGGCGGCGAGTGCCTGGCGCGTGGTTATCTGGATCGGCCTGATTTAACGAACGAGCGATTTGTTCCGGACCCGTTTAGTGTGGAATCTGGCGCGCGGTTGTACAGGACGGGTGATCTTTGCCGTGAGTTGGAAGACGGCAACATCGAGTATCTCGGTCGCATTGATACGCCACGGCTGTGACAAAGTCATTGGAGAAAACAGTTGAGAGTTGAATGGCCATGGCGAGCATCTGATTTCTGGTGAATTTCGGTGGTTCAGCGACTTCAGGAAGGGCAAGGCTTGAGGTTTTTGAACGCCATCACCAAGC
>SXMN01000295.1 GCA_005777315.1 Verrucomicrobiales bacterium
AGTTGGCGCGATGTTCGTCGCGCCTTTCGGGTGATGTTTTGCGGATCTGTGAGTATGCGTTTTTGCCCAACGGCAATCGCAACACCAGTCTAGCGCTTCTCGGGAACAAGTCTAAACAATTCGTAACAAAGTAGAACTAAATCCTGCCCGCAAAAGCTGCCCGTAGCTCGCTACGGGCCGTGCTGCGCTATCTATCGGAAGGAGCAGGAAATACTTTAGTCCCAAAAGAAGCGCGACACCTGGATGCTTTCTCCATGAACCGCGCCTCCTCTCCCCAGCCCTCTCCTCCATTCGGAATGGAGGAGAGGGTGCCCGAAGGGCGGGAGAGGAGGCGCTCAGGTTCTTGGTCCCAATGCGCGATTCTGAGATCGTTGAGGCTCTCCATGAATTCAAAATGGCGCATCGGGACCATGAACCAGCCATCGGCAGGAGCGCGGGGGATTCGTCCGAGTGTTTCAGATTTGTCGCCTCTCACTCACGAAGCGTCCGCGCTCCGAGACGGCGAGTCAGCGGAAGGAACACTTCCGAGACTGGGTGTGAATCCAGGCCGAAAACCTGGGAGCGCAGGCGTCTCGCCGGCGAGTCTCGGTACAGAACTCTGGAATTCGCCGACGGGACGCCAGCGCTCCCATGGCACAGTCACGAGGAGAGTTACTTGAGCACCGCTTCTAGTTCCACCCGTAGTTCGCCAAGTTCCTTGCTCTTGAAATGTTCGCGTGTCTTGTGCAATACCGCGACGGTCTTGCGCAGCGCGTTGAGCAATTCCTGCTTCTCCAGGGCTTCATCGGCACCGGAACGGTCCCCATCATGAATCAACAGACTCTCCAGTTCAATCATGCCCGCAACCAGATTCCGCAGCGTCAAGCGCAGGTAGCTCTGCATGGTGTTCTGGCGGTCGGAGGCGGGTGCTTGCTGAAGCAGATTCTGCATTCGTTCGCGCTCGCGATCCCAGTCCTAGATTCGCCGCCGGTTCCCTTTCAAGAGGCGCACGTTCCGATATTCCGTTATCGAAGTCTTGAGCAACCCTCGGAGTTCTTCGAAGTCCGGAGGCTTGGTCAGATACGCCGAGACGCGGAGACGAACAGATCGGGACGCGGTTTCCACCGTCGGACGTCCGGTGAGCAGGATGATCGGCAGGCCATCGATGATCGCTGGCAAGCTCTCAATCAACTCCAGATCCACATTCCCAGGCATGTGGATGTCGGAGAGCAGGACATCGTATTCCTTCGTCCGAAGCAACCCAACCGCCTCGGAGCCGGATTTTGCGAAGTCGCACTCGAAACCCGACTTTCGCAGCCGGAGGCCCAGACCAAGCTGGAATCCCTCGTCGTCGTCCGCGAATAGAATCCGCCCGCTGCTCGTTCCAGATTGGCTTGCTTGAGTTGTTTCCATGTCTCCTGGTTCGGCTGTTTTCGAATTGTCTTTCAAGATTTCTCCTGCTTTGCCGCACGATTCAACGCCCGGCTGACGGCAAAGGCCAGCGCTCGTTTATCCATTGGCTTGTGAACAAGACCGGTGATTCCGAGCTGACGCACTGCGTCCTCCGTCAGTGTTCCGGTATATCCGGACACGATCACGATCGGCAGGGATGGACGGAGTTTCAGGACCAGTCTTGCCAGATCGATTCCTGTCATCACCGGCATGGTCAGATCGGTGACCACGATGTCATAAGCATCCGGTGCCGCTTGAATCGCCGCCCATGCGGCTTCTGAACTGTTGAATATCGAAGGTTGGTACCCCAGACGGTTCAAGACGTGATTCGCGACCTGCCCCAACGCCACTTCGTCGTCCACAAACAGCACGCGTTCCCCGTTGCCGGTGGGAATCCCCTCATCGCCTCCCGTTTCCATCATGCTGACCGAACGCAAAGCAGGCAGATAAATCTCAAACGTGGTTCCTCTGCCGGGCTCGCTATCCACCGCTATCACGCCATCGTGCTCCTTGATGATGCCATGCACCACCGACAGTCCGAGGCCTGTGCCTTCCCCAGGCGCCTTGGTCGTAAAGAACGGTTCAAAAATCCGCTTGAGTGTTTCCTTGTTCATCCCGTGGCCGGTGTCGCTGATGAGCAACTGCACATACTCAGCCTCTTTCAGCTCCGGGTGCAGCTTTGAGGTTGAATTCACCCTGAGAACCTGCAGCCGGACGCAAAGCCGGCCGGGATTCCCCTTCATCGCATGTCCCGCATTCGTGCAAAGGTTCATCACCACCTGATGAACCTGTGTCGGATCAGCCAGGACGTCGGGCAGCTCGTTGGAAATCTCCTCCGCAATATCGATGGTGGAAGGCAGCGTGGAACGCAACAGCTTCAGAGCCTCATTGATCACAGGCCCCAGTTGCAGGCTCTTGCGCTCCTGCTTCTGCTGCCGGCTGAATGAAAGGATTTGCCTGACCAGACCCGTCGCCCGCTGGCTGGCTTTGAGAACCTGATGCAGATACTCGGCTTGTTCACTTTCGGGTGAGCTCTCCATCCGGGCGAGCTCGGTGAAGGAAATGATGGCTGCAAGGATGTTGTTGAAGTCATGGGCTATGCCGCCCGCCAGCGTGCCAAGCGCTTCGAGCTTCTGCCTCTGGCGCAGTTGCGCCTCCAGCCGCTGCTGCTCGATCTGGGCGAACAGGACGGACACCAGGTTGGCAACCGCTACCGCGAAGGTTTGCTCATCGGCCGTCCATGTCCGCATCGGTCCCACATGCTCACAGCAAAGCACTCCAGCATTACCGCTCCTCGCCCGGAGCGGCGCATCCATTAGCGAACTGATTCCCAGTGGTGCCATGTAGGCTTCAGCCAGCGAGGCGGTGCGTACGTCCGTGCGTACATCACGAATGCCAATCACGTCGGAGCAATCCAGCGCATTGAAATAGTCTTCGTGTCCGTGCCTCAGCAATTCCATCCCGGTCGAGTGCTGGCTCCCGTTTCTCTCGAACAATTCAATGCAGGAGAGGGATACCCGATCGCGATTATAGGTCCAGATTCCCACCCGCTCGACCTTCAGCGTGCGCGCCACGACCTCTGTAATCTCCCCGAGCACTTCAGACAGGTTCTCGGGGTTGAGCGCATAACTGCCCGTCAGCGAAGCCAGCGCCGTCTCGTGGCGCTGGTACCGTTGATTCATTTCGAGCAACGCCTGCTCCGCCCGTTTGCGCTCGGTGAAATCCTCGGTGCAGGCTAGGAGCACCTGTTCGCCGTCCATTTCGATGAGCTCCGCCGAGATCCTGACGTCGCGCAGTTCACCCGAGCGATGGCGGAAGACGGCTTCGAAATCAGGCAGCCGCAGGCTCTCACGCAATTTTCCCACGTGAACCGCCCTTTGTTCCAGATCGGCCCAAAGGTGAAGTTCCCCCACCGTGTGGCCCAGCAATTCGTCCCGCGAGTAACCCATGAGCCGGCAGTAGCTCTCATTGACATCGAGGATTCTGCCCGCCTCGGCAGTCGTCAGTGCCACGGCGACAGGGCTGCTGCGAAAGGCAGTGGCGAACTTCACCTCACTCGCGCTCAACGCCGCTTCCGCCCGTTTCCGCTCGGTGATGTCCTGCCAGGTTCCCATCAGGCCGATTACCTGGCCCATCGCGTCTCGCATGGGCATCTTGTTCGTCTCCAGCCAGCGCGTGATGCCATCGGCAAACGTGACCTGCTCAATGATGCCAAGCTGTGGCTGTCCAGATTCCATGACCTCGCGGTCCTCTCTCAGGAAAAACTCCGCCTGATCCGGCGTCACCGAGCCGAACATGCCATCGACCTTTCCGAGAACCCACGCATTATCCTCGATCCCAAAGGTCCGGGTGACAACCGCGTTGCAACCAAGGTATCGCGACTCGCGATCCTTCCAGAAGACACCTTGGGGGATGTTGTCCAACACCAATTGCAGCATCCCTTGCGAAGAGCGCAGAGCTTCCTCCGTCCGCTTCCGCTCGGTGATGTCCCGGACGAACGCACTGAACTGACGTTCGCCGTTGATGGTGACGGCAGCCACCGTCATCTCGATCATAAGTCCGCTCCCGTCCCGCCGCGCCGCCGTCAGTTCCAGGCAGCGATTGAGGACCGAGCTTTCCCCCAACTGGATGGATCGCCATAAACCGGGTTTCTCAGCATCCCGTTGAGCGGACGGAACAATGGTCGCCATCAGCTTTTGCCCAATGGCCTCGCTGGCACTCCAGCCGAAGATGATCTCCGCCTGCGGATTCCAGCCACTGATGCGCCCTTGAGCATCGATTGTGATCACAGCATCAAGCGCGGTGTCGATAATCTGGCGTGTCCTTTCCTCGCTCTCACGACGGGCTTCCTCCGCCGCTTTGCGTTCGGTGATGTCCGACTGCGAGCCGGCCATGCGGACCACGTGCCCGGAGGCATCGCGCTGCGCCAGGCCGCGGTCCAGAACCCACTTCCACGATCCATCCTTGCAACGAATTCGATATTCATCCGCAAAGAATGCCATCTTTCCCTCGAAGTGCGCCTCCACGGCGGTCCGGATGCGGGAAGCGTCGTCGGGGTGGATGCCATTACTCCTCTCTTCCTCACGATCACTCACCTCATCCTCTTCAAGGCCACGCATCTGTTTCCAGCGCGGGGAAAGATGAACACGCCGATTGAGAACATCCCAGTCCCAGATGCCGTCGTTGGCACCTGCCACGGCGAGTTGATAGCGTTCTTCACTCACGCGCAACACACGCGCCTGCCGATCCAACCGCCTGACCATGTGCCGCTGCCATCCGATGATCGCCAACACAGCCAGCAACACCGCCGCGATCGGAAGGTAATAGGGACTCAAGTTGCCAAACTGGATTGGGTGCTGCTCGATCGGGCCGACCCATCGACGGTAGATCCTGTCGAAAGAACCATTCTGGCGGACCGTCGCCAGCGCCTCATTGAGTCGCGCCAGCGTAGCGCCATCACCCTTGTGAACGGCGATGTGAAACTGGAACAGTATGTCCTCCAAAAACTCACTGCGCAGCCCCTGAGCCTTGATCTCCTTCTTGTCCAGACGGCGGGCGAGGAGGGCCGCATCAACTTCCCCACGTGCGACGGAATCGAGCGCAAGATCCACGGTCGGGAGAGGCAGGACAAAAGCACCCCAGCCCTTGTTTTTGGTCGCAAGTGAATGTTCCATCGACCCCTGAAGCACTCCGATCCTCTTCCCTGCCAGGTTCGCCGTTTTCCGTATTGGAGGCCGGTCATGGCGAAAATAGGCAACACCGTGCAAGGAAGCATGCGTGATGGAAAATTCCATCGTTCGGAGGCGCTCATCGGTGATAGCCACGTTCGCAAGCGCGTCGAGACGGCCCGCTTGGAACTCCGAAAGGATGAAGGTCCATGGAGCAGCCTTGATCTCGAACTCGATCCCGCCCACCTCCGACATTTCCCTGAGCAGATCACCACTGAATCCGGACGGCTGCCCCTTGCCATCCAGCTCGGAAAGCAAGCCCGATCCCTCGACCCCGATGCGCACACGCGGCGCTGCGAGAAGGATGGCAGTGCCAGTAAAGAAAAGGCAGAAGAATGCCATGCTCCGGCTCAGGAAACCGGAACATAATCGTAACGTTGGCAAGTTGGGCGGATTATCACGCATGCAGACTAACTCAAAGAGAGTGAATTTCAATGATGATCAGAAACTAGCCACACGAAATGTTGGAACAAGAAAAAACACCGCGACAGAAAAAACACCGGGGGCTTCTTCCTTGTGGTGCCTCCTGAAGTTGTCGGCAACGAAAAGACCTCAAGACCGGGCGTGGCCGAGCGTGGTGCCGGATCGCGGAATTTATTCCGCACTCCAATCGATGCGCCTGCGGCGCCGCCGAGATTCTCAGCCTATCCCGCTGTCCCGCTCGTAACTCTCCATGAACCGCCCCTGGGTAGCGCAGGTTTCCAAACCTGCTGTATCGCCGATTTCCAAATCGGCACGGCGTGCGTTTCCGATCGGTCCGCGAGTTTGGAAACCCGCGACACAGCAGACTTGGAAGTCTGCGCTACGAGCCAACGCGGGTTCATGGTCTCAACTCACGTCCATTTTTTGGAGGTCCTGCCTCACCATGAAACGTCCATCGGAGCGCCCACAGCTTTGTCCGCGCGAATCCGACCTTCCCGACTCGCGGACATGGCTGTCCGCGCTCCTTGCCATCATTGGTTCATGGTCCCGATACGCAATCGTGAAATCGTGAAGCTTCATCATGAAGCCCCGGTGCATCCACAAGTTGTCGGTAGAATGTGGATAGAGAACGGATGACTCCGTCGCCCCCCACCCAAACCGGACAGGCGGTTTTCCCGCATCCGGCTTTCCGGTTCGTGGCTGCTTCCGATGGACTGGCTCAGGCGCTCGACTCAAGGCTCTTGGAAGAGTCGCACCAGCCGCGCAGGCTTGCACCCCGCTCACCTGTTTGGCAGGCGGTCCACTGTCAGGTCGGCGTGAATCCTCAAGCCCGGTTTTCCGGCGCATCCGGGCGCTCAGCCTTGCGGCACTACCCGGACCCTTTTGAGATGAGGTCTTCACGGCTCCCAACACCACGTCCCTACCCCCCTTTGCTCCACGGTCGTTACCCGCTTCTTGGCTACTACGAGGGCTCTGACCCCGACCGGCCCTTTCGCCGCCAGCCGTGGTTCCCTGATTCACGTCACTCGAACTTCCAACCATTCCATCTCCAACCATCTGCAGTTCTCCTCCAGACGCGATCCACTCCCTCTGCGCTGGGGGCACTATTTTGTTCGGGCTTCGCCTTCGCTCTCGCAGGCTCGCCAGAACCGCCGACCGAATCGAGTTCACCTTGTCCGGGGACCCGGACCTTGTTACGGACTGGTTGTTCACTTCCAGTTGCTCTCCACCCGGGGGTATCGCCCCGGCGCAGTTACTTTCAGTTACTGGCCCTTCAGTGTCGGCCAGGTCAGGGACTCTCACCCTGCTGTTCAAGTGCGCTTTCAGGCGCACGGAGCGCGGAATTCATTCCGCCGGACCGTGGAAACGGAGCCCTCGCCGTGTTCTCATCCGGGCTCCGGAGGACTCGCACATCCCTGCGGAATAAATTCCGCGCCCCGGCACCATGTTCGGCCATGCCCGGTCTTGAGGTCTTTTCGTTACCGGCTTGTGGATGCACTGTGAACCCCGGAGCAGCCGGAATTTCCGTTGTCCGACGCATCTTCATGGCTTATCACTTCCGACGGCAAAACATGACGCGAACATCTCCACCCACCAAACACGCGAGGAGGTTTCCTTGATCTCACTTCCCTCGACCGAACACGCGTATGATCACGAAAACGCGTTCTACCTGACCTGCAAGCCCGGACGTATTGGCAAACTCCTGGCGCACCATGAACTCTATCAGCGAGCCCGCGAGCTTCCCGGAGCTTTCGTGGAATGCGGCGTTTTCAAAGGGCCCTCCTTCGCGCGGTTCGCCATGTTCCGCCATCTCTTCGAGACGGAGGAAACCCGCGCCCTGATCGGATTCGACATTTTCGGAAAGTTTCCAGAGACCACATTTGAAGACGACAAGGCGCGGCGAGAGCAATTCATCAAGAGCGCCGGCGACGAGAGTATTTCCGTGGAACAATTGTGTGCCGTGCTTGCCCAGAAGGACTGCGGGAAGAATGTGACGCTGGTTTCAGGGGACATCTGCCAGACCGTGCCTGCCTACGCAAACGAGCATCCCGAACTGCGAATCGCTTTGCTCCATCTGGACGTGGATATTTACGAACCCAGCCGCGTGGTGATGGAAGTTCTCGCACCACGCGTGGTGCCCGGCGGAGTGATCATCCTCGACGATTACGGAATCTTTCCCGGCGCGACCAAGGCCGTGGATGACTATCTGGTCGGTCGGTCCGAAAGGATACAGAAGTTTCCCTTCGCGCTGGCTCCGGCGTATTTGATCAAAAGCGGGAACCCCGGGTGAGGTGAATCCTCAGCCTCAGTGGCGCACCAGATACATTTGTCCAGAGCCCAGGTGAACCGGGGTAAAATCGCCGGCGGTGGGTGAATCAAGAAATTCCTTCACTGCCAGCCAGGCTCCACCCAGCGGGGGCGTATGGCCTTGATCTTCGAGAACGATGATGGAGCCGGGGACGGTGAGCGGCACGATCTGCTTCAGGCTGGCCACAACCGCTTCATACATGTCCACATCAATGTTTGCCACTGCCACGCTTTTCAAATCTGCCGGGAGCGGGTCGGTGATGATGTTCGACTTGAGCACCGTAGCGTTGGTAAACTCTGCCGTCCATTGGCGTACGGTTTCTTCCCCTGCGTTGGCGTGACTGCCAGCCCAGTAGGCGTCACGGCTTGCCAGGGCTTCCGGGTAGGTGAAGCCTTCAAAAACATCGAGCAACCAGGCGCGACGCCGGATCCCGGCGCGGCGCATGTAGGAGAGGACACAATGCGCGCTTCTTCCCTGGAAAACGCCCACTTCGATGAAGTCTCCCGGCACCTGGCGCGTGCTTTCGAGGGCTTGGATCAGGTTCTCGAAATCGGCGACCGAGAACTTGGGCTGCGACAGGGCGGCCTCAGCACACAAGACTTCGTGCGCAGCCACGTTGTGGTGGAAATAGCGTGCCGTGGGGTAAAACACTCGCGGCATCAAATACACCGCATCTGGCATGAATTGGATGGTCGCCAGGGCGTGTGCCAGACGTTCGTCTGAAAAAAAGGCGCAGATGAACACTTTCGCCCCCGGCAGAGCGGCGGCTTCCTTCGCATCACCGATGAATGTGGCTTCCGTTTCATCCAGCCGGATGGTCGTGTCTGTCAGGTAAAACCGGCGGGCATCGGGATGTTTCTGTCGGGCGCGTTGAACAACTTCGATCACGTGAGTCCGCTCGAAACGCGGCATGGTGAGCGCCTCGGGTTTGTAATAGAATACAGCGCATTCACGGCGTAATTCTGGCCAGTCATTCAGTTGGGAGAGCAATCGCAACCGGGCTTTCTCGCGCGCTGCTTCCACGTCCTCCTGAATCCAGGCTTTCGTCTTCCGTGCCACAGCAGGCCAGCCGTACTGTTGCCGAATCATCGCCGCCATCTGCCGTCGTCGTTCGACATCGGACAGCGCCAGACAATGGAGATACCCCTGCCGCAACGTGGCATCGTCCGCGCCAAAGGGGATCACCAGGCCGTGCCCGGTTTCGCGAATGAAACGACAGGAAGGCTGTCCATCATCGGCGAGTACCGGCAATCCGCTTCGAAGATAGTCCAGAAGCTTGCTGTCGTCGTGTGTTTGCCCAAACCGGCGGGAGAAGCCGAGCGCCATGCTGGCCGCCCCGAGCAAAGGGGCGTTTTCGCCGAGACATGATCCAAGATACTGGAGATTGGCGGGCTGATCGCGCCCACACCAACGCTTCAGAACCGCGGCAAATTGTTCCGTCGGCACCGGGCCGCCACGGTGATCGATGTAAGGCTCGATCATCGTGCCGTCTGCTGAAGCCAAGCTCTGGTCGCGCACGATCGCTGACACCACGCGCACTTCACATTCCGGATTTACTTCGGCAAAGCGGACGATCTGCTGGAGCGTGGACGGGAGCCGCAAGGCACCGATCCAAATGGCCGTAGGCCGCTCGACCGGCACGATGCTCTCGTCAATGTAGGGATGCTCATCCACTCCGTAGGGGATGACGTGCAATGGCAAATCCAGTCCATGCTTCTCCCAACCTTTGGCGACCACATCATTGTTCAAGGACACACCGACCACTCCCTGGAGCAGGGCCGGCAAATCCTCAGCTTGATTGCTGTCAAAACAACTGGCCACCCACTTGCGGGGATGGACGACGGAGAAGACTTCGGGCACTCGCTGGCGCAGCGTCTTGAGGTTGGTTGAGCAGAGCAGCAAGACCTGGGCGTTTCCCGCTGCCACGGTCAGGTTTGGACGGGGCACGAGTTCCAGATCCCTTGAAATCCAACGCGATGGGACAGCCTCGCAACCCGGCTCCACGACCAGCCCGGTTCTCCAGCCTTGCAGCGCCAGATTATTCGCCAGGCCGAAAGCTCTCGTAGCGTTGCCACGCAGGGATCCGTAAGGACGTTCGGGATCAAGCCGCTCAATCGGGAGTCCACAGACCAGAACGTCAAACTTTGTTTGCGGTTGCCAGGCTTTTGGGCCGTGGGAAATCGTTTCGCCGCCCGTGGCAGGGTGGCTGCAATCACCGTTCAGCGATTGAGTGGATTCCTGAACACCGGGCGTGAAGCTGACGTGCCTATTGCTTCCGGCGGCGACATGTCTGGTCCCCTGCTCGTCCCGGCAATTCTTCAATGCCCATTCGTAGAGGGCGATGTCTGTGGCAAAAAAACGTTCAATCACCTTCCGGTTCGCCGGATCTTTCAGGAAGGCATCCTTCGGTTCACCGTCCACATTGGCACGGACGGTTTGCAGCGATGGCACCCCAATCCTTGAACCGACCCAGGCGAGCGCGGTGGGCAGATCCTCGGTGAATCCGACAAAACTGAAGTCCGATTGAAGCTTGGATTTTGTGCACTCCAGCAAATTGTCGTCGTGTGTCGTCAGCTTCCAGTGATACTCCTGCTCCAGTCCGCCCACCAACTGACGGGCCTGGGAGTTTTCAAACATGGGCGACAACCGCGCTTCGAAGAATTCCACGAGGCTCATTTTGCGAGCCTGTTCCCCGAACAGTGAGCGGGGATAATTTCGAATCTCGTGACGCCACAGTGATACCGCGCGCTCGTACGGATCTCGCAGCATGGTGAACACCCGCGCCTTGCGTAGCCCTGCCAGTTGCACGAAATCTATCCCGAAGTGGCCCATGATGAAACTGGGAAGCTTGTGCTGTCCGGTCCCTTTTGCTCCGACATGGCCTTGCAACAGCGCCAACGCTTCACTGCGTCGCATGGCCCCGCGGTAAACGCGAATGATGCTTTCGGGTGGCAATGCCTGTTCCACCGCCACACGGATCGAATTGCCTCCTGTCTTGGGAATATGCACCAACACCAGCGGATTCCATCCCGCATCGTTGTCTGATGCCAAGGACACATCAACGCCACGCTTCAACTGAATTTCCGCCTTCACTCGCGCCGCATCCGTATCCGCCACGTCTGTCGCCAGGGCACGGTCAGCAGCGGCTTCCGCTGCATTCAAGTCCCCTTGCTGAAAATGGTAGCGTGCCATGCCGGACCAGGCGGTGGAACAATTCGCATCTAAACGGAGTGCCTCCGCCAAATCCCGGCCCGCAGAATCCCGATCCCCGGTGAGGAGATCCAGGCAGCCCCGGTAACTCCACAAGTCCGCCCGGCCCGGTTCCATGGCGAGCGCTTGACACAACGCCTTCCGTGCACCGGCGAAGTCCTCGCGGTTTAGACAATCATTGCAAACGACCAGAGTGTCATCGATGAGTCCACGGCCTGGCGAAGTAGCAGTTGTGTTCATGGCAAGTGGGGATTACGCGCAAGCAGAAGCTCGAGACATCGGGAGGGAACGTGCGGTGCCCGGTGATTTGGTTCCGGCACCACGGACCACTGCATTCAACCAGGTTTCCACCAGGGGCAGTTCCTCCTGTCGCACCCAACCATGTTCCACCAGCGCCCTGTAACAGCGACTCAAGTTCTCCGCCGCGTCATGGCCCAACGACAGGGCATCCAACGCGGCAACGATCCTGGCGGTTTCCAGGTAACACGGGAGTTCATCCCGGAAGTCAGTCAACAAATTGTGCTCGTTGCGCTCCTGTCGCGCCGTGGGGGCGTGAAATCCCAGCCGCCAGCCATGCGCCCAGAAACAACGTTGAGCAATCAGCCCTCGTAAAATGTCGGTGAACCGATAGGTGACCGTGGACGGCAGGTAAAGGTACGGAAACGCCGGACGGCTCCACCAGGTGTTCTGCGAATTGAAGGGACAGTAGCTGCCTGCGGGCAGCACAATCGGCGCGGCGTTCTTGAAGGATACCGGATCACAGCGGGTCAGCCTGAAGATGGCATCCACGTCCGGATCTCCTTCCACCAATCCCTGCCAGACCACGACCTTTTGCGCTTCACCTCGCTCAATGGCAGGTGCTGCGCATCGTCCGATCTCTTGGAGTGGATAGCCTCGCGGCCATACATGCGTGCCGCCGAAGTGGGCGTAAACGTTGATCCAGCGAGCCCCTGACGAAGCCTCCACTCTCAAGCCTCGATGGGGAGGGCAGCACATCCACGGCTCCAAAGGCGCATTATCATCGTCCGTATCGAAAATGAATCTCGCCCCAGTCTCGATGGCGTGGAGATAGCCAAGGTTCTTGCGGGAGTAATGCCGCCAGGGAAGTTGTTGGGCAAACGCAGGCCAGTCTCTCCGTTGCCGTTCCACGGTTAGAACTTCGAGACCTTGAGGCGGATTAAACTTCGGCGTTTTTAGATCAGCCACCAGAGTCGTGATCCAGTCAGTCTGACGAAGAAATGCCCGGACCTGGACCGTGGGTCGGCGGATGGAAGTGACGACGATATGAGATTTTCGAGTGGCGGAAGTACGGACGCTTCTTGTGGTAACAGGCGCGCACGACTTCAATGCGCGGCGCGGCGCATCCGTCGATTTTTTGCGTCGTGCTGGAGATTGCATTCGGTCTTATGCACAGGCTGCGGTCGAGGCAATCAGTGCCTATTCCTGAATCAGTTCCTGAGTGTGAACTGTTCCGGTTACTTGCAATGATCGGATTCAGCTTGAGCCACCCAACGGTGAGCGGTGGCAGCGTCGGCGTAACGCTTTGCAGCGAGGTTCAGATCGATGGCAAGTTGCAAGGGGAGAGTGCTTTCCGGCTCCATGCTGAGAGCCCGCTTCAAGTAGCCTTTGAAGTTCTCAATGTCATCGAGAAGCAAGCAGATGTGCGCCAGTCGCATTTGCAGGCTGATGTCCCGGGGAGCATACGCGGCGGCGAAGCCGTAGGCGCGGCCTGCGGCAACGTATTCACCAAGCGAGAAATGCAGATGCCCCAACTGTTCCCAGGTGGCGGCGGGTTGGACAACCGCAATGGGGATCAGCTTGAGCAACGTGTCGGATGTTTCGTATCGAGACTCCGCGAAATGCGAATGAGCCGACGTCAGTATGGCATCCACCAGGCCAGCGGTACCGGGAACGGTTGCCGGCTCCTTCTGCAGGGTGGGACGCGGCGCAGGTATTAGCCAACGCGCTGCCGGCTTGTGATTGTCACTACCGCAAACGACGCGACAAGGGGCGGGAGAACGGCGACAGCTCTTGCGTCGGACTGTCGAATTTCCACGGCGGAGTCTGTTGCCATGCCGGCATGGAATCGATCCGGTCAATCCGCTTCGCAGTCCCTGATTTCGATTCCAGCAATTATCGCCTTGATTGTTCATGGGGGATTATTCCGCCGACTGGATGTGCCCGTTGCTAGAGACTTGACCCTTCAGGGTCGTCCGCATGCTTCAGGCCGCTAAAGCTTATTGTTGGAGCAGTCGGAGCGCGCTCTGAGGCATCGTGTTCGCCTGCGCGAGCATGGCGGTGCCAGCCTGCACCAGAATGTTAAAGCGCGCGTACTGCGTGCTTTCATCGGCGACATCAACATCTTGAATGCGCGAACTGGCGGCTGAAAGATTCTCCTTGCTGATCTGCAATTGCTCGCCGGTGAAATTGAGGCGCGACTGATAGGCACCGATATTTGCACGGTCGCCTGCCAGTTGAGTGATGGCAGTCTTCACGTAGCCCAAGGCCGTGGCAGCGGCACCAGAACTGGAAATCACAGTGGTGTTGCTGATCGCGTCATCATAAGTCGTGGTCCCCAGATCGACGCCGGCCATTGTAAAGGTGGTGCCTTCGGAATCGATGGTCACATCAAGCCCGTTCGACGAGAAAAGGCTCACGCCGTTGAAATCCTTGTCGCGCGTGCTGTTGATGTATTCCTGCAACTGCGCAAATTCTGTATTGTAAAGTCCTCGATCCGCATCGGACTTGGTGCCGTCCTGCGCGAGGATCGCCAGCTCGCTCATGCGGTCCAGCGCCTTGGCAATCTTTTTGAGATAGCCATCCTGTGTCTGCGTAAAGGAAACGGCGTTGCCGACGTTTGATTTCGCGGCATTCAGGCGCTGCACCTGCGCATCCAGGCGGGACGCGACGGCAAGGCCTGCCGCATCATCGGCAGGGTTGACAATTTTGGAGCCGGAGCTCAGGCGCGCCAGGGATTTGGCGAGCATGGCGCTGCTGGTTTCCAGGTTGGACGCAGCCGACTGGGCCTGCACGTTTGTATTGATGACCATAATCTTCTATCTCTCCTTCTTCGGGGTTTTTGTTTTACTTGGACGGAGCGGTACTCCCCGCATCCTGATCGGGTTTTGGCTGCAAACTTCTCGCTGACAATCGTGGCGCCTTGGAGCGCACTGCCGTCGCAGCCTCACGATTGTTCTTCTGGATTTCTTCGTAAACCTCCAGACGGTGGACGGGCACGTCGGCCGGGGCATCGATGCCTAGTTTGACCTGATCGCCGTCCAGACGCACGATCTTCACGACGATACGTCCGTCAATCACGATGCTTTCATTAACTTTGCGCGAGAGGATCAACATATACGTGGGCAGTGAAGTTCAAGAAGCGGTGTCCAACGGATGACGCAGATCATAATCGGCGGCATTGACGGGAATAACCTGTTTGGCCAGAAGCGTCAGGCGGTTCACAACCACCGGGCCCTTGAGATTCATCGTGGCTTGATTGGGTCCACGCACGGTGACGATGTTGACAATCATCGCATCCTCCGGATTCCGCAGCCCCAGAAACTCCACATCCTCCGGGCTGAGATCGGGACGATACCCCGGCATCGCAATGGAAGGTGGCATGACCAGAAACGCCTGCTTCGGCTCCTCCAGCATCTGGAGCCACATGAAGGGCGCTTCTTCGGTATTGGCAAGAAGCACGTAGCGCTTGTTGACTTCAAATCCCATCAGTCCGAGCGGCAACATGATGATGCTCTCAGTAGGGACCGCCACGCGATCCGGTTGGTTTGTCGAGGCTGTTTTCATTTTTCGTCGTCGCAGTCGGTTTAGCACCGGACATGCCATCAAGTTTTCCCACGCAGGAGGCTAGTCGGAACTCGCTGATATGGAAACAACTGCACAACGGCCCCTGTCATACCGTCACTTGAACCTCCATGACCCACAGGCAATTTTGATCATGGCAACTAGGACCTGGAGGACTTTTTTGCCCCTGGCTTTTGCATGGGGATTATTCTGCCGGTGGCCATCTCGAACGATCGAGTTTTCCAGCAAGCCCCAGTCGGATCAACCCGCCGCGCCAGCAATCCCCCTCGGTTCCACTACGTCTGCGGCGGCTGACGGCGCCGCAGACTCCGTTCCACCGAGGGGGATTGCCCAGAGCCCTGAGCGTTGAAGAAACCATGAACCAATGAACAATCTACTCCCAAACCACTGGTCACTTTTAATTGTCGTCAGTGGCCACTAATAATTGTCGTTGACCACTCACCCCCCGGCTACCATCTGGCATCCATTCAGGATGCGGGAAGTGGTTCCACCAACACCCGCTATTCCACCGAAAACATCAAAGAATACGGATTTCCATGGCAGGCGCGGATGCACCAACCTTCAGTTGAAGGCCGGAAACTTATTGGGATTTTTGACGGAGTTGGCTTAACCGAGTCAAATAGACATGCCCATACCATGAAAACTGGCGGGCTCGACAAGAACATGGAATCGGCCCAGTGTTTGTAAAGCCAAAGGACGATCGAGTGTCTCCATGACACAGTGGACTCGGGATGGGCGAACGGATCAAGCGAAGCGCAGGAGCGGGAATGCCATACGCAATCGAGTTGTATTTTGATGCTGCCAGCGAGTCTCGGCTTTACTCGCTATGGGACGAGTTCGCCCGGTTTGGCGAATCGTCCATGCGGAACGTTGAATCCAGACCTCACGTCTCTCTCGCCGTCGCGGGCGCTGTGGACCTGACGGCAACGTGCGATCTTCTTAATCAGTTTGGGCGCAGCACCAAGGCGTTTCCGATGTCACTGCGCTCTTTGGGGTTCTTCATTTTTAGAGGGCGCATTGCCTACCTCGCGCCCAAAGTCACTCCGGAGCTGCTCGCATTGCACGAACGTTTCTTCATCGAGTTCAGTTTCGTCGCAAGTGGTATCTGGCGATATTATGAGCCCGCAGTATGGGTTCCACACTGCACCGTCTCGGTGGGACTTCTTCCCCAGAATCTGGCTTCTGCCTTCGAAGCATGCGAAACCTTCGGTCTCCCGCTCGAATGCCACATGGTCGAGATCGGCCTCAGTGAGAGTCGGTTCGATCCTGTCAAACAGTTGCATACAGCGCCCTTGATCGCATGAGAGCAGCCCCGAACAAAGCCATTCGCTAAAAACCAACAACCCTCCATATCACAATCCCATGAAAAAACGCGTTCTCGTTCTCGGAGCCGGCTTCGGCGGGCTCGAACTCTGCACCATGCTCTCGGAATCATTCGGTAATGCCATCGAAGTGACGCTGATCGACAAAAGTGACGCCTTCACGTTCGGCTACTCGAAGCTCGACGTGATGTTCGGGCGAGCGACACTCGACGCGGTCAAGGTGCCGTACAAGAAATTTCTGAAACCCGGTGTGCGTTTTCTACAGGAGACGATTTCGTCAATCGATCCTCTCACCAGGAGAGTCACGACCGATCATGGAACCCACGAGGCGGATTTCCTGGTTGTCGCGCTTGGTGCGGATTACGACTTCGATGCCACGCCGGGCATGAGGGAGACCACCGAGTTCTACACCGTGGCGGGCGCGGAACGGCTCGGGAAGATCCTCCCAACCTTCACCAAAGGCCGTGTGCTCATCGGGGTATGCGGGGCGCCGTTCAAATGTCCGCCAGCACCCAGCGAAGCAGCGTTGATGATGCACGATTACCTAACGAACCGAGGCATCCGGAGCGCCTGTGAGATCACGCTCATTCTCCCGCTCGAAACCCCGGTGCCTCCGTCACCTGAGACTTCGCGAGCGTTGCTCGCCGCATTCGCGGAGCGGAACATCACCTTCGTCGCCGACCGTGAAGTAAGGTCGATCGACAACCAGCGCCGGTTCGTCACGATCGACGACGGCCGCGAGTTTCCCTTCGACCTCTTCCTGGGTGTCCCCGTGAACCGCGCGCCAAAGATCCTCGAAACCAGCGGCATGACTGAGGACGGGTATGTGCCGGTGAAACCCAAAACGCTTGAGACGCGCTTCCCGGATGTGTATGCCGTTGGCGATTGCGCGCGACAAGGCACGCGGAAAGCCGGCGTCTTTGCCGAAGGCGCCGCACGCGCCGTCGCCACCAGCTTGATTGCACGCCTTCGCAACAATGAAATCCCGGTGACACACAAAGGCACGGGCTCGTGCTACATCGAGTTCGGTGCCGGACGGATCGGCCGGGTGGATGTCGATTTCTTCTCCAACCCCGATGGTCCGACGGGCACCTATCACGAGCCGTCGGTCGCCCTTCGCGCTGACAAGGAGCACTTCGGTTCGAGCCGCCGTGCCCGGTGGTTTGGGATATAGCGGTGGGAGAGATCAGTCATTCGATACACCACGGAGTGTGAATGAATTGATCAGAGCGAGCTGTCCGAGGTTTGACCGAAGTCGGATTCCATTCTGACGCTACCCTCCAAACCTTGATTCCCTGGGCGCGCGGTAGCGGATGCTCAGTTCCGGCGTTTCGATGCGGCGATGACCTTCGACTTTTGAATCGAGGCAACGGTCGAGCATCGAACTGGCAATCTGGGTTCGCTCAACTGGGTAAGGCGCACGCCCGATGAGAATCATTTCGACTATCTGATCCACAAGACAGGCCGAGTAAGTCACGTTGGGCGTTGGCGGAAGGAAGAATTGTGTCGAGACGATCCCGCCGTTCGCAAGCTGTGCCGCGAAACAGTAATCCTGAAGGGCTCCATTGAGCATGAGCAAGGTAGTGCGCAACCCGTCGTTGCGTTCGATGAAGTAGGCGGCTGGGTTTTTCACGAGCTTCGGCAACTGACCGTTGTGCGCCAGATCTTGGGGTCGCGAATCGAGTTCAGAATCGCCCTGGAGCGAGTCGGATCGCGACAGCGCCGCTTCGAGCAATCGCCTGGACCAGCGGCCTTCCTCGCCCGCCTTCCACACGGCGTCGCCTTCGATGAGTTGCACGGATCTGATGCCGCTCTCCCCTCCCCTGCGCCGCTCGACCATGCATTGCATCGCTTCGAGCGCGTGGTAATCCATCGGGTCCGAACCTCCGACACCCACCATCAGCGCCTCGTTGAGTTTCGCACCATAAGGAATCTCGACCGGTGGCAGACGCCACGTCACGGGCAGCGAAGAGCCGGCGAGAAACGGAAATTTCAATCGCTTCGAATCCGCCACCATTTGGCGGGCCTTTTCCCAACTGTAGGAAAGGTGCTTATCGTTGAAGATCGGCACGGCGCGCCCATCCTGCTCGAAGACCCGGATGGCTTCGCGAAAGAACTCGTAGCGCGGATAGAGAACCTGCCCCTTGTTGTTCTTCGGATACTCACCATGTTCACCGATGATGACGACGGCATCGACAGCGAGCTTGCTGCCTCCGCAGCGGAGTGTTTCCGCGATGGTGGGATAAATGTTGAATCCATGATCCGCAGCGCGCTGACGGCTCAGGTCTCCAGCGGGCTTTTGATCCACATAGACTGAGACGACTTCCAGCGGCGGTTTTTTCCACCGGCCATGACGCGGGTAGCCGACGAGGAACCGGTCGCCCATGTGTTGAGCGTGGGACAGGTACGTCCATACGGTGGTGATGATGGCAATTCGTTTCGGGCGGGGCGCGGCGGCCAGGACCGGATGAACCACTCCAACAAGAGTTGCGGAACTCAGCGTGCTCAAAAATGTGCGTCGATTGATTTTCATGTTTTCCAGAAAGTCGATTGCCGGGTTGGTTTGTACCCGATGGCGAGGTGCGGGGTTTCAATCCGGCGCTGTTGTTGGAACAGTGATTCGATGCCTGCCGCCGTCATGCCGGTGGTCAGGAGTGTGCGCTCGACCGGGTATGGCGATCTGCCGGTCCGGAAAAGCGTCTCGATGTGATGCACCTGAGGACTGAAGAAATTCCGCATCGAATAGTAAGGAAGGTAGAATTGCACCGAGAAGTAGTCGTCGCCCTTGAGTCGCGCGGCCACATTGCAATCGCCCACAACGCCGCCCCTGAACTGCACGATCGACGCCTTCAAGCCATCGACATACTCGAAACGGTAGGCGTAGGAATCCGGAGCGAGCCGGCGCAGATCCGCGATGGTGGGGAACACATTGCTGTAGGTGGGCCGGGCAGGATTGAGCTGATTGCTGCGCGTCAGGGCGGCTTCGAGCAACCGGGGATCCCACCCGCCACCTTTCCAGGAACCGGCCTCCATCGCCTTCCAGAATCGTTCCCCACGAAACGCCTCGACCGCGCGCACGCCGGTTTCACCGCCACGCCGCCGTTCAACGATGGATTGCATGGCCTCCAGCACGTGAATGTCGCCACCATCCAACCAACCGTTCCAGATCCCCATTACTTCCTCGACTTGAGCACCGAAAGGCAGATCGACGGATGGCTGCCGCCAGGTAACGGGCAGTGATGATCCAGCCATGAAACCGAAATCAAGTTCCAGCGCGGTGTCGTACATGCGCTTCGCATGATCCCAGTTCCAGGATAGATGCTTATCATTGAACACCGGCGCGCTCCGACCGCTGCGGCGATACACATCGACGATTTGTTGAAAATACTCGTAGCGAGGGTAGAGCATCTGGCCCTTCTCGTTCACGGGATACTTCCCGTGCTCGCCGATCAGCAACACTCCATCCACATCGAGATTGCTTCCACCCTGGGTCAGCGCCTCGGCGATGGTGGGATAAATCTTCATTCCTGGATGACGCCGCGCTCGTTCGCGGCTCAGGTCGTTGTCGCCGACCTGCTCGACATAAAGCGAGACGATGTCCATCTCCGGGCGATGATGACGCCCTTCCCATCCATAACCCTCCAGGAAACGATCTATGATGTGCTGGGAATGGGAATACTTGTGATAGATCGTGGTCAGAGCGGCGATTCTGGGGCGACGGCGTTCAGCGGCCAGCAGGACCGGACCAAGCGCAAGCGTCGCTGCCATTCCCTTGAGGAAAGTCCGGCGGGTGGAACAACTGTGTTGCCGCATGATGGTTGAGAGATTGTGCGAAGTTGTCATTTCCATGCTCATACTGATGAGGCCGCAGGATAGAGGACACACAACGGAGAGAATACCCTCTCCGCTCCCTCGGAGGGAGGGGAGAGGGCAGGGTGAGGTGTGGGTGAGTGAGTGTCGTTTCGCCCAATGGTGGCGGGATTTCCCCTCACCCCGACCCTCTCCCCATCCGATGGGGAGAGGGAGTAAAGTTTTCTGCGTCCAGCGTATTGTGCAGCACTCCTGTATTTCATCCTGCAGACTCCTCTGTAAATCCCTCATTGAACACCTACGGCTCACCAGGCGCCGCGATGGCCTGCATCTCCGGTGAAGGTCCAGTATTTCTCGTACATCCGCTCGATGCGTTTCCAATTCACCGAGCCATCAATTGAGGCGACGTTGCCACCTACCCCACCTGCCTGCCGGGCAGTGGTGGGATTGCGAAGCGGATATTGATACACGTAACCGTTTCGTTTCAGGGCTCCAGCCTTTCCATGCGGTGCGATGACCCAGTTGTAACCGCCGACTCCGTTCGCCGCCCAACTGTTCAGATCCGAGAAAAGGACCAATCTTTGCGAATCGGCGAGGGCATTCGTGTTAGTGACAGTCGGGACATCAGTCAGTTTGATGACGGATTGCCAGCCCGCTCCCGCCGGCATCTTGCGGCCTCCATGGTAATGGTAACCAATGTAAAACCCAGTGCCTGTCTGGTAGCGACCGTTCGGCTTGTCCGTAATCCCGGGAAGAGAGAGCGGATAAACATTCGGACAATCAAAAACTCGATCGCCGTAGGTGTTGCTGATCGACTGGTACATCACGGTGGAGATGCTCATCAAAAATGAGTCCCCGCCATTGCGAATGCCATCGAAGACCTTGTCGTCATTGTCGAGCGCATAGACATGGGTGGCGATGCCAAGCTGCCGCAGATTGCTGACGCAGTTTGCCCGCTTCGCCTTCTCCTTCGCGGCGCTCAACGCGGGCAGAAGCATTCCCGCCAGAATCGCGATGATCGCGATGACAACAAGCAATTCGATGAGTGTAAAGGCGGCTGCTGGTTGAACAGTTGGTGTCGTTTTCATGGCGTGGGAATCCAATTCAGTAATGCGCCGGAGATCCTCGGAAAGTCTCGTCGGGAAATCATGGCTTCATTCTGACGATTCACTTGACTCACGTCGAGTCATTTTCAAACGTCGGGGAGCCTGCATCACTCCCGTGCTCCATCGATGATGATTTTGAAAACGTGGCTTTGAATTGATCTTTGCCAACGGAGGGTAGCTCACTATACGATTTCGGCTCGAAGCACCCCAGCTCCGGCGAACCCGTAAGCTTGATACAATGAAATGCTCAAACCAATTTGTCCGTACCGGCTGTAACAGGCCACCTAGTGCGCTATGGACTCTGACCGAGACATGGCTGGGGCGATTACTTACTGAGGAGTCCGCAGGATGAAATACAGGAGTGCCGCACAAAACGCCGGACGCAGAAAACTTTACTCCCTCGCCCCACTCGATCTGCCTGCCGAAGGCTCGGCGCAGGCAGGTGGGGTGAGGGCCGGGGTGAGATGTCTCCCAACTGGAATTTCGCGCTGTGAACCCATGAACCCAAAGCGCCTCCTCTCCCGGCCTTTGGCCACCCTCTCCCCCATTCTGAATGGAGGAGAGGGCTGGGGAAAGGAGGCGTTCTGGTTCATGGGGAGCTGCCACGTGCATTCGCACGCGCATGGGGACCATGAACCTGGGAGCGCCGGCGTCTCGCCGGCGAGACGCCAGCGCTCCCAGGTCAGGTTCATGGAAAGGGGAAATCCCCGCTACCATTGGGCGAAACGACACTCATTCACCCACACCTCACCCTGCCCTCTCCCCTCCCTCCGAGGGAGCGGAGAGGGTATTCTCTCCGTTGTCGGTC
>SXMN01000296.1 GCA_005777315.1 Verrucomicrobiales bacterium
GCTTGGTGATGGCGTTCAAAAACCTCAAGCCTTGCCCTTCCTGAAGTCGCTGAACCACCGAAATTCACCAGAAATCAGATGCTCGCCATGGCCATTCAACTCTCAACTGTTTTCTCCAATGACTTTGTCACAGCCGTGCCATACCACGAAAGCTCCCACTCGTGGGGATTGACCTGTGCTCGTCCGCTTAACTCGCCGTAAGGTTCTATGTCCAACGAAACGCCCGCTGTGCTGTAGATGTAAGCCGTTACTTTGGGCTGCAAATTCAGGCGCAAGTTGCCAGTGGTTTCGATCTGCCATGTCGGGCCATGCGCCGTGAACCCAGCCGGCGGATTCTCGAAGGAAGTGGTCCATCCTCCGACCTCTGTGTAGCGGCGACCCACCAGAATATCCTTGGTGCCGCTCAATCCTTGAGTGTAGCTGGCCTGCGCCTCCAGGTGCAGATCGCAGCGAAGGTCGATTTCATAAACGAGTTCGACCCACACCGGCACCACGCCAATGAATCCTCCATAGAGCCGACGAACCGGGTTGATGAGTGGTACGGTCGGCGTGCGGTCCAGTGCGCCAGAAGCGATGGCCCGCGCTTCGAGCAGGAAGTCAGCGGTGCCCGAAACCTTGGTCTCAAACTCGCGGAGACGGGAATCCCGGATGTTCACACCCAGGTCGAGCTTGCCGCTCAAGTTCAGGAAACTGCCCGGCAGCAGCTCGACCCTCAATTGTCCATCCCGATAGACCATCTGAGCGAGGTCGAAATTGAAATTCAAACTCAGGCTCTTGGCGAAAGCTCCGTTCACCTGTTTCTCGACGGATTGCAATCCCGTGGAAGTGGTTTGAATTTCAGTCAGCGAATCGGATGAAAAGCTGCCCTGTTGTAGCAACTCGGCGAGCCTGGCTGGACGGGTGATGACGACAACGGTGTGGTTGGCGGTGTTTTCGATGAAGCTCACCACCGCGCGCGTGTAGCCAGTGGCGAGGTTGGTATTGACGAGGAACTGGCCCGGAGTGAGCCCCGAGGAAACGCCGGTGTAGGAAAAGGTGAACGCATTGCCGTTGGTGGAAAGCAGCGTGAGCTTGGGAGGAGTTTGAATCGCCGCGTTTGGAGCAGCCCGCGCAGGCGATGCACCAGCACCGCCGCCACTGATGAACACAATGTTGGCGCTGGGGATGACAGGCAGTTCGAGCTGGAACGCCCACGTGAAGTTGGTGGCTTGATTTCCCAAAGTATCGGCAGCGGCCAGGCTGACGGTCACGGTGTCGCCCGCCGCGCCGAGGAATTCACCCGCGCCGGGCGTGTAGGTGAGCACGCCGTTTGCGAAGTGGAGTCGTGGATCGCCGAATGCGACGGGCGGACGATTGGTGATGGTGAGCGTGATGGTGTTGGTGGCAATGCCCGTGTCATCGCGCAGCCAGGCGCGTATCTCCGCCTGGCGGCCCACGGCAATCCCGCCCGCTCCCGGTTCCACGCGATAAATGTCCGGCCCTACCGTGTCCACGAGCAGCACGCGAAAGAAGCGCGTGAACGAATCGGGCGGGAAAATCTGCGAGATGAAATTCGTGGTGGACGTGAGCGTGCTCGGCGCGGGCAAGGCGTTCTGCCAGGGCGCGGAGAGATTGGTGGTGCTCTGGACCAGATAAGTGCGACCGGGGATGACGTTCCAACTCAACTGCACGCCATCCGCTCCAACGGGGAAGATCGTGGTATCCACCGCCGTGGCACCATGCGAGCACGGCAGACAGGTGAGCAGGGCAAGTGCGATGCAGGCGAGAATTCTCATGGGCTTCTTGGGGTTGACCATTGGCAATAGGACAAACGACGCGTGAAGTGTCAAGCGGTGAGCTTCCAAAAACTCATCTCGGGAAGACCTCCACGATCAAATGGCTACCCACCCGTTGGCCTCGTGGACAGTGCTGGAGACAGTCTCTCCGGCATCGGCGCGGTGCTACAAATCGTTGTTCCCGCTTCCTCCACGTCCGTGACCTGCTTCCCCCGCGTCTTCACGCAAAGCCATCGGTGAAGATAGTTCCATTTCCGCAGTTGAATCGGTCATGGCCTCATGCATTGTGTCCGGGCAAAGATCTATGCCGCCGGGCCATTCCACACAGCCGAAGTCGGAGTTGATGGCGACGGCATTGAAGGTTCTTACGTCCAGTAATTTCAGGAACACTCCACCACGTCGTTCCGGTTCGACCGGATAAATCCCTTCGAATCCATCGTTGAACCGGACTTTCAAACGATAGCCGGTGAGCGGTTGCGCTGTTTCAATCCGAACCATGCGCCTATTCTAGTCCAAAGGCTGGATTTTGGAAGGTTCTTGATTGTGACTGGCCTGCTCCCAAGCCTGACGGAGTTCATCCCGGTGCAACGCGGCCCATTCGAGCACCAGCACCAACGCCCGCCGGCGCATCGTGCCTTTCATGACCGCGAGGGATTCGATGTTGATCTGAACCTGTTCGCCTTGATAAGCAGCATGAAAATGAGGCGGCGGATGGTCGTCGTAAAACATGCGGATGATGATGCCGTAGAATCGGCTCAACTCAGGCATGGCGGCAGGTTAGTTGGTTTCAATTGACTGGCAAGGGTGTCGTGCTGGTTGCAACGCCTCCGCGGAGCGACGCTTACTATTCTTCTGACTCGGTTAGCTCTGATCCGTAACGATTCAGTTGGAGTGGGGAGGGAGGGCGTCCCGCCCGCCATTTTTGGCGTCTCGCCAAAAATAGTCCGCGCCGTGCAAGTCGAACCTTTCAGTGAATGGACTTGCGCCAGCAAGCCAGTCGGCGGGACGCCAACTGATGCGACCGGGACGGTCGCGCTCCCCCTCTTTTATTGCACGGTCTCGGCTTATCGTGGCGGTCTGGGTTCGGCACAGCGATCCTACCAAGCGTTAGAAGAGCGAGAACTTCTCTCTTTTCTGTCGCCTGGATTGACGTAACTTGCCGGCATGAGTTTGACCGAACAGATGATCGAGCTGGCGCGGCAGGCCAAGGCGGCCTCGCGCGAGCTGTCCAAGTTAACGACGACCCAAAAGAACGCGTGCCTCCTGGCGATGGCGTCGGCCCTGGAGAATTCCAAGGACGAGATCGCCCGCGCCAATGACCTCGACATGATCGGCGGCAGGGAGAGCGGGCTTTCATCCGCCATGCTCGACCGCTTGAAGCTGGACGAGAAACGCATTCGAACGATGGCGCAGGGGCTCCGTGAGGTGGCTGCTCTCTCCGATCCGGTCGGCCGAATTATGGATGAACGAGTCCGCCCAAACGGACTCAAGCTCCAAAAGATCACAACTCCGATTGGTGTCGTCGTGATCATTTATGAATCCCGGCCCAATGTAACAGCAGACGCCGCCAGCCTTTGCTTCAAGTCCGGCAACGCGACGATCCTTCGGGGAGGCAAGGAAGCGATTCATTCCAACCGTGCCATCGCCACTGTCATGGTTGAAGCAGCCCGCCGTGAATTGGCCATTTTTCCTGAGCACGCCATCCAGGTGGTTGCCACGACCGAGCGCGAAGCCATCAAGGAACTCCTTTCACTCACTCAATACATCGATCTCTGCATGCCACGCGGCGGCGAGGGACTGATCCGCGCGGTGGCCGAGTGCTCAAAAGTTCCGGTCATCAAACACTACAAAGGCGTCTGCCATATCTTTGTGGACAGCGAGGCGGACCTGGAAATGGCGGACTCGATTGTCATGAACGCGAAATGCCAGCGCCCCGCCGTCTGCAACGCAGCCGAGACGCTGCTGGTGGAAAAATCCATCGCCGGCCGCTTTATTCCGCGGATCGCGGCGAGGCTTTGGGAGAAGAACGTCGAAATCCGGGGCGACGATGCGACATGCGCGGCATTGATCTCACCTTCCGGAAAACTCAGGCCTGCCGCCGACCAGGATTATTTCACTGAATACAACGATTACATCCTGAACGTCCGCGTCGTGGATGATCTGAAGCAGGCCATCGATCACATCAACCACTATGGCTCGTCGCATTCAGACACCATCGTCACCAGGAACGAGACGCACGCGAAGCAGTTCCTCGCCGAAGTGGATTCCGCCGCCGTTTATTGGAACGCCTCGACGCGCTTCACCGATGGCGGCGAATTTGGAATGGGCGCGGAGATCGGCATCAGCACGGACAAGATCGGCGCTCGCGGCCCGATGGGACTCGACGAACTTTGCACCTACAAATGGATGGGCTTTGGCTCCGGACAGATCAGAGCCTGACCCACTCCGGAAACCCGCCGGTGAATCTTCAAACCAGCAATGCCCGATCGCCCGCCGAGATTGCCGGCTTCGTTCGTGACCAGCTTCCCGCCGGAGGACTCTTCTCGGGCATGGACTGGCAGGTGTCCCCAGCCCCGTTTCCACTCGACGCACGATTAGCCGAAGAGCTTGAGACACTCGGACGCGTGCTGCTGCAGTTCAACCGCGCGGTCAATCTGCTTTACCGTCACAGCGTTGAAGGGAAGCAGCCCGATTGGGTGGCACGCTGGCTTGATCAAGGGAAGCCGGCCAGCGTCGTGGAACTTCAGCGCTCCGCCGCCTTCAAGAACGAGTGGCCTCGCATCATTCGCCCGGACCTGTTGCTCACCGAGGATGGATTCGCCATCACAGAACTCGACAGTGTCCCCGGTGGCATTGGACTCACCGCCTGGCTGAATCAAACTTACGCGAGCGCTCTACCTGAATCCGCTGACACGATCCTCGGAAGGAGAGATGGAATGCTCCGCGGTTTCGAAGGCATCTTCGGATCAGCGGAACACGTCCATATCGTGGTCTCCGATGAGTCTGCCACCTACCGACCGGAAATGGAATGGCTCGCCGAACGGCTGGGAGGTTCAAGGTTCAAGGTTCAAAGTTCAAAGTTTTCGGGGTTCGCACCCGGCGATGCCGTTTATCGTTTTTTCGAGCTGTTCGACGTCCCAAATGTGGTGAACGCCACGCAAATTTTTGCCCTGGCCGCCGAGAAACAAATCCGCCTCACGCCGCCGCCGAAACCGATCTTCGAAGAAAAGTTGCTCTTCGCACTCCTGTGGAATCGCAACCTTCGCACATTCTGGCGCCAGGAATTGGGCGAGTCGTTCTTCAACCGGCTCTTGAAAGCTGTGCCTTACACCTGGCTGGTCGATCCCAGCCCGATGCCACCGCACGCCTCGATTCCCGAGCTCAACCTCACAGACTGGCAACAACTGAAATCCCTGTCACAACGCGAGCGCGAGTTGATACTCAAAGTCTCAGGTTACTCGGAAACCGCCTGGGGTGCGCGGGGAGTTTATCTTGGAAGCGATCTGTCTTCCGCAGACTGGAGTGCTGCCGTTGACTTGGCGCTACGAAGCTTTCCCCAATCTCCATTCGTGCTGCAGCGTTACCACAAGCCTCGGATCGCCCCGGCCATGTCATTTGACTTCGCGCGACAAGCGGTTGTCGAGGCGGGCGGGCGGGTACGCCTCTGCCCTTATTACTTCGTCCACGGAGATGGCGACAACGCACGCTCAAAACTGGGAGGCGTGCTGGCCACGGTCTGCCCGGCGGACAAGAAAATCATCCACGGCATGAAGGACGCGATCCTCGCTCCTTGTTCAGCTCAACTTGAATGAATCCACCGCCCTGCCAGCCGCGCGGCGTCCAGCTTACAATTTAATCCGGTAGCTGCCGTCGTCGAGCTTCTCGCGGTATGTCTCGTGGCAGGCCTTGCAGTTCTTCATCACACCCTGAAGGCTGGCTTTCACCTTTTCCCAATCCTGTTCCCTGGCGGACGATGCGACCAGTTTGGCTGAAGCGGCGGACTCCTCCGAAAACTTCACGGCCTTCTCAACCTTCTTCAACTGCCAGAAGGCCACCATCTGCTTGTTAATCTCTTCCAGGCGCGCCCCATCTTTGCTGACCTGGGCGGAATCCTTCCCGTCGATGCCTGGTTTCATCCGTTTGGCGATGTCACCAGTTTCCTTCATGAGCTTTTGAAATTGTTTTTCATCGATCGGATCAGCCCGGAGAGTGAGGGAGGAAATTGCAACAGCGCACGCGATGGTCGAGAAGAGGATTTTCATGGTGCGGCGGTTTTACAATCACGCAGGCGGTGGTTGCTAGCAAAATCACTCGTGGTTGGGGTTCTCCAACCTTCCCTTTGGACGAAACAGACCGGACACGATAGGATCAGCCCGTTGAAAGCATCCCCAGAAAAAAACAGGACCATTCGCCCGGTCCGTGGCATCCGGGCAAACGCGTTTACTCTGATCGAATTACTCGTCGTCATCGCCATCATTGCAATCCTTGCAGGACTTCTTATTCCCGCCCTCTCCCGGGCAAAACGGAAAGCACATCAAACAGAATGCCTGGGAAACTTGCGGCAAATTGGGCTGGCGATGGCGATGTACGTCGATGACAGCCAGCAGCGATTTCCAGATCGTCGCGAATTAAAGTCGAGTTTGCCCGGCGGCTACCGTCCCTGGAGCACTTGGCCGCCGTCCGATCCGAGGGCGGGCTGGGCATCCGTGGCGTTGAGCAATTATCTCGGGAATGTGGAAGTCTGGTCCTGTGCCGCCAGCCGACGGGCACCCTTCGCGGATTTGCCGCAACTGACACAACGCGCGTCCACGAATTTGAACGCTGTGACCACGCGCTATTGGATGTGGCGATTCGATCGTCCGGATGACCCGGTGCCTCTCGACAATTTCTGGGGAAAGACGGAGGACCAGATCGTTTCAGACCTTCAAGCCGCAAAGAATCCTGCGGCAGGCAATCCAGGTGGAGCCGCCGAAGTGGAACTGGCGGTGGACGGTTATTTTCCGGCGACGATTCCGAGCGTCGAGGAAGCGCTTCGCGGCCGAACCGTTCATCCAGGGGGCAGGAATCGCTTATTTCTGGATGGCCACGTGGCTTACTTGAAGGATTCCCGAACTCCGAAATGAGGGAGGAAGGGGCAAGGTGCCATTCTCACGTCGTCACCCGGTCCCGCTGAACGGTCTTTCAATCAGCCGCAGAGTCGTTAAGTTTCCGGCGTGGCACTGGTTCGCATATTGGTGGATGGTTACAGCATGTTGCATGGTTGTCCCGAGATTGCAGCCGGATTGCCGCGTCATTCCTCCTCCGCTCGCGAGGAGCTGATCCACCTCCTGACGCAGTACCGTGATGTCATCGGCACTCCAATCACCGTGTTTTTCGACGGCGCAGGAGCGCCTCCCGGAACCATGAAGACGCCTTCCGCTCCGGAAATGGAGATCCTCTTCTCCAAAGCCGGCCAGACAGCGGACGACATGATCGAGAGGGCCGCGTATCGGTTTAAGCCGTATGGCGAGGTTCTGGCGGTGACAGACGATCATGCTGAACGGGAGACGGTGTTATCCCTCGGGGGCCTGGCCACCAGTTGCGGGAATTTCCTTCGCGAGATCGAATCCGCGCTTGAAGATCTGGCCGGGGACGTGTTGCATCACAATCGTCGCGAATTGAGCCGATTCCGAGGCACAGGAGCATGAACATGTCTTTTGAGAAAATGCTGTTTGCAATCGTAGCGGAAGCTCAAGCAGTGAGGAGCGCACTTAAATTCCTGTCACTCCAAAAAGCCTGCCGCATTGCCCCACTGCTGACCACCGCGCTCTGCCTGATTGGGTTTCATGTCACCGCCGCCGATCTGTCGGTGGCACGATATCGCCACTTGTTCATCGTGGATGGATCGCAGGCGATGGCGCCATTTGCGGAAGTCATTTCCCGGTTTGTAGCCACAAATATCCTGAACGGCTTCGATGGCTGGGCTGGGCGAGGCGAACCCATCGGCGTCTGGGCGGTCAAAAACCGCGTATTTCGTGACGTCCTGCCGGTCGAGTACTGGACAGAAAAGCAGGCTCTCCGCATCTCGATACAGACTGCCGGATTCCTTCAACAGTATTCCTACGATGGACAATCCCGCTTAAACACCGCGATCAACGAGGCATTGACGCTCTCCCAATCGGCCGAGGCGATGACGATTATCCTGATCAGTGACAGCAGGAGCCGGATCTCCGGGACGCCTTTCGATGAACAAATAAATACAGCAAGTGCCAACGCATTCGGGCGCGGCGGAAAACTGATCGCCACCCGCCTGTCCATCGCGAGGGGCGCAATGGTGGCCTGGGCGATGGATGAGATCGATGCGACGAGCGCTCAACCGATTGCCGTCGTCGAAAAACCTGCCGCAACTCCGCCTCCCGAACCGCCCGTCGCGCAACCCAAACTTCAAGTTGTCACTGAAAAGCCTCTCCCGCCTCCACCGACTCTCTCGAAGGAGCTGACCGCGCCATTGAAGGTCACCCCTCTCCGTTACGATGACGAGGATGACAAAGGAAAGATCGAAGGCCGGCGTCCTATCGTTATTGTGCGGAACGAAACCCCACCCGCACCGGTGACGCAGGCACCACCTTCGGTCCCGACACCCACCTCGCCGATCGAAACCAAACCCACCTCACCTGCTCAGGCCCAGGAGAAGGCACCGTCAAAAAGCGAACCGCGAGCAACGGAACCTGCCTTGGAATCGACAAAACCCATTGTTAAGGAAACGCTGGCAGTTTCTCCACAAGCGCCTCCAGCAGCAAACTCTCAACCGGTCCAACCACCTGTTGCTCCACTTCCCGTCAATCCTCCGAGACCCGGGCCTCCATCGGTTCGAGCGCAGGGAATTCCGGATTCTCAGCCAGCCACCCCATCCGCAGCAGTCGCAGTCTCGAAACTCGATCCCAACCTCTCATCAGAAATCCCTCCGGCTCGCGTCGAAGCAGAACAGCCCATCCTTTCGACGCAAATCCCCACTCGAAATCAGGCGCTTCCAGCTTCGCCCACTCCTCGCACGCCTCTCCAGGAACGCCTGCCTGTCAAGCCAGCAGAGGCATCCAAGATCCCGGACCGGAGTCAACCGCCAACTCCAGCTTCCGCGCAGTCCACGGAATCCGAACGTTCTGCGCGATCAGCACGGATCGACGAATTATTTCGCAAACTGGATTCCGCTGCCGCAAGGCAAAGCGGAATGAAACAGGCCACTTCAGCACCGCCAGCGAAGATGGCCACAGCCGATTCCCCGGCAAACACCCAGGTTGCCCTCGCGGTGCAGGAGCCGGCCAAATCCCGAAGCCCACTTTTCATTGGGCTGGGATTGCTCGGCGTGGCAGGCATCGCGCTTGTGTTCGTGTTGCGCAGTTCCAAAAAGCCCGCTCGTCCAAGCCTCATCTCGCAATCGATCGATGGACTTCGTTAGATTCTGTTTCTGATCAATTTCGGGTTATACTTCACTCACGCATGGCAACTCCTGCTCCGGCGGTTCAAGTTGAGAAATTGACACGGCGATTCGGTGAAGTTCTGGCGCTGGATCACATCAACCTCTCCATTCAGCAAGGTGAATTCTTCTCATTGCTCGGCCCCTCGGGCTGCGGCAAGA
>SXMN01000297.1 GCA_005777315.1 Verrucomicrobiales bacterium
GCTCCTGCGGCACGAAGCCAACGCTGAAGCCGGCGGTGAGGCGGGCGGTGCCGAGGAAGTCCTTGTCTTGCACGGCCATGATGCGCAAGAGAGAGCTTTTGCCGGCGCCGTTGGACCCGATGACGCCGATCTTGGCGCCGGGATAAAACGCGAGCCAGATGTTTTTCAACACCTCGCGTTTGCCGTAGGCTTTGCTGAGTCGTTCGATGGTGAAGATGTATTGTTCGCTCATCTTGGGTTCTCGGTGACGATGGATGGAGGCGATGGACATTTTATTTTAGCAAAAGCGTCAAAGGCTGGATTGCACGGGAACCTCGCGTCATGAAATTCGCTTTCGCGATAAGGGTCGAACCATTACAATGCATTTGAAGTTGCAAGGAACCGCCGACAAGGCAACAATTACATGTTCGACCAAGTTCACTCCGTCAATGGCGTGCTAATCCGGCTTACCGACGAGCGCTGGCAGCACATTGTGGAGGTCCGTGACGATCTCGTCGACCGATCGGACGACGTGCTCGAAGTCGTGCAATCTCCCGATTGGGTCACCAAGGGTTATCGCGGCTCTTTGGTGGCCTGGAAGGGATTTGGTCGGCGCGGCTACCTGGCGGTGATTTACAAGGAACTCGGCGCCGATGACGGCTTCATCATCACGGCGTTTTTCACAAAGAAACCGAAGAAAAGAGGCAAGGTATGGCCCAAGTAACAGAATGGCAGGCCAAGGACATCGCAAGGATCCTGAAGGCGGTCCCTCGGCTCATCGACTTGCCCGCCAAGAAAATGTGGCTCGATTATGACGCGGACGCGGACGTTCTCTACCTCAGCTTCGCGAAGCCGCAGCGCGCCACCAACAGCGAGCTGCGCGACGACGGTATCATCGTGCATCGGCGCGGGAAGGTGGTTGTGGGGCTGACGGTGCAGGATGCGTCGACACGATGAGCTGAAGCGTTGATGCAAGGGTAACTTTGAACGTCGCGAACAGCTCTTACCGATCACAGTTCACGTACACCACGGGGCTTTGGAGGCCCTTCGCGAAATAGTGCTGGACGGAGCGGCCGAGATATTGATGCCGAATACTTTCTTCCGCCGGACTACCGACAAACTCCCATCGCCCAGGCGTGGGAATAGCATTTTCAAAGACGCGGGTGTGATATGGTGTTGTTCCGCCTGGCTGCCACGTCTCGATCTGATAGGCCGCTCGCACCACACCGTGAAATACTGAAAATGCGAACCGCGCGCGTTCTCTTTTGTGGCCGAGTTTCCACGTGCCGCGTGTGGCCTCGTATAATTCGGCATCTTCCATTCCGTAACGATAAAGTCGATTAATCCGGATCAGCAACACCGGATGCACCACTTCAACGGGCGTGGCAGCGTAATGCGCGACAAGATCCTTAAGGGGCATCCTTCCAACCTTTCCTGTTTCCCAACCACGAACAGCGTTCGTGAGCTTGTCGGGGCCGATCCCGATCGCATCGATGACCGCCGCTTCAATGCGAAAAGCGGCTTCCGCCGAGAGTCCATGCACCAGAATGTCGATGCGTGGCTCGAGGCCAGACATCTGAATTTCCTTGATGCGTGTGACCTTCAGAGACTCACTGGTATCGCGAAGGTGTGCGAGCGCGCGCTCGCCTTGGCCCTTGCCAACGTAGAATGGCTGGTTCGTGCGCGGATCAACGTACAAGTAAACGTAGTGGCTAAGTCGCTCGCCAACATAGGGTGTGATGGAGTCAAGCATGACCTCACCCTCCGCATCTCGTTGATTGAGCGCAAGAAAAACGGGCCCACCGAGGGCCCGTTTCTCGTTTCGATCATCAATCGTCAATTAGCATCCCAGCAGCAGACTCGGCTCCCAGCCGACGCGTTCAGCCGACGCCCGCAGCTGTTCGAGGGCGCGGTTCTGGATCTGGCGGACGCGCTCTTTGCTGATGCGGAGCAGGTGGCCGATCTGGCGCAAGCTATGAGTGCCGTTGCCGGTCAGGCCGAAGCGGAGATCGAGCACCTTGCGTTCGCGCGGGCGGAGGTTGTCCATCAGGAACGTCAAGGCTTCCTGGCGTTCGCTGTTGGTGCGGAGCGTCTGGCTCTCGTTGTCGGGCATCGCTTCGGTGAGCTTGAAGTCGCTGTCGTCGTCGAGCACGGCATTGAGAGAGACGGGAGCGCGGGTTGCGGTTTGCAGATGGGTCAGGTGTTCGAGGCTGGAGCCGGTGCGTGAGGCCAACTCTTGCGGACTGGGAAGGTGCTGGCCGCCGTGGGCCAGAGCTTCCGATTCCTGCTGCAAAAGGCCGAGCTCCTGCAAGTGGTGCGGCGATAGGCTGACCAGGTGGCTTTGCCGGGCGACCGCGATTTGCAAGGTCTGGCGAATCCACCACGTCGCATAGGTCGCGAGGCGGGTGCCGTGGCTCACGTCGAAGCGGTCGATCGCCTGCATCAAACCGCACACCGCTTCCTGGAGCAGATCGGAATAGCCGAGCGCGTGATGGCGGAAACGCTTGGCGACGTGAGCGGCCAGGCGGATGTTCGCGGAGGCGAGACGGTGTTTGCAATGGATGTAGCGATCATGGACGCGCCGGATGGCGGCGTTGTCGCGGGCTTCGTTGTCGCAGTAGTCGCGGATGAACTGCGCCATCGGCCAGGGTTCAAGCACGGGACGATGCGCACGCAGCTTGGGGAAGTAGCGGATAAGGAATTTCACCAGCTCGCTTTTGCATTCCCAGAATGCGGCGAGGAGCTGACGTTCTTCTTCGGGAGTGAGGAGATCAGACGAGAAGATCGTCTGCGTCGTGTCGATGGCGATACCTTCCTCGGGCGCCGTCGGCTTGACGCGGCGCTTGGGTGTCTTCGTTTTCATAGCCGTGTTTTCCCTTTTGTCAAAGAGGTTCTCGAGCCACGATGCGGGTGCGTCCAGGACGCCTTTCCTTGCCTCAAGGAAAAGCGGCGAACCACACGAGCGACCAGGCGCGGGAGGGAAGGCCACGGCCTTCCAATGGTGAGGATCACCATTCGCACCTTCGCGGTTTTTCAATGCTCCGGTTCTCGGCGTAGTCCAGGCTGGAAAGCCTGACCTACCCACTCAGCAACTGAAAAATCGTGAGGCGTACGTCCTTGACTACCACAGTGTCAGGTGTGAACTGGCACTGCCTCCTCCCCCAAATGGGAGGAGCTAAGTCTTGTGCTTCATTTCACGAACAATTGTAAAGCTGAAAAGTTGGGATTACAAGGGATTATTGAAAAAAATGTGAAAAAACTATCCGGGCGGCGCACTCGCCTGTGAGGGTCAGGTAGAGTGGTCGTTTTGAACCCAGATGGATGGGTTAGCTAAATTGTAGCACCTGCCCCTTCAAGCGGCATGGGGCCAGGTTTTTTTTTCCGGCGGCGCGGCTGACTGGCCCTGGAATAATTGTAATTCGTGTAAAAGAGCGAGTATTTCCTGGTTCTGCTTGGTGATCTCCTCGAAGACTCCACACGTGGAGGTCTCTTCCAGCTTGCGAACGATCCAGCCCAGATCGAGCTCCTCAGTCGCATGTGCTTGCTCGGGCAATGGCTTGGCCAGGCGATAGAGTGTCTTTGCGTTCACGTCAGGAAAAACGCCCGCGAGGCGATGCGAGGTGGACCCAGCCGTCAGTTCCGGATCCTCGCGTGGCTCGGCGAAGATTTGCAGCTGATGATTCTCGATCTGGAAGCACAAACGCGCATGGCCGAAAACACTGAGGGCCTGGCTGGCGATGATGAAGGTGCCGGCGGCGACGCACGTCTGTTCTTGTGGAGCGAAAGAAAGCAAGCCCGCGACACGGCGTGCCCGCGAACGCGCGAGGATCGCGTCCTTCTTGGTGCGGATTTTCAGGGAGAGGAATGGGGTGATTGTCATGGCCGATCCATCCTTGACCAAGGTCGAGGGTGCTTCCTGCACGTTGAATAGTCTAACGCAAGGGGCACGGTTTGGATAGAGCAATAGCCCATATTCTCATAGAATCATCCACGACATCCTCCCATCGGCCCCCGCTTTGAGTCGATGGGCATGTAGTCGAAAATACTTGTTCTATTTCTCCGTCAAATGGAGTGGCCCCATGGCTGACGAAATTCGGACTCCTGAGAGCAGCAATCCGCTTCAGCAGCAGCAATTCACCGCCGACGCCAGCGCGGTGACCACGGTCTACACGAACGCTTGCCGATGCAACGCCATGCCGGAGGAGATTATCCTCGACTTCGGCCTCAACACTAGCCTCGCGCCGAACCCGGCCGAGCCGGTCAGGCTTACCCATCGCATCGTCATGAACTTCTATACGGCGAAACGATTGATGGGGCTATTGATGCACGTCATCAAGCTACACGAGGACAGCTTCGGCGTGCTGGAGCTGGACTTTAACAAGCGCATGCGCGGCGGCAAGCCGCCCGTGTCCGCGAAGCATTAGGAACCTGGATTTGGAGTGGGTTAGATGGGTGTGGTCCGGTCACGGAGTGACCGCACCACAGCAAGACTGACCGGGTGTGCCCGCAGATTCCGGCACAGCATTTTCGCACGCGTGGTTGATCGGGTGATCTGGCCCCGATCGGACAAGTTGGCTATACGGGGATGATGCTGGAGACATGGAGAAGTTCCGGTACAACCCCTCACGAGGATTCA
>SXMN01000298.1 GCA_005777315.1 Verrucomicrobiales bacterium
CTGCGCCAAGAGATCGCCGCCTGGACCCGGCGTCGCAATCAGCCCTCTTCCAAAATCAACTGGCGTTTCACCACCGACGATGCCCGCGTCAAACTCAAGAAACTTTACCCCTCATTTGATGACTGACGGAGTACTAGTAACATTGCAGGCGATGGAAGTTGAGTCCATGAGAGTGAGTGACTGAGGTGAACCTTCTTGTCGGTAGAGGGCTGAAAATAGGTGACGTATGTGCGTTCAGCCGAAGCCATCCAACCAGTAAACCAATCACGCGCCATCGATGTGGATACCACCCAGGTAGTCTCGCTACGAAGTGTCGCCTGGCGCAATGCGGTTGTGTTTGACTGAAATTGGAATACTGCGCCATGAGTCATTGTGGTGACGCACAGGAGGGCAACAGCGAGCAGGCTTTTCATAGACTATTGACTATTGGTTTTAGAAAAATGATCTGAGTGGTGACTGGATTCGACTGTCTCACAAACACTCACAGGTGTCCAGTAGCAGGACAGAATCCAACTGGTTGAGTGTTCTTTGATGGAAGAAAAGTCTTTTGTGGCGCATGGTGTTACGATTGATTTTTTTGAGATGCTTGCTCGTAAATGATCGGTTCAACCTGGCAAGTGTAAGCGTCTCCGACACTTTTTGTGGAGTTAAGCCTTGCTCTCGTAATGGCAGCTTTAGGAGAAGGCGGATTGTGCTGTTGTCTTGCCTGAACTTCGAGCGTTCGAGGCCAGAGCATGGTTTTAAAGGAAATTTTTGAATGTGAAGCCGTCCAACCGGTCGAACCCCATGCCGAAGGACTGTTTCGATGTGGATGTAAGAATTGATCGCAAGTGCCTACAGCTCAGGTGGGAAAACTTTTGACCAATTGTTCAGGCAACGTTAAACCGGCAACAGCAAAGCGACTATAAGTGGAATTAGCATTGATGAACGCGACTATCTTTCTTTTGGCTAGCGGCAATCAGGAATTGATGATGGTGTGGAAGGAGTCCACCATTGAAGCGAAGGTCATCATTGTAATCCTCGTTATCTTTTCGATTTTTGCCTGGTCTGTCATGGCTTCTAAAGCGGTGCAGATGCGACGGGCTCGAAAATTGAACCATTACTTTAATTCAGAGTTTCGCGCACAGACCAAGGTGCTTGGAATCTTCGATAGGCGTGTGCAGGTGGATGGATGTCCTTTGTTTGCCACCTATCAGGAAGGCTGTGTCGAGCTGGACAGTCGATTAAAACTTCCCGAGGGGAATGGACGGCGCCAGCACATCTCGCTCAAGGGGATGGAGCATGTTAAGCGGACGCTGGAAAGAGTGGTCGCACAGGAGTGTTTAAGACTGGAGTCCGGCCTTATCCTCCTGGCGGTGGCGGTCAGTGGCGCCCCGTTCATGGGATTACTAGGAACTGTCTGGGGTGTCATGAGCGCGTTCGGTGCAGTCGCAATCCAACAATCGGCGACGTTGTTGGCATTGGCACCCGGAGTTTCCGCCGCTTTGGTGACGACCGTGGCGGGCCTGCTCGTAGCGATCCCGTCGATGTTTGGCTACAACTGGCTCGTCCACAATCTGCGGGTTATGACGGTCGAGCTCGACAACTTCGCTCAGGAACTGGTGTCGAAGATGGAAACTGAATATTTGAAAGACGATGAATCGGTCTGATCCAGCTTCGTCAACGGATGCGGAGGTCCACTCTAGTGGACCGGCCTGCGCCAAATGCGGGCATGTCAACCCGCGGAACGCGAATGTCTGTGAGAAATGCCAGGCGCATCTTTGGGTCGTCTGCCACCATTGCGGAAAACGCAATCGCCGTTCGGACAATAGCTGTGTCGAGTGCGACCACCGTCTGCATCGCTCCATGTGGAGGAGAGTTTCCAAGAAGCTCACAGGTGACCGGCGCAATATCAGCCTCTGGCAGATTGTGCTCCTGATCGTTGTCGTGTGGTGTGCCTACAAGGTCGTGATCTATTTTGCCGAGTACAGGCCGCCCTCGCCCGAGTAGATCGCCTGAATCCATGCGCCGATTCTCTCAACGCAATTCGCTCGTCACTCTCAACGAGATCAACATTACGCCCTTGCTCGACCTCGCGTTTGTCCTGTTGATCATTTTCATCATTATTTCGGGATCGATCAAGAATGAGCAGAGCATTGATTTGAAGTTGCCGGAGGGAGGTAAAGCTCAAGGCGAAGTCAATCCGAAGGATGTGAGAACAGTTTCCGTGACCAAGCATGGCTCTTACCTTTTAGGTGTCCGGCAGCTATCGCTTCAGAATTTGGAGCGAGAGTTGGTGGCGGAACACGCCGCGAATCCGAATCTGGTTATGTTCATTCGACTTGACGAACAGGGGATCAACAAGGACTCCGTCGCGCTGATTGACAGGTTGGCGAGAAACAAGATAACCAGGTTTCAGTTGATCACACGCACCCCGGATCAGAAATGAACCGCACTGAGAAGAAATGTTTCTACACGTCTGCGGCGACTCACTTCACGCTGCTGACCCTGTTGTTCCTCAGCCCTGCGTTAGTTTTGACGAAGAAGAGCGACCTGAATCGTCCTGTCTTGACGTTTCTTCCAAGCATTACGACCGACATGATGGCAGTTGGCGGGGGCAACCCGGCGGTCCAACAACCACCTGCGAAGGCGGCAGCACTTCTACCAGAACAGCCCCCTCCGGCACCAGTACAGCCCAATCAGGAATCTGAAGCGAAACCTGAACCGCCTGTAACTCCCAAGGCTTTGAAGAGCGAGGCTTTTCCCAGCCCAGTGAAGCCTGTGCCGAAGACTGCATTCGCACCTTCGAAGCCAGAAAAAAGCGCGTCCGAGAGTTTGCCCACGAAGTTTGCTGCCGAAAAACCAACTCGCAAGTTTGAGCCTTCATTTACTGAATCAAAAGGCTCTTCCAAGCCGAATAATTCGAGCTCCAAGGCCGCGGAAGCAAAGGCTCGATCCGATGCCGCAGCCAAAGCACGGGCCTGGCAACAAGCTTATACTTCACAAGTCCAGAAACTCGGCAACCAACTCAGCGAAGGGCTGTCCAACGGAACGTCGATCGAGATACCCGGCCCTGGGGGAGCCGCTTATGCCAATTACGGCTTACTCATTGAAGCGATTTACGCTCAGGCGTGGATGCCGCCGAGCGAGTTAAGCGACGAGACAGGCGTGGTGAAGGCCCGCGTGGTGATTCGAAAGGATGGGCGGGTTTCCTCATGGAAAATACAATCCTCATCTAAGAACCGAGCCCTTAACCGTTCGGTTGAGCGCGCACTTGAGATCAATCCGATGCCCCCATTCCCTGATGGAGCGAAAGATAGCGAACGCTCATTCATCATCGACTTCGATCTAAAAACAAAACGATTATTAGGATGAAATTCACAAAACTTTTTCCCGGACTTCTTGTTGCGGCTATTTGTTGCCTGAGTGTTATCGGCAAAGCGCAGGACCAGCAGGATCAACAGTTGCGCGTCATCAAGCAGGCGGCAAATATCAAACCCATTCCCGTGACGCTTTCCGGATACTCGGGAGAAGCTGAATCGGTCCTTCGCAATGACCTTGAAGTGCAGGGATGCGAGATTGTGGCCCGCGACGGAGCGCAATACTCTGTCAGCGGAGGTAACAGCGGGCAGGTCCAGGGTGAACTACGTGATCTTGTGACCAAGACGGTCCTTCTCAACAACCGATACTCGGGCGGATCACTGCGTTCCCAGGCGCACAATCTGGCGGATGACGTGATTGAGAAAATCACCGGCAAGCCTGGCATCAGTCGTTACAAAATCGCGTTCAAAGGCCAGACCGGGAGCTCAACTGAGATTTACATTTCTGATTTCGATGGTTTCAACCCGGTTCCCGTGACTCGAGATGGAGCATTAGTGGCGGCACCTTGCTGGGTGCCACGCAAACGAATCCTCTACTACACATCCTACAAATCCCACTTTCCTGACATCTATTCGCACGATCTTTCGTCCGGGGAGCGCAAGCCAGTGGCCAGATACCCAGGGCTCAATTCCAGTGCTGCGATATCACCGGATGGCCGGCGTGTCGCAATGATTCTGAGCAAGAGTGGCAGTCCTGACCTTTACGTTGCGGATGCGGATGGCACAAATTTGAAGCAACTTACGCAGACACGGGAGGACGAGTCTTCCCCGTGTTGGGCTCCCGATGGTCGCAAGATTTGCTACGTCTCATCCGCTGGTGGAATACCAGGCCTCTATGTCATCTCGGTTGATGGGAGCTCAGCAAAGAAACTCAGAACGGTTGGGTCAGGCCGTGCGAGCGAGCCGGACTGGTCGCCAGATGGAAGATTTATCGCATTCACAGCCATGAGGAGGGAGTTCGATGTTTGTGTGGTGCCAGCGGAAGGAGGGGACGCCATCACACTAACTGCTGGCGAGGATCCATCTTGGGGTGCAAATTCGCGAACAATCCTCTTCTCACGACGTTCCAAAGGCAAACAAGTCCTGTCTTTGCTTGACGTACCCACCAAACGGTTCAAGGATGTTTCGCAAAATTTGGGTAGCTGTTCTCAGCCCAGTTGGGCCAAATAAGTTCACAACGCCCCCAAAAAAGTCACATGAAACGCGCTTATTTTTGTAAGTTCTTTGCTCTTATCCTTGTTCTTAGCTTCGGATTGACAGGCTGTAAGAAGGGTCCGAAAGGATTGACACCCATACCAGGCAGGTCAGGAAGCGGGATACCAGGAGTCTCACCCATTGGTTCAAATGGTTCCGGAACCGAGAAGGTGCCGGTTGTGCCTGTCGATCCAGGGAACGATCGTTCGAACCTTCCGACCACTGATGGTCGAACTTCGATGGGCACTAAATATAACTTGGAAGACTACGACCCGGATCGAAGTCAGTTTCGTGAGCGGACAGTGTATTTCGATTTAGACAAGTACACCATCAAGTCTTCTGAGCAGTCGAAGATCCAAGTTGTCGCGAGCTTCCTGAGCAGTGAATCAAAAACAATGGTGGAAATCGAAGGCCATTGTGATGAGCGCGGGACAGCTGAATACAACCGGTCCTTGGGTGAGCGCCGAGCACAGGCGATTCGGGAGTATCTGATTTCTCTTGGGATAGCGGGGGAGCGTATTCACACGATCAGCTTTGGAGAGGATCGCCCCGCTGATCCCGGACACAGCGAGGTGTCATGGTCGAAAAACAGGCGCGGCGAGTTTATCCTCCTTCGACCTAAGAATTAGGGAACTCAGTGTCGCAAGTGCGTGATCAAATCCAGGAATGACACTTTACTTGGGATGGTTTGTGACTTAGAGAATCTTGTATGAATGTTACATTGGCTGTTCTTGGTTTGGGCGGTGGTGAGCTGCTTCTCATTTTTGCCGTCATCTTGATTCTGTTCGGCGCAAAAAAAATACCAGAGTTCGCCAAAGGCATCGGTCAAGGGATGAAGGAGTTCAAGAAGGCATCGCGCGAGGTTTCTGATGAACTTCAATCTGCGATGGATGTGGATTCGACCCCGACTCCCCGGCCATCGGCAAAATCGATTTCCCAGTCTTCGAGCGAACATTCCACCTCCGGGGAATCTGCTTCAACCTCACACGCGACAGCTTCGGTGCCCAAATCGTAAGTGAGCCTCGCGAGCGGGCTTGAGCATGGCTGATCCGAACGAAGATCCAGAACATCACGAGGAGGAGGACGGCGGAGGGGCAGTCAAGTCGTTCCTCGAGCATCTCGAAGATCTTCGGTGGACCCTCATTAAGGCAGGGGTCTGCTTGATGATTGGGATGCTTGTTTGTCTGGTGGCTGGCAATTATCTCACCCGGTTTTTGACACAGCCGCTTGAGAAATCGAATCTACTCCTAAAGACCGAGAAGATTCAACTGGAGTACTTCGATCCAGCAGGGCCGTTCGTGTCCGCTCTTCACATGGCCTTCTTCGGGGGCGTCCTCTTGACGGCTCCTATCATTTTTTACTTCGTTTTGCAGTTCGTGCTGCCTGCGTTAAAGATCATCGAGAAGAAATACCTTTTCCGGGCATTGATCGCGGGCTCAGCTCTTTTTCTCGCAGGTGTGAGTCTTTGTTACTTTTGGGTCATGCCACTCGCGTTGAAAGCGACTGTGCAATACTCGAACTGGTTGCTAGGGGGGGCTGCGAAGACATTGCATACCTGGCGTGCTGAGACCTATTTCAGCTTCCTCACCAAATGCATGATCGGCATGGGATTGGGTTTTGAAATGCCCGTTGTGCTCTTAACTCTGGTGAAGATCGGAGTGTTGGACTATCGCAAGCTGGCCGCAATGCGGCGATACATGATAGTGATCTGCCTTGTCCTTGGGGCTTTGCTCACGACGCCCGAAGTGCTCACTCAAGTCATCATGGCAGTGCCGTTGTATGGACTGTACGAAATCTCCGTCTGGATTGCGTGGTACTGGGAACGTGGGGAACGAAGGCAACACCAATCCGGCGGTACGGATTAGTCGAGTCACAGGCGTTTGTATCTCCTCGCAACTTCAGCCAGAGAGCTGACGAACACCGATGGCGCTGAACACGTGCTGGTGTATCGGGCTGAGTTCTAATCGGTGGTTGAATACCTATTCCTTGTCGCATTTCAAATGATGGCATCCGTCCATGAAATCCTGATCGCGAAAAGTCCCGCTGACCCGATGGAGTCGCGAGATCGCATCCGAGCGGTACCCGGAAAGGGGGTGGCGGGAGATCGTTACTTTGCTGGAATCGGCACATTTTCACCCAGCCCTCACAAGCCGGACTTTGAGTTAACATTGATCGAGCAAGAGCAGATAGACGCCTTTGCATTGGTGTCGGGCCTCGCATTTACTTCACGGCTCGCGCGGAGAAACATCGTCACGGTTGGCGTTAATCTGAATGAGCTGGCCGGGAAACGGTTCAAGCTCGGAGAAGTTTTGGTGCGCGGAATTCGTTTGTGCGAGCCTTGCCAGTATCTGGCCCGGATCACATTTCCAGAGACTCTGGCGGGTCTCGTTCACAAATCGGGACTGAGGGCGGAGATCCTCACGGAAGGAACAATCAAGTTGGGTGACCGAATTGTCGAACTGGATGGATGATCGTGCTGGACCTGAATGTCTTTCCTATCAGAGTGAGAGTGCTGGAAGTCGGGTAAGCCCTCTATTCTGCTCCGTTAACATGCGGGCTTGATGCCTTCAAAGCGGGCAAGATGTCTTCCGGCAGGATGTTCACGAAAGCAGAATGACTCACAAGGATCACACGGATTGACACTGATGGTCTGATCGAGTTGTGTATCCGGCGCGCTGGCCCGACCGTGGCCTGATGAACAAATTATGGACGTAAAACTGCCCAATCTTGGTGAAGGAGCTGACTCCGGGACCATCGTCTCGATAATGGTCAAAGAAGGGGACAAGATCGCTGCAGGACAGAATCTGATCGAATTAGAGAATGGGAAAGCCGTGGTTGCAGTGCCATCTCCGGCCGGGGGGAAGATCAGTAATGTCCGAGTCAAAGTTGGTGACAAGATTTCAGTTGGGAATGTCATTGTGGTGATTGAAGGTGCCGCTGAAGCTGGAGCAAGGGTGTCTGAACCTCCGGTGGCTCCTGTAAAAACGTTCGGTGTCCCTGAGATTGGGCGATCGGAACTAGTCCAAGCGGGCGAGACTGAAGTGAGAGACTTGATTGAGCCCGCAGTGAAGGACTCGCCATTTCCTCCGCCAGCATCGCCTTCAGTCAGGAAACTCGCTCACGATCTTGGCATCGATCTGAGACGGATCAAAGGCAGCGAACATGGCGGTCGCATCGTCCTGGGCGATTTGAGGAGTTACATCGACCGACTCCAAAAAGCAGCTTCTGCCTCAACGAAGGCTCCTGCCAGACAGTCTGAAACCTCAGTCGCTCCCGCAGCTCAAGTAGATTTTGCCAAGTGGGGAACCGTGACACGCCAGCCGATGACATCGCTGCGCAAGACTATCGGCCGGCGCATGGTCGAATCTTGGACCACGATTCCGCACGTGACTCAGTTTGACGAGGCGGACATTTCACGATTGATGGAGCTCCGCAAAAAGCACAAGTCCGCTTACGAAGTCGTCGGTGCCAGTTTGACGGTGACTGTGTTTGTTCTGCGGGCACTGGTGGACACGCTCAAGAAACACCCGATCTTCAATGCCAGCATTGACGAGACGAAGAACGAAATCGTCCTCAAGGATTACTTCCACTTCGGGATTGCCGTGGACACGGAGGCGGGGTTGATCGTTCCAGTGATCCGCGACGTGGACAAGAAGAGCATGGCTCAAATTGCCAGGGATCTCTCGAATCTTGCAGTCAAGACGCGCGATCGGAAGGTCGGATTGGAGGATCTGGTGGGTGGCAGCTTTACCATCTCGAATCAAGGTGGCATTGGCGGAGCGCACTTCACACCCATCGTCAACAAACCAGAAGTGGCGATCCTTGGATTGGGACGAGGCGTCGTCAAGGCCGCCGTGAAGAGTGGAAAGATCGAGCCAGCGACAATGCTGCCGCTGTGCCTCTCCTACGATCACCGGTTGATCGATGGCGGGAGCGCAGCGCGATTCATCAAAGATTTTCTGACAACCCTTGAGGAATTCAGCGAAGAGAATTTGAAGGTCTGAGAACGCCACACGAACACAAATGGAAACGATCAAGACTGAAGTTGTTGTCATAGGTGCAGGGCCGGGCGGATACGCTGCGGCGTTCTATGCCGCCGATCTCGGAAAACGAGTCATTCTGATCGAGCAGGACAAGCGTCTGGGAGGCGTGTGTCTGAACTCGGGGTGCATTCCTTCCAAAGCTCTCTTGCACACGACGAAGATCATGGCGGAAGCCAGTGAGTCTGGTTTTCGAGGAATCCATTTTGGCGCGCCGCGGGTGGAGCTAAATGAGCTTCGAGCGTGGAAGGATGGCGTTCTCACCAAACTGGCAGGCGGCATTGCACAACTCGCCAAGGCCCGGGGCGTGGAAGTCTTGACAGGCCGGGGCCGCTTCGAGGATTCGCGCACGTTGCGGATTGAGAATGCAGCCGGACAGCAGTTCGTCTCCTTTGAGAAGGCGATCATTGCCGTGGGTTCACGACCGGCGTTGCCGCGTGCGTTCGACCTTGGTAATCCACGCATCATGACCTCGACGGAGGCGCTGGAGATTCCCGATGTTCCGGAAAACTTGCTGATCGTCGGCGGAGGTTACATTGGAATGGAACTCGGGACCGTCTATGCGCGGCTTGGCAGCAAGATCGTGGTGGTCGAGGCGCTCGGCTCGATCCTGACCGGGGCAGATCCGGATCTCGCAAGACCCGTCTTGGCTTATGCACAGAAGCGGTTCAAGGAAATTCGCGTCAACACCAAGGTTTCCAAAATGGCCACCAGCGGGAAGCAGATCAAAGTAAGCTTTGCCCTTGCTGATGGATCTGAGAAATCCGAACTATACGACCGTGTCCTGGTTGCGGTCGGTCGGGTGCCAAACTGCGACGACTTCGGGTTGGAGAACACCAAGATCGAGCGAGACGAAAAAGGGTTCGTCAAGATCAACTCTCGTCAGGAAACTGCGGAGCCGGGGATTTACGCAATCGGAGATGTGGCCGGAGGGATAATGCTGGCGCACAAGGCGCACAAGGAAGCTCGAGTGGCAGTCGAAGCCATGACCGGTGACACGAGCGAATTCACAGATATCGTCATCCCGGCCGTGGTTTTCACAGATCCTGAACTCGCCTGGTGCGGATTGACCGAGACGGAAGCAAAGGCGAAAGGCATCGCGGTGGAAGTGTCAAAGTTCTCATGGGCGGCGTCCGGAAGGGCGTTGAGCTTTGATCGGCCAGATGGATTGACGAAGTTGATCATCGAGCCTGAAACCGAACGTGTGTTGGGCATGGGCATCGTTGGGGCTGGGGCAGGGGAGCTCATTGCAGAAGGTGTACTGGCGGTCGAAATGGGAGCTGCTGCCGCGGATTTGGCGGCGTGCGTTCATGCTCATCCGACCTTATCGGAGACGGTGATGGAAGCGGCAGAAGCGTTTTACGGCCATGCGACCCACACCTATTCCCGGCGCAAGCGGAGCCAGGAGTAGTCTGTTTCGTCTCGGAGAAAAGCGTTGTCGAACTCTCATCGTGACGGCATGAACGTGACATGCAATTTCTGATCGCGGGCCTGATCGGTTTGGTGAGCGGAATAACGAGTGGTTTGTTCGGTGTCGGCGGCGGATTGGTGATGGTGCCGGCGATGATGTTCTTCATGGGACTGCCGATCAAGACGGCGATCGGTACTTCACTCGTGGTGATCATCCCCACCGCACTCGCGAGTGCGGGGAAGCATTACTCGCAAGGCAACGTGAACTGGCCTACCGCGCTTTCGTTGGCTCCGACCGCCATCGCGGGCGGTTATCTTGGTGCATGGTTGACCACGCAATTGCCGGCAGAAAATCTCAAGCGCGCCTTTGGCGGTTTCATGATCCTGGTGGGGGCGCGGCTGCTTTTCCTGAAGTAAAGACTCAACTATTTTTGGAACCAGAAGCGATCTTCCATTCCGAATCTTGTTTCACCAGCAGCGTCCGGGTCGGGAAGGCGAAGTTGATGCCGGCGGCATCAAAGCGTTTTTTTATCTCCAGGTTCAGCTCCTGCATGCCGGCCAGATGCTCCTTGGGATCGGTGGATTTGAACCAGTGAGTCACCTGGACGTTGAGCGAAGAGTCCGCAAACTGATTGAAGCTGATGACCAGATCGTGAGTCATCGGATGACGGCGATAGACCTCATCAAGTATCGTCAGCGCTTGCTTCACCTTCTCGGTTGGAGTGTCGTAGGTAATCCCAATGTTCATCGTTGTCTTGATGTTGGGACGTTTCGAGATGTTCGTGATGACGGCGTTGCCCATTGTCTTGTTTGGAACAGTAATCAATTGACCGTCTGGATGGCGGACGCGGGTGCTGCGAAGACCGATAGACTCAACGACTCCCTCGACAGCCTCGACTTTGATCTGGTCGCCCACGTGAAATGGCTTGTCCAGAAAAACAGCTACGGCACCGAACAGGTTTGCAACCGTGTCTTGAGCTGCCAGTGCCAATGCCAGGCTCCCGACGCCGAGCGAACCGATCAAAGTGCCGACCGGAGCACCCATAGCCTGAAGGGTGATCAGGACAGCAATGACGACGACGAAGATGATGGCCGTTTTCCGGATCAGCGGAAAAAACTGGTCTTGAAAAACCTTGTCCATCTCGGTGGCGACCCGTCTCTTCCATTGGTTGATGAGTATGTCCAGGAATCGGACGATCAGGTAGGTCAGTGAAAAACCCACCATCAGTATCAGTCCCTTGTGGATGTAAACCTGGACGGCAGGCGGCCAATCAAGCATTTGCAGACCAATGTGGACGAGGATGACAAATGCGATCACTTTCACAGGGCCGTCCAACAGAGTGATCAGTACGTCATCAAACTTCGTCCTCGTCTTTTCCGCCCATTGGCGAAGATAGACGCGCGTGACGAAATTAAGCAGTTTCGCGACAAGAAATGCGATTGCGAAGTAGAGCGCTGAGGCCATGTATTGCCACAGGGGAATTCCAAGCGGTGCGTGCTCGCGCAAGAACGCAATTTGATCCAATCCAAAAGTCAGTGCTTTTACTTCATCCCGGCTCAACAGGCCGACGGCCGCACCGCCGAGATTGGTAGCGGGATCGGAGGTGGGTGCATTTGTGGCGGGAACATTCTGTGCGCCGCAACGGAAGTTGCAGCAAACGATCAAGATCAACAGCCAGCAGGAGGCTTGAAACAGGCCGGGAAATCGGAAGCTCATAGGGGGCGAAAATTAGGCGCCAGAAGTTCGAATTGACAAGAATCAAGTCTGAATTGGTCAACGTTTAACTTTCCTTCGCATGGAAGGTGCCGGTAAGTTTTGGCAGGCGTATTCTCGAAGGTTCGCAATGTCGGAATTACAACGGCACTATTTTGCATTGGCTCTGGTGGTGGTGGTGGTGATCGGCTCTATCCTGGCCTACAGGGTTTGGCCTCACCGCTCACTTCCCGGCGGTAGAGCTTTTCTAGGGATGGTGATTGGAGGCATCATTTGGGCGTTTTCGGATGGGATGAAGCTGTTTCTCGATGCTGAACAGTGGGTGGTTCTGGCGTATGTGGGAATCGGGATGCTGCCTGTCGCATGGTTCGCCTTCTGCCTCGAATTCATTGGGCGAAGCCAGTGGTTGACTCCTGGCAGGCTCACCGCCCTGTCATTGGTTTCGGTTATGACCGTATTTGTGGTGGCGACCAATGACCTGCACCACGGCATGTGGACGGTGGTTGAGAAAGATGGTGTGACCACGGTGCATTACGGAAAGTGGCTCCTCTTTTCTGAGATCTTTAGCTACATTCTTTTTTTCATAGGATACGGGCTTCTTGTTCTCAGTTGGACGGAAGCCTCGCGGATGCACCAGCGGCAGATAGGCGCACTGCTTGTGGCGGGAACTGTTCCGTGGTTGGCTAATTTTCTACAAAGTATTAACGTTTACCCCCGATCCGCGCCGAATCCGACACCTCTTGCCTTTATCGTCAGCAGCATCGTGTATTTCTGGGCGCTATTCCGATTGCAGCTTCTGGAGATCATGCCGGTGGCGCAACGGATGGTTCTCAATCAACTTACGGATGGCCTTGTCGTGCTGGGAGCCCAAGACCGGATCATCCAGGTGAATCCTGCCGCGAAGTCCATGCTTGGAATCCAGAACGGGGATGTGAGCGGCAGACTTCTGGATGATGTTATGGCTGACTGGCCTGCTCTTGGGAAAGGCGTGGTTTCCAGCGATTCGATAGATTTGGAGATCCCTCGTGAAAGTGATGGTGCAACGCGTTATTTTGACGTCAAGGGGTCCGTCATCACCGCTGTGAATGGTCAGCGTTTGGGAAGATTCTTCCTGGTGAGGGACATCACTGCCAAGTACGTCGAAGCTATCGAGCGGGATCGGCTTGTACGCAAATTGCAGGCTACGATCGATCGTCTTAGAAGTGAGATGAGAGAGCGGCGAAAGGTCGAAGGGGAACTCCATCAGAGTGAGAATTCGTGGCGTGCCTTTTGTGAAAACAGTGCCTTGGGAATCTACCGGATCACGTCGGATGGGCGGCTGACCATGGCCAACCCGGCGACGATCCGGATGCTCGGGTTTGATTCATTCGACGAACTCATCCGGCCAGGATCACATGGAACAAATGGTGAACCTGTGCTCATTCTCAAGCAACTCCTGGAAGTGGTCGGAGAAGAGGGGGGGGATCTTGACAAGGAGTCTGCCTGGCATCGACGAGATGGGACATCCATATGGGTCCACCAGCGGGTGCGCGCGATCCGGGATGAACGTGGAGTAGTTGTTTACTACGACGGCACCATTGAGGACATCACTGAGCAAAAGCAGGCCGAGGCGGACAAGGTCAGGCTGGAGGAACAGATGAGGGCTGTTCAGAAGTTGGAAAGCCTGGGTGTACTGGCGGGGGGCATTGCACATGAGTTCAACAACCTGCTCGCCGCAATCTTGGGAAATGCCGATCTGGCACGGTTACAATTGCCATCTGAATCCCCGTCGCTCCATTCGCTCGAAGCCATCAAGGACGCTTCCTTGCGGGCCGCCGACCTGTGCCGGCAGATGCTTGCTTACTCGGGCCGTGGCCGTTTCGTGGTTGAATCGATCGACCTGGGAATCCTCATCGAGATGATCCGTGATCTCTTGAAGACTTCGATTTCAAAAATGGCGGTCCTGAGCATCGAAATCGAAGCAGGTCTTCCGCTCGTGGAAGGTGACGTCACCGAGATCCGGCAAATGGTGCTCAATCTGGTCACCAACGCGTCTGAAGCTGTCGGGGACAGGGTGGGAAAGATAACCGTCAGCGTGGGAAGCTTGCAGTGTACCAGTGAGCATCTTCAGGAGGGTTACCTGCATGATAATATCGAGGCTGGTCATTATGTCTGGTTGGAGGTGGCGGATAGCGGTTGCGGGATGGATGCGGATAGGCTCAGTCGGATTTTTGAACCTTTCTACACGACGAAATTCGCAGGACGCGGACTTGGCTTGTCTGCGGTGCTGGGAATCGTGCGAGGTCACAAGGGAGCCCTGCGTGTTCAAAGCCGTCCGGAATGCGGATCTGTATTCAGGGTACTGTTACCCGCTGCGATTAGCGTGAAAGGGCCGGGCTTGCTCGTCTCCGGCACAGACCAGCGCTGGACTCAGGGAGGAGTCATCCTGCTGGTGGACGACGAGCCGATCGTCAGGGAGATTGGAAGTCAGTTTTTGGAGCGGCTTGGTTTTCGAGTTCTTACGTCGTCCAACGGAAGCGATGCGGTGAAAATTTACCTCGAACAGTCTCAGTCCATCCGGCTGGTAATTCTTGATCTCCTGATGCCCGAACTCAGCGGGGAAGATACCTTTCGCGAGCTCCTCCGCATCAACCCAAATGCTCGAGTGATAGTGGCGAGTGCTTGCAGTGAGGCGGAAATGGAAGCTCGCTTTGGTGACCAGCGCCCCGGCGGATTTATTCGGAAGCCTTACCTTTTGGAGGATATGGTGAAGTGCTTGCGCCAAGTTCTGGGATGATGGGAGCCGGTGGCGATTGAAGCCTCAAGCCAGAGTGATTCAGGCGTGAATCACTATTCTATTGGAAGGAAATGTCCTCCGGTCTTACTTCGAGGCATTCGTCCTGATCCTCCCAGATAGTCACCGGGTAGAACTCGAGAAATTTGGGGAGCATGTGCTGGCCAGCCGATGCCAGAAGTGCTTCCGCTGCGGAGGCAGCTTCCTCGTACGCCCGATCATAATCCCCGGCACTTTTCCGCTGCCGGTCATCCCAATGAGCCACCGCATGGACCGTGGCGTATTCATCGGCCCACGCTCGAACATCCTTGTGAAGCTGCTTCGGGATGTCGGCGAAGGGCACGGCGGTCGCAAGGCAATGCTGGCACACGAGCCCCGATTCCAGAACATCCCGCGTCAACAACGGCAACAATGGAGCTCGGCAGCAATCTGCTTCTGGATATGCCGAAGGAGGTGAGGCGAGCCGTTTGAGCCAGATCTGACGTTGGTGAGCTTGTTGAGCCGCCAGGCGATAAACTCCCACGAGCGGATGAGACAACCGCCACACACGGCCTTCCAACTGGCCCAGCGTCTGTGCCATCCACCTCGCCAGGGTCATGTCGTCAAAGTCATGAAAGACGCTACCGTACTCATTCCAAAGCCGGTCAATTGGTGAATCATTTTCGGTGCCCATCCGGACGCAATCTAGTTCCAAAGTCGGCGGTGCAAAGCGGAAAGTGCATGGCGGAATGTTTTCTTGCGCCGTCAATGGCTGGTGTAACGATTGCATAAGGGGCAAGCCTGGCTTCCCAATGATCGCAATGAAGCTTGCGCGATCATGCAAGGGAGTTGAGCCGTTAATAGAAAACGGCTACTCGGATGCCCCCCATCCGGATGTCACTCGATCCTACGGCTTGCGCAGACGGAAGTAGATGTTGCCTCCGCCGATGGGGAGGCCGACCAATCGAACACCAGCAGTGACCGTCGTGGCGACGCCAACCTGTGTCCAGGAGCCGGGTGTGAGATTGGGGGATGATTCTAGAACGAATCCTTCTGCCGAAGCCGGCCAGGTAATGAGCAATGTGTCCTGTGTGCGGGTGAAGCCAAGAGCTGGAGAGGGCACAGCGATGACGGTGACTGCCAGTGCGGAGGAAGGCTGCGATTTATTGCCGGCGACATCTGTCGCTGTGGCCGAGATCAGATACTTGGCTGGAGGGAGATCATTTGGAACGGTGAAGTTCCATTGACCGTTCGCCTTTGCAGTGGTGGAGCCGAAGACCTTCGCGTCGATCAAAATTTCCACGAAACTGGCGGGTTCAGCCTGTCCTGAAAAGGATGGTAGTCCAATGGTCGTGGCGTTGTCGTTTGGCACTGCCCCATCGTCGCTCGCGGCATCGAGATCAGGAGGAGTCGGCACTTTTGGAGCCGTGCTGTCAATGGTCACATCCAACGGTTGGGAGGGTTGTGATACAGCTCCTAGATCGTCGTAAGCGCGCACGGAGAAGCTAGTGGTCCCGTCTGCCACTTGTGAACTGGCTGTAACGATCCATTTGCCGGCAGCATCTGCAACCGCTGAACCGATGACCGATCCATTCGTCAGAAGTTGAATGTTTGCCTTGGGATCGGACGAGCCGGTGAAGGAGGGGCGGCTGCTGCTGGTGATGCGGTCCGAATTCGACCGGCCCGTGTCGCTGCCGGAAGTGAGGGTTGGCACCGATGGAACCGACACATTGCCCACGAGATTGACGATGAGGGGGCTGGACAACTTAGTAGAGACGTTACCTGCCCGGTCTTTGGCGCGAGTGGCATAGGCGTGAATGCCTCCAGAGACCGATGATTCTTCGATGGCCCACTTGCCCTCGGCGTCCACGTTCGCGATTCCGATGTAATTTCCGTCGGCGTACAGCTCAATCAGACCACCCGGTTCAGAGGTGCCGACGAACTTGCGAACGGGCATCGTCGTGACGTTGTCAGTATTCGAAATCCCATTATCTGAAGCGGAGGTCAGATCTGGCGGCTGTGGCACGAGCGGTGGCGTGTTGTCGATGACGAGAATCAGAGGAGATGTCGGGACGGAAGGAATGGTGAAGAGATCGGTTCCGCGCGCTGCCATCTGATAACTCCCCTCGGTCAACGTTGAAGAGACCGTGATGGTCCATTTGCCGATGTTATCGACGGTGTTGAAGCCGAGCAATTGGCCATTTCCGAAGAGCTCAATGCGGTAGCCTGCCTTGCCTGTTCCGAAAAAGCGCAGTCCCGAATTCTTTGCAGTCACGGCATCGATGGGGGAAACTCCTGTATCGTCCGCTGACAGCAGCCCCGGCACGGAAGGGATTGCGTCCGCATTGAGATTGGGAGTGACTGATGTCTCAATCGTTTGATTGACGATGGCGCCATCATCATCCCGTAAAGTCACATTGACCTTCAAGTTGCCGCCGACTGTGTAGATGCGGGTGATTGTGAACTGAGTTGTGCCACCTGGGTACTCGATGGTCTGCGCGCCTTTTCCGTCACCCCAGTCCACAAGCATGGTGAATTTGTCCTGGATGCCGGTGTCCAGGATGTCTCCGGTCAGAGTCGTCGTCAGACCGACCCCGTTCGGATTGGAAATCGTGAGGTTTCGCAACGCCGGTCCGATATTGCTGACTCTTGTTTGCGCAATGGCTGTCGCTTCTCCGGCGTTCGCATGGAGCGTCAGGAAGACGTTAATCGGCTCGGGCGTGCCGGCCTTCGGCTTGTTGTCCAGATAACGATGAGTGATCTCGAAAGGGAAGAAGAGTTCCTGACGCGCCGGCGGAACGAGAGCGACTGTTTCAGTTATCCCATCACCCCAATTGACTGTGATCGAGTATCTCGGTTTCGGAGCGGCGATGTAGTATTCATCAGAGCCGACGAGCGCCGCGAGGAATGCCTCCGGTGTCGTGCCGTTGCCAAGCGACGCTACCCAAGTGGTCAAACTTGCCGGATCAGGCGCCCTGTGGAGCAGGCGCTGATAGGTGGCGTTGACGTGGGCTGTCCGGCGATCGACCGACGCTAACAATTGTGTCGCCAGTTGAATGCGCGTGGAACCACCGGCCAGTAGAGCGGTGAGTTGCGCGAGGTTGGACAAGTCAATATCACGCCCGATCAGATCCACATAAATGGATTTTACAAAATCACTATTGTTGTTTTTTCCACGAGTGGTGAAGTACTCGTCCGAACTCAGAATTGAGGCGGCGAATTGGTCATCGGTGGTGCCCGAGGCCAGGGATGTTGCGCCGGCGCTCAAGGTTGCGGCGTCGGGGGTTCTCCTGAGATATGTTTGGTAATAAAGTTCGACGAGATGTTTGCGGTACTCGGTCGAAGTCAGGAGGACGGTGGCCAGATCCGCGCGGGATCCTTTAGCGATCAGCCCGTTGTAAGTGTCCAGTTCACCCGGCTCAATGGCCCGCCCGAGCAGATCAATAAACATTTGATTGAGAAAACGATCGGTGGGTGCGGATGCGAGATCGCCGACATTTCCCTTCAAGGTGGCAAGATCTCCCTCTTTGAGTGCTTTGGTGATCGAGACTTCGTTCAGGATTACCGAGGTATTTTTTCCCGCGTGAGAATAATCAACGGATACCAGGAAGATGAAGAGGCTGAAGAGTAGCTTGAACCGATGTTTCATAGATTTCTCAATCGTCGATGCCAGCCCAGTTGGGCTTGTGGAGGCTTCCAAGCCAAGGTCGTGCCAGATTCAGAATAGCTTGGAATTGCGTGGTCCTGAGTTGGTGTTGAGAGGTGATGGCTGGATTTCAGTGGGCGAAGACGGCTCGCAAGGCCGGATGCTGTCCATGAATTGGACAACTGCACTGAAACTGTCCGCGAAGGATTTCCTCAGGAGCGCCTGCCGAACCCGGTTGTCACAGCACGGCAGAATTCATCGTAAATGCGGGAAGTGACTTTACTTGTTGGCAATGGACGGTTGTCGAGCTTTACGAGAGCGGCGATTCCAATCCCGCTGGAGGTGACGAATGAACCCTCTGCTTCGAAGAGTGCTTTTTGCGACGCGGTTCGCTCCTCGAATCCCAGCCCGATGCCGCTGCACAGCTCGATGACGAAATCGCGAGTTACTCCCGCGAGAATCCCGGCGCTGAGTGGGGGCGTGCAAATTGTCGTGCCCTCGATCCAGAAGAGGTTGCTCGAAGCTCCCTCGGCAAGTTCGTTGCTGGTGTTCAGCATGATCGCCTCATCCGCTCCAGCAACATCCGCTTCCGCGCGCGCCAACACCTGGGGGAGTTTGCTGGTATGCTTGAACGAATTGAGCATTCCGCCCGCAGGCAGGCGAATCGTTGATGTGATGGCTGACCAAAGTTGCAGGTGTGCTCCATCCAGAGCCGGTCCGGCGTGGGAGGTGATTGCAAGGGTTGGCTGGCCGGCTCCTTTCGGAGAATATCCCCGACGTCCGATTCCGCGAGTAAGGGTGATGCGCAGTACTCCATTGGAAAGCTGGTTTCTCCTGATCACCTCTACGGCCGCAGCATGCGTTTCGATTGCGGAACAGGGCAGGGGAATTCCAAGATAGCTCGCACCGCATTCGAGCCGCTGCCAGTGAGCATCCCATTTGAACAGTCCGGCCTGGTAGATGGGCACGGTTTCGAAGAGGCCATCGCCGAGGAGAAATCCCCGATCCATCACTGAGACCGTGGCTTCCTCGACTGGCAGGAACTGCCCGTTGAGATAGCAAATCATGGCGGTATTTTCTCCATCGCTGGAATCGCGACAGTTGCCTCGCATCCGAGCGTTCTGAAAAAACCCATCGCTTTTGTCAGTGTTTCCTCGTACTCGGCTTCCGGATTGGAATCCGCAACGATTCCGGCACCGACGGGAAAACAGACTTGTCCATCGCGGATGACACCGGCGCGGATCAGAATGCTCAACTGGCTTTCACGATTGAACCCCAGATATCCAAGAGCGCCTGTGTAAGGGCCGCGGGAGACCGGTTCGAGTTCATCGATGATTTCCATCGCCCGAATCTTTGGAGCCCCGGAAATGCTGCCGCCTGGGAAACATTTCGCGAAAGCATTGAAGTGAGTCACGTCCGGGCGAAGACGACCTTCCACGGTGGATACCAGATGTTGGACCTGGGCATACCGTTCGAGTCGGATCAGCTCCGGGACTCGCACGGAGCCATATTCACAGACGCGGCCCAGATCATTTCGCAACAAATCCGTGATCATCACCAGTTCCGACAGCTCCTTGGGGCTGGTCTGCAGTTCGTAAGTCAGTTGAGCGTCCTTGTCGGCATCGGAAGACCGTGGGCGCGTTCCCTTTATGGGCCGCGTCACGATGTGCGAGCCGCTCAACTTGAGAAAAAGTTCCGGTGACGAGGATGCTATTTGAAACTCTCCGCAATCCAAAAACGCACCGAATCGGGCCGGGGACAATCCGGCCAGCCCCTTGTAGAATTCCCATCCGCTTCCCGGCCAATCCGCCGAGAGCCGATGCGAAAGATTCACCTGATAAATGTCCCCCGCCTGGATGTAACGCTGTGCTCGTTCGACAGCCGCAATAAAATTGCCGCGGGACATGCTTGAGGAGACCGAGGGTGCGCGACGGCTGACATCGTAGTCACGGTGCGGAAACCCGCCTGCCGCCTCTTCACAGGAACTGAGATGATGCTCCCAAAATTCAACCTTTTGGCGCAACCGGCTCTCTGTCCGGCTGCCGTCCACGCCAAGTCCGGTGGAGATGATCCACACAGCGCCGATCTGATGATCGAAAGCGACAAGGCTGTCGTGGAAGCCCACATGACAGTCAGGCCAGTCGAGATCGTTTGTCGCACGGTGTGGGAGGCGAAGTTCGACAAAGTTTTTCAGATCATATCCCCAGTAACCGAAGCAACCTCCGAGCGGAAATGGAAGGTCAACTTCATCCAGCAGTTCGTAACGCGACATGAGGTTGTCGAGAATATGCCAGGGATTGCCAAACAGAGTGCGGTGCCCGTCAGATGAGTTCAGTTCGCAACGCGAGCCGGAAGCCGTGAGTGTCAGAAAAGGCTCCGTGGCGACGAACGAATATCGGCCCTCTGGTGTGTCCAACATGGAGCTGCGCAGCAACACGGTGTGGTCTGATTGAGACATGCTTTCGACCAGTGCCTCTGGAGTCGCTGTGGTCAATAACTGTTGGATGACGGGGCGCATGCGTGTCTGATTGCGTGCAAAGGCTTGCGGCTTCACGAACGAACGGCAATCGGAAAAGGGTGAATGTTTCGAGTTTAGCGGGACAGGCCACCGTATGACAAAAGCATAATGGGTGGAAAGCCCGGCCTTTTTAGTTGCTGGATTTATCGGGCCACAGCAATTTCCGTCCGCCGTATATGAGCAAATCATTTGATACGATAGAATCTGTGGTCGCTGACATTCGCCGCGGCCGGATGGTGATCGTTGTGGACGATGCCGACCGTGAGAATGAAGGCGACCTGATCATGGCCGCGGAGAAGGCGACGCCTGCCGCCGTAAACTTCATGTCCAAGCATGGTCGCGGGCTGATTTGCGTGCCAACCACTCCGGAACGTCTCAAGCAGCTCGGCATCGAGCGCATGGTAGGGCAGAACCGCGAGATGTTCAAAACTGACTTTCAGGTGAGCGTCGATGCCGCCCAGGGTGTCACCACAGGCATCAGCGCTGCTGACCGAGCGCGGACCATCCAGATCATGGCTTCACCCACGGCCACGCCGGACGATCTCGTGCAGCCGGGCCACATGTTCCCGCTGAGAGCGCGGACGGGAGGCGTATTGCAGCGGGCCGGTCATACCGAGGCTGCGGTGGATCTGGCGCGGCTCGCCGGTTGTCGTCCGATTGGAGTCCTCTGTGAGATTCTGAACGACGATGGTTCCATGGCGCGGCTTCCCCAGCTCATCAAGTACGCGCGCAAGCATCAGCTCAAGCTCTGCACCATCGAGGATCTGATCAAGTTTCGGCGTTCGAGGGAGAAACTGGTGGAGAGGATCGAGACTGTCCAATTACCAACCGAATACGGGGATTTTCAGCTTCATCTCTATCGCAGCGACACCGACGGTCAGCATCATCTGGCACTCGTCAAAGGGGACGTGGCTGGCCGGAAGAATGTCCTTGTGCGGGTGCATAGCGAGTGCCTCACCGGGGACGTGTTTGGCTCCAGGCGTTGCGATTGCGGACCTCAAATGCATCAGGCGATGCGGCAGATTTCCGATGCAGGGCGGGGCGTCCTTGTTTATATGCGGCAGGAAGGGCGAGGTATCGGGCTGGCTCCAAAGCTCAAAGCCTACAAATTACAGGAGAGAGGCTTTGACACCGTTGAAGCGAACCTCAAGCTTGGTTTCCCAATGGACCTGCGGGAATACGGATTGGGCGCGCAGATACTGGTTGATCTCGGTTTGAAGACGATCCGTCTGTTGACCAACAATCCCAGGAAGATCGTCGGTCTCGAAGGCTACGGGCTGGAAGTCGTTGAGCAATTGCCGATACGGGTGAAGGCGAATCGCCACAACGAGCGATACTTGAAAACCAAGCGCGAGAAGCTCGGCCATTGGATTTGAATTCCATCGACGGAATGCAAGCGGCACCGTTCGTCTCCAAAAAATTTCATGCTTCTTAAGACTCAAAGAACCACGGCCAATGCCAGAGGCAGGCGTTTTGCGATTGTCGCCTCGAAATATAATGCGAGGTACGTGAACTCGATGCTCAAGGCAGCGCGCGAAACTCTATACCGGTCTGGAGCCGTCGAAGTGTTGGTTGTGCGTGTGCCGGGGGCGTTCGAAATTCCAGTGGTGGTTGCGGAACTGGCTGGACGAACGGAGAACAAATTATCCGCCATCATCTGTCTTGGTGTGATCATTCGCGGCGAAACCACCCACGCGCAGCATATCGCTGAGGCGGTGACCAACGCGCTGGTTCACCTTCAGATCGAGTATTTCGTTCCTGTGATCCACGAAGTATTGCTCCTGGAAAATGCCGCTCAAGCCAGAGCCAGGTGCCTGGATGCCGAACACAACCGGGGACTCGAGGCCGCCGTCACCGCAATCGAAATGGCGAAGGTGATGGGATCGCTATGAAAGAATACTGGTGGATGCACGTTCAAGGATTTCAGGAATTGCGGGAACTCAACGTGCGATGAGGCGGTATCGAGTTAGGCGATGCTTCCGGCGCGCAAGCTATACATGAGGATTGCCTGGGCCGTAGTCCTGAATCCCCACTGTCAAAGCTTGTTTGAACACTGGTCAGTAACAGAGTGCAGTTCCCCTGAGGCAATACTTCACCGCCCTTCACCACGATAAAGAATACCAGTAGTCCGCTGACCAATCCCTTGTTCCGTTACGTCCTGCTACCGCTATCCGGGTGCAAAAACGTCACGATACAAACCAACATTTGCCTTGCCAACGTCTCTAACGGAGACAACTTGGAAGCACCCAGTACCCTATACGCCCGATCAACTTCCAAAACCTCCCTAGTCGCGCTGCATCAACAATCGCTAATTCCAGCAATCACTTTATGACACTTCAATCTTCTTCATCTCACCGATCGAAACTGGCCTTTACGTTGATCGAACTGCTGGTGGTCATTGCCATCATCGCCATTCTCGCCGGAATGCTCCTGCCGGCTTTGGGCAAAGCGAAGAGCAAGGCAAAATCCATCAATTGCCTGAGCAACCTGAAACAGCTTGGGCTGGCCACATCGATCTATGTTGCTGACCATAATGTCTATCCAGGAGCAATCGACGTGCGTCCTGGGCCGGGATATTTTTCGTACATCTGGTGCAACCGGCTTTTGAGTGCCATGGGAAATAATCGCGCGTCGTTTTGGTGTCCGGGAACCAAGGTGGAATTCCGATGGGATACAAACGTCAACAAGAGTCTCAAGGGACAGTTGGAATACATCGGCGCACCGCCCTTCGCCAAGGGTGCCGCAAAATTTTCTTACGGCTACAACGATTGGGGGCTGAAGCCACCGTTTGTCCTGCCGCAACTGGGTCTGGGTGGAGATATTGGCGCAGTGACAGAGGTCAAGGAGAGCGAGGTCAAGGCGCCTTCCGATATGATCATGCTCGGAGACTCCCAGGCGGACGGACAATGGGACGGCAATCTTGACCCGAAGACAGTTGAGGAACGCCCTTCAAATCGACACAGCTACAAAACCAATCTTCAATGGGCTGATGGACATGCCAGCAGTGAGCTTCGACGGGAAGTGGTAAATCCGGTCAATCAGATTTGGCGTGCCAGATGGAACAATGACAACCTTCCTCACATGGAACTCGGAACGTGGCCCAAGGACGACGGGAAGAAGCTGGACCCGTGATGTGCCGCAGTCGGGGACAGGCGGATTGCGAGCGTTAAAAGCGAAGTCTTTTTGCCAAGACGCGGTGTTCACCACAGTTTCCTGACCGGGTCAATTTCTTCAGGAAACTGAGCGCCGCAGGAGTGCTCACCAATACTTCGGCTTCCTCAGTCAAGTCTGACGGACTGTTCCGGATGAGGTTGATTTCAACTCCTGGGCGGCGACCTCAGCGGTCTGATCGACCCTATCAGAGCTAATCCTGCTTCACGTCAGAGAATCTCCTACGGCGACGCGGCTTCCAGAAGTGCAATCCTTGCAGGCAGGCTTACATGAGCTTCAGCATGAGTTTGATCAAGTTTTTGAAGCGACCTTCCGAAAAGATGGACAGCACTTTCGCGAAGAAACTGCGACCCGAGTGGCGAAAGATTTGAGGAATCGCCGCCCGACATTCAGCGTTGAAAGGATGATTCAGTGATTAAGAGCCAGACAGGCGATCAAGCGACTTTTCCCGGAGTCCGGAGTGTTGCTCCAGTGCAAGAGCGTGAGGTTGAGGAGATGTCGGACGAGCTTGCAACGAATGATGTGGAGAGACTGATCGGGGCCATGCGCGAAGAACTTCACGTCTATGGAGCAATGCTCTTGACGTTGGATTGCCAGCACTCAACCACTGCGCAGCGACCCGGCAGTCCATTCCATGAAGCTCTCCGTACCTTGGAGTTTCAGACAGACGAGGTCCGACGAACAAGGAATCGATCCCAGTCCCTGCGAGAGGCGCTGTGTCTGCGACTGAAGATTGGCGGGCAGGCGATAACGTCGGAAATCATGACACGATTGCCCGAGGATTACAGGCCTTTGCTAAACGCTTTGATGGATGAAAATAATGAACTGTTCCGCCGGGTGCAGGAAATGACTCTCGAGAATGTCCTTTTGCTCAGTCACTCGGTTGAAGCAATGCAGCGCCTGCTTGGACGCCTGGAGGATTCATGCGACAGCCAGGGGTTTGGGATGTGATTGGACTTCTGGGAGCAAGCGCGCTCGCTGATCGGTGAACGGTACGCGTGGATCACCGAACGGTGCCGCTTTGGGCCGCGTCTGAGGCATATCCGCAAGGGCACGGAACACGGCACGCAAAGCGCATGCGTTCCCCATGCAGTGGAAGGTTCCGGCCAGATGCCGCCGAGCAGGCTCCGCTGAATGCAGCAGGTTCACCTACTGAGGAGACCGCAGGATAGCCTACAAATCTCGGAGGTGGCGCGGGCGCATCTGCTGCGTTGCTCGCTTGGTCAGAGGCCACTGCGGGCATCCTCCCTCGCTCACGCCTTGCATCTGTGCCCACGGTACTCTCCGGAATTCGTAGGCTATCCCACGGTCTCCTCAGTACATCACCAGCCAAGCCGATCGCGAATCAGCTCGACTCTCTTCCGGTTCACGCCGAGATCCGAATAACCGATTCGCGATGCCGAGCGGACGTGGATCAAACTTTCATCGTCCCTGAACTGGAATTCCACATCATCGACGAATCCGAACACCAAAGACCCGCACTCCACATGTAGATAATCCGGCTGCTGCGTCACGATGCGGGCGCGAGGTAGCTCACTCAGAACCTCGATAAGCCTCCGTCTGGCATCTTCTCTTGTCTCTTTGAAATGCAGAGGCTCAATCGAATGCTCGGAATCATCATTCTGGCTGCATACACAATTGGGTCGATCAGTGCAGGGCGCCAGCCGCCCGGCCTGAGCGCCCAGCGTCTTGGGCCGTGGATACAGCGCGTTTGCGATCCGAAGAATCACCATCACCAGGATTGGCAGCGCAAGTATGAGGAAAAGCTGTCTGCTCCGGTCGGATCCGAATTTTGTGGGAATCATCGGAAACATACTGGCAGCCAGATGCACCGTCTTCAAGCAGCCCGCAACTGAATCGAATTCACCTCGGGATTGGCGATGGCGTGGCCGGCTGGGAGAGTCGCCGCACCTCCAACTCCTCTTCAAACAACCTTTGTTGCCGTACCGCTTTAGTCCACGCTTCCACGCTGTAGAACGCGCAGAAGAGGATCACCGACATCAGCAGCACGGGCAGGCCAATTGAGAACACTCGAGCATCCGTTCGCCAGGTGGAACAGTGCTGGCATTTTGCCGCGGAACTCAAAATCATGTTGCGGCAGCCCGAACATCGCACCAGATGCCAGGGATGTCGGCGGGCAGGCTTGCGCTTGCCGGTTTGGAATAAGGCTGCCGTCACAACGATGGTTCTACTCCCGACTCACTGGCTCGCAAGCCGAAAGGCAGGAATCATCACGAGTCACCCCCACTGATTCGCTGCTGCACATGATCGTACAGATCTTTTCGCTTCGCATCGACCCTCTGATCCGGACCAATCTTAAAAATCGAATTGGAGAGTAGTAATGACGCTCACCATTTCACATAAACACGCAGATATGAACAATCATGTGAAAGTATCAATCGCGAGTCTGAGTCTTGCCAGGAACTCAGGAACTCCATTCTTAAACATCAGGAAACCTATGACAAAATTGGCTTTTCCAGAGTTTGTTGCCGCTTCAACTGACTGAGTTCTCGAATTCTGTTTTCATGAGAAACACCAATCGAACCCGGAGCAAACCCGTGGGCAAATCAATTGATTTCCCTCTGTCAACAGGCGTTCAAGGCAAGTCCATCGTCGTCGTCGGCAGTTCAAACACGGATATGATCATCCAGATCAACCGTATTCCACGAACGGGCGAGACGGTTCTCGGCGGTGAGTTTATGACGGCGGCAGGAGGCAAAGGGGCGAACCAGGCCGTGGCTGCGGCACGGGCGGGTGGTAATGTCACACTTGTCGCCCGTATCGGACAGGACGTCTTCGGCGACCGAGCTCTGGCAGGATTTGAACATGATGGCGTTCACACTGGGTTCATTTTCCGGGACAAGGCTTGCCCCTCCGGCGTGGCGATGATCTTTGTTGCCAAGGACGGAGGGAATTCGATCGCAGTGGCCAGCGGTGCAAACATGAGGCTTTCTGTCGCTGATGTGCGGAAAGCGCAGAACGTCATCGCACGGGCGGGTGCGGTGGTGCTGCAATTGGAAACGCCGATCGGGACAGTGCTGAGGGCGGCCGAACTTGCAGCCGGGGCGGGAGTTCCCGTCATCTTAAACCCAGCCCCTGCGCGGAGACTGCCCGACAAGCTTATGAAGTTGGTCTCCTTCCTTACGCCGAATGAAATCGAGGCGGAGTTGCTCACTGGCATTGCGGTTCGAGACAAAGCCACCGCGGCTCGAGCCGCTGACAGTCTCCTTGCCAGAGGTGTGCAAACCGTAATCCTGACTTTGGGATCGCGCGGCGCGCTTGTTGCATCGAGGGGGCGGAAGCAAATTGTTCACGGGTTCAAAGTAAAGGCAGTCGATACCACCGCGGCCGGCGACATCTTTAACGGTGCTTTGGCTGTTGCCCTGGGCGAGGGACAAATGCTCATCGAAGCAGTGCGATTTGCCAATGCGTCGGCGGCGATCTCAGTTACCAGACCGGGGGCGCAACCCTCTGCCCCGAAGCGTTCGGAAATCGAGCGGTTGCTGAGAGGATGAACTGATGAGAATCGCGAGCGGAGGAGGGCCGTGAAAGGTACCTGGCTTCGGATTGGGTGGAAATCATTCCAGGACTTCACTCAAATTTCCTTCCGTCATCGGAAAGGGTTGCCTAACTTCCATTCATGTTTCAAGCAATCGACCTTTTCGACCTCGCACAAACGGAGCACGCCGCGATTTTCGATGGATGTTCATTCGTATGGGATGCGCTGAAGAAGATCCATGATCGCACCCTGGCACATCTCAAGGCGCATGGCTGCGGCTCCCGCTATCAGGGACCGGCTGTCGTGGGTGAGAACGTGTTTATCGGTGAGGGAACGGTGGTCGAGCCAGGCGCATTGATCAAAGGCCCGGCGATCATTGGCCGCAATTGCCAGATCCGGCACAACGCATACATCAGGGAGGACGTGATCATTGGTGACAACTGCGTGATCGGAAATTCCTGCGAATTGAAGAACAGCCTGATCTTCAATCAATGCCAGGTGCCTCACTTCAATTACGTTGGCGATTCGATCCTTGGGTACAAGGCTCATCTCGGTGCGGGAGTGAAAATCTCGAACTTCAAAATTGTTCCTGGCAACGTGACGGTCGATAAAGACGGTGTTCCGTACGACACCGGCTTGAGGAAATTTGGAGCGTTGATAGGGGACCAGGCGGACATCGGCTGCAATGCCGTTCTCAATCCGGGTTCCATTATCGGCCGCGGGGCGTGGATTTACCCCAATGTGACGTGGCGTGGAATTCTTCCTGAACACATGATCGCCAAGAACAAATGCACGGTGGATGTGGTGATGCGCCGCCCAAGGCAAACTTGATGCCTGCCAGCATTTTGGAATCAGGGAGTTCTATCGATGAACCGTCTTGGTGGGCTGGGTGTTGCCTGCCAGTCAGGAATGTTGAGGGAATTGTTTCGTTCTCACCATCGCTCCGGTGCTCTGACGCTGAGGAGCCTTCAGTTCGTGGATGTGCCCGTCCGAGTTCTCGCCAATGATCAGCGTCGTGGACAATGCTGGAGGTGGTGTTGCAGGCCTCGTGTCACAGGTGGGCGAAATCTTCTCGCAATCCGGGATGCTGTCCCGCGCGAGCAACTTCGAGTATCGCCCGCAACAGCAACAGATGGCCGTGGCGGTGGCTCGCGCACTCGAGGATCGCGAGCATCTGCTCGTCGAGGCTGGCACAGGAGTTGGCAAGAGTCTGGCCTACCTGGTTCCTGCCATTCTTTTTGCGGTTGCCAACAAGAAGAAGGCGATCATTTCCACCCACACGATCAACCTGCAGGAGCAGTTGATTGGAAAAGATCTTCCGATGCTGGAGCACGTCCTTCCGGTGCCTTTCAGCTATGCGATGCTCAAGGGGCGTCAAAATTACCTTTGCTCGCGACGGCTCTCGAAGGCCATGCAGCAGGCAGACCAGCTCTTCACCTCGCCCGAGATTGAAGAACTCAAGCGCATCTACGAATGGTCCAAGACCACCGCCGACGGGAGCTTGTCAGACTTTGAAATCGAGCCGGATCACAAGGTCTGGTCGCAGGTTTGTTCCGAGCGAGGGCTCTGTTCACCGAAGCTTTGCGGTCACTTGTCTGAGTTTGGGCAGAAGGGCGGCACCTGTTTCTTTCAAAGAGCGCGCAACCAGATTCTCTCCACGGACGTGCTGGTATTGAATCACACCTTGCTTTTCACGCTTCTTGGTGGAGTGAGCGAGGAGAATCAGGGAGGCATCCTCTTCAAGAATGATTTTGTCGTGTTCGATGAAGCCCACACCGTCGAGCACGTGGCCTCGCGGCACATCGGATTGAGTGTTTCCAGCGGACAAATGCGCTTTGCCCTCAACCGGCTTTACAACAAGCATACTGGAAAAGGCCTGCTGACAACATTGCGCCAGGGAAAATCCATCAACCTCGTGGACGAATTGCTGGAGGAGGCCGGCAAGTTTTTTGATTCCGTCGAGGCAGTCTGCGATAATTTGATGGAAGAACGTCCAGCATCGGACCGTTTCGGAGGCAGACGCCAGCCAGAAAGCGGGCCTGCCCGAGCCTGGACAGAACTGCGGATACGACGGCCTGACCTGGTCCAGGACTCGGTGACTCTCCCTATTCAACGGCTGCGCGAAGCTGTGAGCGAGCTGATCAAGATGACGGAGGACAAGGACACGGGACTGGAGCTTCTGGAATGCAATCAGCGACTGGCAGAATTACGTCTTGAGATCGCCACATTTCTTAGCCAGTGCGAGCCGGATCACGTTTATTGGGTCGAACGTTCGGGTAAATCGCAGCGCAATCTTTCCCTGAATGCGGCTCCGGTTGACGTGGCGGAATACCTGCGCCGCCGCCTTTTCGGAAGCGAAACATCTGTCGTGATGACCAGCGCAACCCTCGCGACAAAGCTCACCGCGCCCACTCAAACCAAGGGCACCTCGGAACCGGTGCCGGGCGAGACGATGGTTTCGGAAGTCAAAGGTTCCGCGATGCGCCGCGATGGAGGGCTTCAATACTTCTCCCGGCGAGTGGGTAGCGAGCGGGCGGTTCAATTGCAGACCGGATCGCCGTTCGATTACGAGAGGCAGATGAAGGTGTTTTTGCCAAAGAAGATGCCGGATCCTCGTGATTCCGGCTACCGCGCCGCGCTCATCCATTGGATCGAACATTTCGTCGGCCAGACTCATGGGAAGGCATTCGTCCTGTTCACGAATTTCAAGCTGATGCTTGATCTGGGGGAGGCGATGGCGCCGTTCTTCAAGAAACTCGGCGTCGCCTGCTTCATTCAAGGCACCGGAACGCCACGCACGATGATGCTGGAGAAATTCAAGGAGGACGTGGATTCCGTTCTGTTTGGAACGGACAGTTTCTGGCAGGGTGTGGATGTTCCCGGGGAAGCGCTGTCCAACGTCATCATCACGCGGTTGCCATTCGCCGTGCCGGACCACCCATTGATCGAGGCGCGCATCGAAGCCATCGAAGCACGTGGCGGGAATTCGTTTTCCGAATTCTCGTTACCCGAGGCGATACTCAAGTTCCGACAGGGCGTCGGTCGTTTGATTCGGACAAAGACCGATTCCGGGATCGTCGTGGTGCTCGATAATCGAGTGCTCTCGACTCGTTACGGGCAGAGCTTTTTACAGGCCCTGCCCAAGTGTCCGGTGGAAATTGTGTAGCCGAAGCGGAATCTCCAATGTCATCCACCACCGGACTGGGTGGGCCTGGAGAATATCATTGGCGCGAAAATGGTTGGATACTTTCCACCTCCCATCTCTGTTCCACACAAAGCATATTGTTTCGAGAGATGTATTCGGCTCCATCGCCGACTACGATTTGATCCAAGAAACAAAACGGCACTATGGAAATCTGGTCTGGCAGCGGATAGGTGCGGCAGCTATTAACGAACTCACACACCAATAGAGCCTCAACATGAACCGCATCTATCAGGGCAAAGTCACACAGGTCGAAATTCCTGATCTGAGCATCCTCTCAGCCTCGAATTCCTTCTCCGCATCCGATGGGGAGAAGGTGGCCGAAGGCCGGATGAGGTGTTCGCCGGCAAAGTCTCGAAACCAAACATGGCTGCTGTTTCATCGCGACACGGACGAGGCGCGCCGGCTCACGGGGCGGATTCCAGAATTGCGCGAGCAGGTGGAGGCGGAAATCACCGCGTGCGCGGGCTGGCCCGTGGAGGAACAGAAGCGCCGTCCGAAAAGCGCGGAACTGTTGGAATACGAAAAACTCCGCGCGGAACAACGGCAGCAATGGCAGGACACGCTCTGGCAGCATCACCAGCTTTTTCAGGACGCGGTGGATTTCTAAACGATCAATTTTATGGCTGGTGAACTCTACAGAACCTACGAAGTCCTCATCGAGCAAAGCGTTCATCGGACGCACCCCAAACGAGGGAAAACCAACAAGACTGACGCGTACAAAGCGGACGTGCATCAAGCCCTGGTCACCACCAATGAACTGTTTCAGGACGGGGTGTGTTACTACACAATCATGCTTGCGGGTTTGGCGGGCGAGGCGAAGAACAAGAAGGGCCGTTTGCTGAATCCGCTATGGAAGGAGTTCACGAAAGGCAAATACAAGGACCAAGCTAGGAAGGTCATTCAACGCTTTGCGAGTCGATACGCTGCTTGTGCTGCCCTGACAGACGCCGCCGGATTTCTGGAACAGTTCCTATTTCCAAGCGACGTCGCTAAATCAGTGGCCGAATTCAAAAAGGCTGAAATGGCCAACGACACTTATCGTGTCGTAGAACAGCAGGCGGTCAAAACTGATGGAGATGGAAAAATTGAGGAAAGCGAGGCTTTGAACGAGTTCGCCAGTTCTTGGACTTCCATTCTGTGCGATCCCGAGAACGAAACAGGCGTTCCTGGCACTGGGATTCTTGACCAGATGCACAGGGACATACTGATAGAACCTCCCAAACTTGATGCGGCGATTGATGCCGCGCTCCAAGAAGCGAGCCAATGGTGCCGTGATTCTGCCGAGAAAAAGCAGCAGGCAAAGTTGGCCGCGATGGTAAGAAAACGGGACGAGGCAATGGCAAAGGCCAAAACTGAAAAAGCAGGCGTCAAGAAACGTGACGAGTGGCAGGCGAAGATTGAAAAAGAGAAGGCAGCACACACAGCTGCGAACAAGGAGGATAAGAAAAACGCGGAGAATGCGTTCAGCACGTTGCGCGATGCGCTCACGGATGGCCTCCGGTATGACGAACAGAAGCACGGCCATTCGCCTGAGTCACATGCTGCAATTGAAGAAACACTGCGAGAAGTCGCGGGACGGCTTTCGACAGCGACACCGGGCATCAACCGGATACGATACGGCAGCCGGGATAACTCACTTGAAGGAGTCCTCCTTCGGTACTGGTGGATTCACAAGCATGTCTCTCCTGGCAAGAATCTAACAAACGAGGTGCTTGCGACGGCAAAAGCAGCCACCAAAAAAGACCTCGACCTCTATCTCACGGACAAGGCTCAAACGCCAAAGCAACCTCCTCAGCTAAATGATCGACCGATAACCGATGCGCCATTCGCCGCCTCCCACAAGTGCGCCTTTCCAATGTTTTTGAAAGGCGTGGCAGGCGTAGCCCACAAAGACCGCTCTCCTTGGTGGGATCTCGACAAGGCAGCGTTCATGTACGCGGCAGATGACGTCTTCAAATACAAGCGCCGCACGCAAGAGCGGCAGGACAAGTTCAACAAGCTGAACTGTCTTGTTCAAATGGGAGAGGAGCAGGATGGGATTAGTGAACTCCAACCTGAAAACAGCCCGACCGGAAAAATGTTGACCGTGAAGGGAATGAAATCCGACCCGAGGCGCACCAAAATCATGGCCTTGCTGAAGGGCTTGGCATCCGACAAGGGATTGGAGGGCGCGTATGGGCTACGGCCGGGCACCATCGGCGGATGGGCTGATGTCCGGGAAGTGCTTCTTGAACTTGAAACCAAGGCAAACAAGCAGGGCCGCAAATTGAAAGAGGATGAATTGGTTGCCGCTGTGGACAAGTGTCAGGAGGAGAACCGTCAAGGTTTTGGCAGCGCAGATTTCTTTCACGAGCTTTGCGATCCTGACTACCATCTCATCTGGTCAAAAGCAGGGGAGGAGACTGCACAGGCGAAAGCGAATCAAATAGGTGACTTCGTGTGGCATTACGTCCGGTTCCTCGAACGGAAGGATGAGGTCGCGGGGCTTCAAGAATTGGATTCAGAACGAAACGCGAGAAAGGATGACAGCGGCAACGTGATTCTGCGGCCAATTTCGTACACCTTCCCTGGACTGGAAAACCGGCACGGCGAGATCAGCCAGCGGCATTTCAACTTTAAGGCGAATTTGAACGAGGATTTCACGTTCGAGAAGTTGCTCACCAAACAGGAGAGCGACGGCAGAACCACCTACAAACTTGTTGAGTCGGACGAATCGCGCACAGTCAGGCTCGCGGCTCGGCGGTTGAAGCGCGACAAGATCATGACTCCAGGTGGGCAGAGTGTGAACGCTCTTTGGTGTCCGCCGCTGGTTTTCGGGACAGGCCAGAAACCGAACGCAGGCAAAATGAAGAAAGAGGGGGGCGAGGAAAAACCTCTCAAAGTCAGCTTTAGTTTGGATGTGGACATGGAGCAGGCGGTGAATGAGTGGCGGACAGTCCACTTGAAAGTGCAACTCCCTGTTTCCTTTACCGAACTCAACAAAACGACGAGAAGCGAGAAGAAAGACTGGGGAGAAAGCCTTGAGCCGATGAAGGATGGGATGAAGCGGTTCTTCCGCTGGCCGATTGACCGTCTCAGCAAAGCACTGGCTACCGTTACTGCCTTGAAGACGCATCCAACATGGGAAAACCACACGCAAACCATCGATGCCTATTTGAGCAGAATTACTGGCCAGACGACGAATGCCCAAGGCAAGGCACTTGCCAAAGAGATCGAGGAGGCGGCCAAGGAAGTGAAGGATGACCGAAGCAAACAATCGGTTGAATGGGCAACCAAGACTTTGAAGGGTTTGGGTGAAAAGGTTTGGTGCCAGGAGAAGGACAGCAATCCAACCATCCTCTCTGTCGATCTTGGCAATCGCTTCTGTGCCGCTTTTGCCCGGCTACAGGTTCATCGAGATGGCAGTGCGGAAAATCGAGGCAGAATGATCTCGCCCGACAACGAATGGAATGAACCGATCTTCGCACGGGTCGTTGAGCAGGGCATTTTGCGTCTGCAAGGAGAGGATGCCTGGGTTTGGGATCATCAGCGCGATGGCAGCGGCAAGTGCATCAAGGACAGTGTCGGAGAATTTGTTTACGAAAAGCGTAAAGAGGAATACGGCAACAACGGTAGGGGGCGATTCCCAAAGACGGATGAAATTGCGAAGTTTGAAGCGCTGGCCGATGCGGTACTTCCCGTTGACCGCACACCGATTCGCGCCGTCGAGACAATGACCATCCCGGAAATGGGGGATCACTTGCTCTGGAGGCTACGCAGGCGGATTAGCCGCACGCGGAATCTATTCAAGTTACGCTGGTGGGTGCATCCTGACGCACGGAAGCGGAACCCGAACACGGGCCACTACGACCAAGATTTTGATCCAAAGGAGCGAGACGAACAAAAGTCCATGGTGCTGCAAATGCTGGCGCGCAGCTACACCCGCCCGAAGCGAGAGGAAGACGAAACGGAGGACGGCGTTTATGAACGGTTGCGTTTGAAACTCGCGACCGAGGGGGAGTGGAAAGAGAAATTTGCCAATCTCGTTGTCGAAACTGATCCAGACTCGAGAGAAAAATCTAAATCCAAAAGGAAAAGCAAAGACGCAGTACGCGAAATCTGCCGTGGCTGGACAATCCCGAAAGCAAAATGGGACGAGTTCCGGACACTGCTGGAGACAGAATTGGCGACTGTGCTTGATCCTCAGCAGCTCGAATCTTTGATGAAGGGGTGGAAGGGAATTGGTGCATCCTGTGAAAGCAACGGCTGGAAGACGCTCCGTTCATCGCTCGAATCAGGCAGGACCGCTAAGAAGGATTTCACTCATCGACTTTCGTCCACCAGCTTGCTGCTATGCACCGCAACGGAGTGGTGTCTCCCGGTGCGAAAACGACGCTGGCATTGGAAGGCGGATGCCAAGGAGCCGCAACTATTCATGGGCGAACACGGACCAAGGGACGAAGACTGCGAAGCCCCGCAGCACGTTCCTCTCATTCAAGGAATGCGCGGGCTTGCGCTACGCCGTTTGGATCAGATGCTGAATCTTCGGCAACTTTGGCAGAGTTTTGCCAAGATCGAACGGCGATGGTTGCAAGCAGGGCGTGGTGTAAATGATCTGGTGATTAAGCGTGACGATGAGTTGCACGATTCCTGCCCCGATTTGTTGAAAAAGAGCAACGATCTCCGCGAACAACGTGTGTATCAGACAGCGCACTTGATTCTGACCGAAGCACTCGGTCTGCAATTGAAAAATCCAGTCAAGGTGGAGCGTGATGGGAAGACCAAGAAAGAACTCAAGAACGAGATCGATTTGCATGGCGACTACGAGCGTAAGCAGTTGAATGGACAGGATGCGCCACGTTGCAGTGTCATCGTGCTGGAAGACCTCAGCCGCTATCGCACCAGTCAGGAACGCACTCGCTCGGAAAACTCGCGACTCATGGAATGGGCGCATCGAAAAATTGTCAGCAAGCTGGCTGACATGGCGAAGCCCTTCGGCATCACTCTCATGCTGGTAGATCCTGCTTGGTCATCACGATTCGACTCAAGGACAGGCGTGGCGGGAATTCGCGTGAAGGAAGTCAAACGAGGCTTCGAGAACGACATGCCATTCGCCGCATGGCGGAAGAGAGTCAAAGCAGATGGCACGCCCGACGAACTCGCCACGCTGGTTGGGGACACAATAGAGCTGTTCAATGGCATCCCGGAAGACGAGCAGAAAGATAAGAAAAGAACACTGCTCATCCCTGTGGAAGGTGGAGAGAGATTCCTGCCGGCGGGAGCCGCCAATGGTGGAAAGGAAACTCTTAATGCGGACAAAAACGCCGCCGTGAACATCGGACTCCGGGCGCTGGCCCATCCCGACCGATTGGACATCTTTCCTCGTTTCCGCACGGTGAAGAAAGCAGATGGAACCGTAAAAGCGCTAAACAGGCGCGGATATTTCGCCTCACTTCCAGAGGATGATGCGGGACGTGAATTGCGAGTGGACTGGAGCAGCGAGAGGGCAGTGCAAACATCGGCAACTGAGAGCAACGGAGACAACGGTGATGACGTAGTGGCTGAGTCATCAGAATATCCTGATTACTTTGCGGTACAGCCCGGCACAACGGATTTTGGTGTTCAGTGCGCAGACAAATGCCACAGAACCAACGGTGCCGCGCGGCAAAGGCTGGGTGATTTTATTGCTTACGAGCGACCTCTATTTTTGAAAAGAGTTCAGCAAATCTGCTCGAAGCGGATTGAAGACATCAACACCGCGCGATGTGCAGTTTGGAGCCCTAAAACAATGTGAATTGAGCCATGAGCGACGCCCCGGTTCAAACGCAGGCCGGACTGGAAACGCAACCGCCGTTGCCGGTGCGCCGTTTGCACAACTTCATCTATTGCCCGCGGCGGAATCGTTCAACGAAACTCGTCCACGCTCAGGCCGCTTCCCTCAATGATGCTTTTGAGTGTGCCGATGGGAATGGGTTTGTTGCCGTGCATGGCCACGATCACTTGCCGCCCATTGGCGTGACGCCATTTTTGGTGGCTTCCTTTTTGGCTGATTTGCGCGAAGCCGTGGCGTCGGAGAACTCGGATGACGTCCTTGGCGCTGCAAACTGGAAACCGCTCGCTCACGCGAGGGCCACTTCGAGAACTTTCGATCCTTTGGGCAGGGGCACGGGCGATGGCTCGAACCACAATTCCAACGCTTCCTTGGCGTTCCGAATGGCCTCCTCTTCGGTGTCACCCGCGGACGCGCAGCCGGGGAGTTCAGGAAAGAACGCCGCCCAGCGCCTGGATTCGGCATCGTGCTCCACGACCAGTCGAAGTTTCATGGGCAGAAGAATAGATGTCCGCTGGCGGCGGGGCAAGGCTGGTCCGTCTGCTTTTCCTCCCTCAACTCACCCAACCTTCTCACCTCCCAACGGAAGCGGAGAGGGAATCGCATCACAGCCATGAGCGACGCTCCGGTTCAAACGCAGGCCGGACTTGAAACGCAGCCGCCGCTGCCGGTGCGTCGTTTGCACAACTTCATCTATTGCCCGCGGCTGTTTTATTTTCAGTGGGTCGAAAACATTTTTCAGGAGAACGCGGACACGGTGGCGGGCAGTCACGCGCATCGCAACGTGGATGCGCCGTCGAAGCTGGAGGACGCCAAGGAACTCGGCCTGCCGGAAGGGGCGAAGATTCGCAGTCTCAAGCTGGAGAGTGAAGCGCTGGGGCTGGTCGGCGTGGTGGACATTGTCGAGGGCGGGCCGGAGGGCGCGGAGGTGCTCGACTACAAGCGCGGCTCGGCGCGGCGGAACGCGGAGGGCGAGCGCGAAGCGAAGGAGCCGGACGCCATCCAGGTGGCCGCCCATGCGCTGCTCCTGCGCGAGCACGGGGTGAACGCAGTGCGCGGCGCGATTTATTACGCAGCGGACAAGCGGCGCGTGCCGGTGGATTTCACGGAGGAACTGTTTGGCAAAGTCAAAAAGGCCATTGCCGATGCGAAGCAGACGGCGGGCAGCGGATGCTGCCCGCCGCCGCTCAAGAATGACGCGCGCTGTCTGTATTGTTCCGCGTATCCGATTTGTCTGCCGAATGAAACGCGCTGGTGGGCGCAGGCGCGGAAGGAAGCCACACTCGAGAGCCAGCTGCAATTTGGCTTCAGCCCGCCGGCGGAAGACCGGTTGCGCGAGCAGATATTGCAGGCGCTGGATTTTGCGGCGGAGTCAGGCAAGCAACCGCCCACGCTGGAGCCGCCGCGACCAGAGCACGACGCCGGCGAGGTGCTGGTGGTGCAGACTCCCGGTGCGCAGATCGGTCAGCGCGGCGATCAATTGCTGGTGAGCGTGAAGGGCGAGGACGTGCGTAAACTGCCCGGCCAGCAGGTGCGCGCCATCTATTGCTACGGCGCGGTGCAGATCACGGCGCAGGCGATTGAAGCGTGTCTCGAACTGCACATTGATGTTTCCTACTTCTCTCCGGCGGGACGGTATCTCGGTTCGTTGCAAGGCTTGCCCGCCAGTGGCGTGGATGCGCGGCGCGGCCAGTATCGGTTGTTTGAATTGCCCGGCGTGCGGATGCAGCTCGCGCGTGAAGTCATCCGCGCGAAAATTCACAATCAGCGCGTGATGCTGATGCGCAACGGCGACGTGCCGGATCGCGTGCTGCAATTGTTGGCGGGTTTTCGCGATGCCACCGAACGCGCGACGGAGATCACGGAACTGCTCGGCATCGAAGGCACGGCGGCGGCGCTCTACTTCGAGCAGTTCGAGTCCATGCTCAAGCAGCGCGACAATTGGAAATTCGACTGGAAGGGGCGCAACCGCCGTCCGCCGCGCGACCCGCTCAACGCCATCCTCTCGCTCGGTTACTCGATGCTGGTGAAGGAACTCACCGGCGTGTGTCACGCGGTTGGTGTCGATCCGTTTCTTGGCTTCATGCACCAGCCGCGCTATGGGCGTCCGGCCCTGGCGCTGGATTTGATGGAGGAATTTCGTCCGCTCGTCGCCGACAGCGTGGCCATCAGCTTGGTGAATCGCGGCGAGCTGGGACCGGAAGATTTCATCAAGAGCGCGAACGGAACGTTCATGAATGACCGCGGGCGGAAGGCATTTTGGGAAGCGTGGTTTCGCCGGCTCGACACAGAGGTGAGTCACCCGGAATTCAGCTACAAGATGTCGTATCGCCGGATGCTGGAAGTGCAGGCGCGGCAACTCTGGCGCTTCGTGCGTGGCGAAGCGGCGGCGTATCACGGGTTCACCACACGATGAGTCTCAACTCTCAACCCTCCACACTCAACTGACGTGGCCCGCATCCGCTACCTCGTAAGCTACGACATCTGCGATCCGAAACGATTGCGGCGGGTGGCGCGTGCGCTCGAAGGCTTCGGTGTGCGGCTGCAATACTCGGTCTTTGAATGTCCGCTGGACGATATGCGCATGGCGATGCTCAAGGCCGCAGTCCATCCGCTGCTCAAGCACGACGAGGATCAGGTGCTGTTTGTTTCGCTGGGGCAGAGCGCGAACGACGCGAGTCTGATCATCGACGCGATGGGCTTGCCGTACCAAGTACGAACGCGTGTGACAATCATCTGATTTGAAGCTTGAAGAATCGCACTCGCGAGGTTGAATGGTCCCGGCCACGTGCCACCGACCACTCTTTCTCCGCCATTGAAAGAGCACGTTCATTGGAATTGCGACAACTGTGCTGATTTCAGCGACTGCGCGGCGAGTGCGAAAGTGCAAGCCTTCAACCGCACCAGTGCTCGCTTCAATTAAGGCGATGAAACAACGGGACTTATGCCAAGTGAAGAAGCATGACACCTCGCTCTTTGTAAAAGCAACACTCGCGCTCGCGGTGGCCCGCGTAAACATGTGATCACGCGGGCTCAAGTAGGTAGTGGATCGCAGTCGCCGCAATTCCGGGGGGCGTGAGGCGGTCTTGCTCGATGAGAGAGGACATTTCCTGAGCCTTATCGCAGTCGCCGCAATTCCGGGGGGCGTGAGGCGGGTCGTGAAGGACGTGAACGGAAACACGATCACAAATCGCAGTCGCCGCAATTCCGGGGGGCGTGAGGCGGATGGCCTGTTTCATCACGCCGTCGGCTTCCAGCAATCGCAGTCGCCGCAATTCCGGGGGGCGTGAGGCGGATAGTCAGTCCGCGTCAGTGAATCGCGAACTTCAATCGCAGTCGCCGCAATTCCGGGGGGCGTGAGGCGGCGCCTGGGCATCGACTTCCAAGGATCAGTTGAGATCGCAGTCGCCGCAATTCCGGGGGGCGTGAGGCGGAC